>JAFGHX010000411.1 GCA_016929905.1 Kiritimatiellia bacterium
CCCTGTGGGTATGCTCCTCGCGCGCGCCTTGAGCACGGGCAAAATAGCCGCCAGCAAAATGTGAACCTATTTCTGCGCGAACCCTTAGTGCTCCCCGGCGTAAATAGACCAATGCGGGCTTCGCCCGCATTGGTCTATTGCTGCGCTGTAAACGTCACATCGGCAGGCGGCGGACGGTTTCGCGTTTGGCGAGCTTGACGGGCACGGCGAGCCGGTAGGGCTGGCCGCCGTTGACGACGTGGCGGATGGCGTCGACGAGTTTCTCGGCGAACAGTTCTTCGCACAGGTGCACGGTGGTCAGGGCGGGCGTGAGGTAGCGGCCCCAGTACAGGTCGTCGGTCCCGATCAGGCTGACGTCGCGCGGGACGGCGAGGCCCGCGCGCTGGAACCCGCGCATGGCGGCGAGCATGAAGTTGTCGGCATAGCAGTAGAACAGGGTCGGCAGTTTCCGGTTTCGCGCGCGAGTGGCGATATCGCGGACGATGGCGTCGTGATCCGTTTCGATGGTCCAGCGGTAGCGGGCCGGGCACTTGCCGCCGCGCCGGGTGAAGGTGGCGACGAACCCGCCGACCCGGCCCTCGACGGAGCGGCCGGTCCAAGGCGGGCAGATGGTGCCGGCGGAACGGTGCCCCATTTCCAGCGCGTGCAGCGCGGCCTGGCGGCCGGCATCCAGGTCGTCGCAGTGCAGGCACAGCACGTTCGGGACCGGGCCGCCCTGAAAAAGGATAACGGGCAGGCCGTTTCGCTCGAGGAGCGTGGCCCACTCGGCGTTGTGCGTGACAAACACGTCCGCGCCCGCTCCGGTCAGTTCGGGCAGGGACAGCCCGTTGCGTGCGCCGGGCCGTGCCGCGGGGTCGAACAGCATGGAGAACACCTGCAGCCGGTGCAGATGGGCTTTCTGTTGCAGGTGCTGCCGGACGCCGGCGAAGAAGGTTGTCATCATCACCGGCCCCTGCGGACTGACCAGATCGGCGACCCGGATCCAGTCGCGCCGCGTGACGACCGACGCGCGTTTGAGGTAGCCGAGCCGCGCGGCCGCGTCGAGCACGCGCTTCTTGGTCGTGTCGGACAGCCCCTTGTCGCGCCCGTTGAGGACGAACGAGACGGCCGTCTTCGAGACGCCCGCGCGCTTGGCGACGTCGGCCAGGGTGATCTTGTTCTTCGGCATGCCCGTGGGCTCCGGGGATGGAAGATTGGAGGACTGGAGGATTGGAAGATTGGAAAGATGTAAGACGGGATTCCAGGCCCCCAACCTTCCAGTCTTCCAACCTTCCAGTCTTCCAACCTTCCACTCTTCCAGTCTTCCTCTCTTCCACCAGGGCCGTACTCAGTACGTTCCCAGTCTCAGCCCTTCCTCCACGAAGAATTTGTAGGTTTCGTACTGCGTGGTGGAAGGGATCGAGTGGTCCGACTGGAGGATATACCCGTAGTCCTGCTTGACGAAAGGGATTTTTTCGGCCAGTTCCCTGCGAATGCCGGCCCGGTCGTTGTTCGCAATATAGCGCGCGTCCATGCCGCCGAAGAGCACGAGCCGGTCGCCGAAGTTCTTCTTGATTCTGAGCAGATCCATTCCGGCCTTGATCTCGATGGCCTGCAGGCAGTCGAACCCGGCCTCGACGATGCCGGGCAGGAGCGGCTCGACGAATCCGCAGCAGTGCAGCAGGACGGGCAGCCCCTGCGCGTGAGCCCACTCGACGGTCCGGGTGTGGTAGGGCTGGATGAGTTCCTTGTACATCTGCGGCGACATGAAGGGGTGCTGCTTGTACCCCATGTCGTCATAGAACCAGACGGCGTCGGGCTTGCCTTCCTCGGCGAAAAGGATTTCCATGAGCGCGATGTACAATTCGGCGAATGTGTGGCCCATGTCTTTGACCCACTCGGGGTCGAGTGCCATGCCGATGAGCATGTTCTCGTGCCCGCAGACGGGGTGGATCCGCTCGAAGATGCCGGCGCCGGCCCAGCAGAAGAACCGGTTGCGCACGGCGGCTCTGGCCTTGGCGTTGCGGTATTGCTCGAAGTTGATCCGCGCGCGTGAGGGCGTGAGGTGCGGCTTGAGCAGGTCTTCCCACGTCTTGCGGTCCTTCACCGCGTAGTCCACGTTCTCCGGCGGGGAGGCGTGCAGCTTGTGGTGGCGCAGGACGGCCAGGTTCCCGTCGCGGGTCAGAATGGTCTCGTCGGTCTCCTCGAGCACCTCTTTCTCGAAATCGAGCAGCGCGGTCATGTTGAAACACCAGCTCGTGGAGATATCGAGCCCGAAATGGTCCGCGAGATCCTCGTGCTCGCCGATGTGCCCGCCCTGCTGCCACACGCGCCGCGTGTCGCCCCAGAAGCTCTCGTGCACGCCGATGCGGTCGATCGGTTTGCGTTTCAGGGTGTTGTGGATGCGTTCGATTCCGGTCATCTCGGCCATGGCGCCTGCCCTCCCAAACAACGGCTAAACAATTTAGTAAAGTTTATACACACGAGGGGGCGCGTGTCAAGCCCCGCGCGCGGCGCAAGTGTGGGACTGAAGATGAAGACGGGCGTGCGAGAGGGGGAAGGGGCGGAGGTAGGCCGGCCGGCCCGGCCGGCCAGGGCCAGGCGGGACGCCTGGCCTACTGTTTGCCCGCGGGGAACGGAACCGTTTTGGCGTGTTTTTCGGGATTCGAAGGGGAGTGGCTACAGACCTAGCGAAGCTTCGCCTCAAACCGACGAGCTTTGGAAAGCACGCCCCAGAATAGCCACAAAAAGGCACAAAAGGCGCAAAAAAAGAG
>JAFGHX010000412.1 GCA_016929905.1 Kiritimatiellia bacterium
CCCCCGTTCCACACCTGGAACGTCGCACTGGCCGCGTTTTGGCCCTGCACGAAGCTGACCGCGATGCTCGTCGTGCTCACGGCGATCCGCGGCTGCGCCGCCGCCGCGAAGTTCGCGGTCACCGACTTGTTCGCGTTCATGGTCAGGCTGGCCGGGTTGGCCGTGCCGGAGAGCGCCCCGCTCCAGCCCGTGAACGTGTAACCTGCGTTCGGCGTGGCGGTCAACTGGACCGATGTGCCGTTGTCGTAGTACGTGCTGCTCGGATTCTTCGACACCGTGCCGTTGCTGGCGCTGATCGTCAGCGTGTAGTCGTCATCCGCTTCCGTCGCCGTGACCGAGGCGGCGGTCAGGCCGCTGCCCGAGCAGGTGATCGTGGCCGTGCCGTTCGCGTTGTCCCCGTTGTCTTCCGCCGCCGCCAGTGTCACCGTCTGGTACGTGTTCCAGTTCGAGGTTGTGAAGCTCAGCGTCCCGCCGCCGGAGACCGAGATGCTGGAGTCGCCCGCGCTGCGCGCGGTGGTCACGGTCACGCTTGAGGCCGGCTGCGCGGCAAGCCGCAGCTGGAAGGTCGCCGTCCCGCCCTCGGGCACCGTCACCGAGGAGGCGGAGGCCTGGATGGCGACGGGCGGCAGGCTGCCCGTAACGGTGAAGGAGGCATCGGCCAATGCGCTCCAGGTCGAGGTGCTCTTGTAGATGCGCGACTTGACGCGCGTGGCCGCGGCGAGTGTGATCGGTCCGGAGTAGGCCGTGGCGCTCGAGGCGATCCCGCCGCCCGAAAGCCGCGGGTCGGACCCGTCGGTCGTGTAGTAGATCGTGGTCGTGGGGCTGCTCAGGGTGAGCTTGCAGCCGGCCGCCACGGTGCCGCCGTACTGGCTGTAGGAGGGCGGATCGACGCTTGGGTAGAGGCTCGGGCTGTTGTTCCGCAGCACGTTGATGAACCGGCCGACGTTGCCGGTCATCATGTTGCGCACGGCCGCGCACGCGGGCCGCCAGTGGCCGTCGCGCGTGAAGGTCGGTGCCGACGGATCCCCGCCGTAGTGGCGCTTCAGGTCGCCCCAGCGCGCGGATTCGCAGACGATCGCTGGATCGGCATACGCGACCAGCGCATCCCAGCGCGCCTTGCTGTTCGCCTCGGTCAGGGCGCCGCTGTTGAAGCAGTGCTGGTAGACGCGGTCGGCGAACAGCGTCATGAAATCGCGGTTGTCGTCGAGCGCGCGCCACAGCGCGCCTTCCTTGGACTTGCCCCGCCAGTCGGCGCTGGGCGTGTAGATCCAGGTCTGGATCCAGGCGCCGCCATGGTCGGTATTCCAGGCGCAGTCCTGATCCCACACCATGTAGAGCAGGGGGCCGGCCGGATTGTTGCGGTTGACGGCGTACCAGTTGTTCAACGGCCAGTCCGTGACGCCAGCGTACCAGTGCACCATCATGTAGTCGCAGAAATGCTGGACGTCCACGTATTGCTTCACCGTGTTGTACGTGGAACTGTTGGCGAAGCCGCCGGCAGGGACCAGCGTGTTGTGCAGGTAGTTGTAGCGGCTGGCATTCCCGGTGATGGTGCCGCCCATGTTGATGGCGTACCAGTCAGCCTTGTTGCCGCCCAGGTAATCCGCGGCGAACCGGGCATCCGGCCGCTCGTCGGCGTCGTAGAGGCCCCAGTACAGACCGTTCAGGTACAGGTGCACCAGCATGTTGCGGCCGCCTTTGCCCGTCATGGCGATCATGGCGTGGCGCATCCAGCCGTCGCGCAGGAAGGTGACCTTGCGCATCGCGTCGGTCGAGAGCCAATCCGAACTCCAGCACTCGTTGTTGCCGTGCCGCAGGAAGATCTTGCCGAACGTGCCGGCCGCCGTGCCCGCATTCAGGGGCGCATCCTGGTAGAACGGATAGTTCAGGGTCTGGGCACTGCCGTAGTTGCTCTTGAACAGCAGCCGCAGCGAGCGTTTGTGCGGCGAGCCCGTATGGGTCTTGATCCCGCAGTTGATCTGGAACCCGCTCCGGCCCGGATAGATGAGCTCCGCCGAGCATTCGAACTCCGGCTTGTATCCGCCGTCGGCCTGGCCGGACATGTAAAGGCCGTCATCCCCGCCGCTGACGCCGAACAAGGCCACTTTGGGCATGACGATCGAGACGGAGGGGATGGCCTTGAGATCGGCCTTGATGTGGTCTTTGTAGCTGGCATGGTTGACAATGGTCGGGTCCATGTCGTAGTCGGCCGTCTTGGGCCAGCCTGGGCTGGTCCACATCGTCGGGTAGCCGGCTGGACGCGTCTGGGTCAGGATGTCGGCCGGAAAAAGGTAGGTCTGGGTGAAGGGCACCGAGGCCGTCCAGCCGCTGAGATAGCCGATGGCGCGCAGGGGCGTGGTGCGGTTGATCGTCACGCTGCCGCCGCTGGCCAGGTCGGTTCCGGTCGAAGCCGTGGGTTTGCTGCCGTCGGTCGTGTATCGGATCCGCGCGCCGGAGGTCGCCGTGCGGAGTGTGACGGTGATGGGCGAATCGTAGAACCCGTGCGGCACGCTGAACGTGGGCATGGCGACCTGGGCGGCCTCGAGTGGCAATGCCGGCACCAGTATCAGGCCGAGAACCACGAAGAGTCGGTTGGCAAGTGAACGTGACATGCTGTGTCCTCCCTCGGTCTATTTTGTTGAGTTACCCCGCGCACTTGCGGACTGGGTTCCGGCCCATGGCCGTAAAGCCGTCTTTTCGGCCCGCTTTGCGCCTTTACACTAGCTTGCCGCGGGGAGGGAAGAACCTGACAGGAATATGCTTTTTTTTGAACGATTGCCGGAATGCAGGGCTCGCCGTGCCGGCGAGCCGGCTTGGCTGAGGGGTGGGCTTCCAAGCGGGAAGAGGCTGTATAGTGGCGCCTCCGGCGCCTGAAACTCGAAACTGGAAATTTGAAACTGGATGGGGGTGTGCCGGATTAATCAAGGTGGAAATTCCGTCGTGAACGCCAGCGTGCGCGGGCCACGCCCCTGAAAGGTTCAGGTTCAGATGCCTGCTGCCTTGGCATGCGCGGCGAACGCATCCTTCAGCCGTGGGTAGAGCGACTGGTAGACCTCGAACGGCTTCGCATACTGCCGGTGCGTACGGTCCGGCCTCATTTCGCTGCGTGGCCGGATGATAGCCGCCGCGGCCCGGAAGCTCGGGAACAGGCCGACGCCGACGCCGGCGGCGATGGCAGCGCCGAGCGAGGTGGCGTCTTCGAGCGGAGTTCGGGGCAGCACGAGCTTGCGGTTCAGCACGTTGCACAGGATGTGGCGCCACGCGGCGAGCCGCGCGCCGCCTCCGATCAACCGGATCGTCCCGACGCCGTGCGCCTCCTCGAGGATATCGGCGATGCTGCGCAAGGCGAACGAGACGCCCTCCACCACCGCGCGGAGCAGCTCGCCGCGCGCGTGCGCGTGCGTCAGCCCGAAGAAGACGCCTTTCGCGGTCGGGTCCCAGATCGGCGAGCGCTCCCCCATCAGGTAGGGCAGAAAGATCAGACCGCCGCTGCCCGGCGGACACTTGCGGATCATGCGCTCCGCCTGCTTGAAATCGCGGACCCCGAGCAGGCGCATGACCCAGTCGAAAGAGCTGCCCGCCGACTGCACGGTTCCGAACACGCCGCAGGTGGCCGGGTCAAGACCGACGATGTTGAACACGCGGATCCGCGCGTCGATGAACGGCGCCGCGTGCAGCGATGCGACCCACGATGTCGACCCCATGCACACGTAGCTGTCCCCCGCCCGCACGGAACCGGACCCCGCGGTGGCGCAGGCGCCGTCGCCGCCGCCCGCCACCACCGGTATCCCGCTCGGCAGGTTCAGGGCTCGCGCGGCGGCCCGGGAAAGGTGCCCGATAATGTCGCTCGCGGCATGGAGCGCCGGCAGCTTCGCGGGGTCGATTCCCGCTGCGTCGCACAAAGCGGCGGCATAGCGCCGCCGCCGGATGTCCAACGTCTGCGCGTGCGAGGCGTCCGAGTAGTCGGTCGTGTCCAGGTTGCCCGTGAGCTTGAAGTTGACGTAGTCCTTGGCCTGCAGGAACCGCGCCGTCCGGTTGTAGAGCGTCCGCTCGTGGCGCCGGACCCACATCATCTTGCAGAGCGACGATTTCGGGTCCAGCACGTTGCCCGTGATGCGGTAGATCGTCTTGCCGCCCAGCGCCTCGCGCAGGCGCGCGCATTCGCGGACCGCGCGGCTGTCGGAGTGGATCAGCGTGTCGCGCAGCGGCTTGCCGCGCGCGTCTACCGGCAGGCAACCGAGCATGTGCCCGCTGAGGCCGATGCCGGCGACGCGTTCACGGGCTTGCGGCAACCGCGAGATCAGCCGGCGTGTGGTCACGCATACCCCGCGCCACCAGTCCTCGGGCTTCTGTTCGGCGCGGTTCGGCAGCGGGAAGCGGGTTCCGTACCCATAGCTCGCGGAGCCGGCGCTTCTGCCGTCGAGCGCAAACAGCGAGGTTTTCACGCCGCTCGTGCCGATGTCGCAGGCGAGGATCAGGGGCTGTTTTTTCACGTTCTGGCCCTCCAATGGAAGCGTGGAAGCATGGAAGGATGCAAGCAGCCGGATTGGCATTACTCCTTCGGGCGGGATTGTGCCCGAAATGGCGACGTCCGGCAATGGTTCGGATTGCGTGCCGCTTGTGCCGGGTTGCGAGGGAATGTAGATGCGGCGTCTCGCCGCTTCTTCCCCGCCGGCACATCGTGCCGGCGGGGGACGGGAACCGGGCCTTCGGCCCGGGGAAGCGGCGTGCCGCCTTCGCGTGGACGCTTCGGCGGACACAGACCCGGCCGCTTCTACGTCAGGCTGGCGCGCGCCTGCTCGATCGCGATTTCCTGACGCCGGCGTTCGAGGAAGAAGCTGACGTGCGTGTAGCCGGCCTTCGCGAGGGTGTCCAACGCCTTTTCGAACGCCCAGGCCACATGTTCGGGCTGATGCGCGTCGGACGCCAGGGCGACGGGGATCTCGCGCTTCTTCATCTCCTTCAGGATCCAGAAGGAGGGATACGTCTCCTTCAGGCGGTTCCGGAGCCCGGCGGTGTTCAGTTCCACGGTCAGCCCGGCGGCGGCGATCCGATCCAGGGCGCGCTGAATGTCGTGCCGGAAGTGGCCGGGATCCCATTCCGCGCGGACCATGAACTTGATGAAATCGAAGTGCGCGATAGCGTCGAAATGCCCGGTCTCCGCCGCTGCGCCGAGATGTTCGTAGTAGACCCGGTGCGCGGCGCACGGATCGTCGGTCCAGTACAGCTCCTGATAGCGCTGGATCGGGTGGATGGACGCGAGGAGATAGTCCGGCTCAATCCGCGCGAGCTGGCGTTCCAGCCAGGATTCGAGCACGGGCGCGTATTCGCATTCCAGGCCCAGCCGCACGTCGAGCCGGCCCCGCCATTTCTCTCTCGTGCGCCCGACGAGCGCGATGTATTCGGGGAGCTGTTCCTCCGTCATGCGCGGGCGCCGCCAGTCGCTGGGCAGGGGATAATGGCAGGTGATGACAATGCCCTTCAGGCCGCGCGCTTCCGCCACGGCCGCATACTCGTCCGGCTCGCCAATCGCATGCCCGCACATGGGCGTATGCATGTGGCAGTCGTACAGAACAGGTTCCGCCCTCACCCCTCAGCCCCCCCCGTGCCATTAACCTACAAAACCGGGGGCATGTCAAGCGTGGCGCAACCGCCAATGCGGGTGGGGGCGGAGATCGCGGCGCCTCCGCCCGCACCGCGATTTCGTGCCGGCGTCAGAGCGCGCCGTAACGCCGCCCTCTGGCCGGCGCTATTCGAGCCATACGCGTACACGATGCAGGACGGGCTCTTCCGGTTGGGCCGGTGGGCTGTACGTGACCGTCTGTCCGGTCCCTACGATATCCTCATAGCCCGGCAGGGCTGCCCATGTGGCGCCCATGCTCGGCGTCTGCTGCTCGAGACAGTAGTGGCGGGACAACCCGTCGCAGCCGGGGCCGGCGGCGGCAATCGTGTCGAAGCGCACCATAACGGTTCCGGCGGCGAGTGCAATCTCGACGCCGAACCACGCCGTCTCGTCGGTCGGATCCGTACCCAGGACGTATTCGTCCAGATTGGAGGTGCCGTCGCCGTCGGCATCGCCGTCGGCGGGCGGTGCGGTGTTTCCGAACACGGCGGATTCCCAATCGTCCGGTGCGCCGTCCTGATCGGAGTCTTCCGTGGCCGACAGGGAGTAGGTGCTTACCGACAACTCAGCGTCAATGATCAGATCGCTGCTGCGCGGACCGCTGTTGAACACCTGTACGGCGAGCACGTTCTCCGTGCCGAGCACGGGCAGCGCGCCGCCCTGCAGCGCGAGGGAGTGACTTTCGGGGGTGGCGCCCACGTAGCCGGAGGGCTGGGCGTCGCAGGCCACGAACGTACCCGGCGCGCCATCCAACCCCACGCGCGCGACTTCGTCACCGTTGATCCACGCGATGAACGCATCGTCGTAGTCGACGTCCAACGTCAGCGCCCTTACCTGGGCCGGATCGTCGAGTTGGAAGGTCTTGCGCAACGACACGGAGCTGTACGTGTTCTGCATGTCGGTCAGCGTGGTCGCGTAGGTGCCCGGCCCGTAGCCGAACGGAGCCGTGCCGATCAGCCAGCCGGCATCGTCGAACCCGGCGTCGCGCCATGCCGTGACCGGGTCGGACGCTTCAGCCGTACCCTTGTGGTATTTCCAGGTGGCCCCCTTGGGCACGGCAACCTGGGGGCCGGTGTCCGGCGGCGTGGCGGCGCCAACGACCGGTGTGTAGGCCGAGCTGCCCGCCGCATTCTCCGCGCGCATCTTGTAGTAATAGGTCGTGTTCGGCTTCAGCCCGGCGTCGGTGTAGGTGGTGACGTCGGGGCCGAGGAAGATCTCGTGCGTCAGACTGCCCAACACCGTGCCGCGCCGGATCTTGAATTGATCCTCGTTGGACGAATTGTCCGTCCACGTCAGCTTGATCTCGGTCGACGAGATGGCCGCGGCCGCCAGAACGCTTGGCGCAGCAGGCAGGCCGGCCTCAGTCGTGGCCCCGGCCACATTGGAGTAGACCGAATTGCCCGCCGCGTTGTATGCCTTCACCATGTAGTAGTACGTCGTGTCGGCGACTAAGCCGGAATCGCTGTACGCGGTCGTGTTCGCCGCAGGCTCCGCGATTCGGTCCCACGTGCTCGTTCCGGAGGTCCGGCGATCGATCTTGAAGCCCGTCTCGTTGCCGCTGTTGTCGACCCAGGTCAGCGTGATCATCGTTGAGGACGTGGCTGACGCGGCCAGGCTGGTGGGCGCGGCGGGTGTGTTGACCGGCGTCGTCGCGCTGGCGACGCTCGAGTAGGCTGAGTTGCCCGCCGAGTTGCTCGCTCTGACGCGGTACTCGTAGGTTGTGCCCGCCTGCAATCCGCCGTCTGTATACGTCGTCACGTTGGCGCTGGTTTGCCTCACCTGGCTCCAGGTTCCGCCGGACGGACGCCGTTCGACCTTGAAAGCGTCTTCGTTCGAGCTGTTGTCCTGCCAGGTCAGCGTGATTTGAGTGGAGGATGTGGCCGAGGCCGCCAGGCTGCTGGGCGCGGCGGGAACGGTCACCGTGTCCTGGACCCAGCCCTTGTTCTTCATTTTGGTGAGGAGGCGGCTGGCAACACCGGCAACGTGTCCGCGGATCTTCGAGCAATCGCTCTGCCATTGGCTCAGCGTATAATACGAATTCCACTGGGTCAGGTCTTTCTGGACATCGTTCTTTACGAAGTTGTAGATGGCGTCCCAACGCGCTTGGACCTTGCTGTCGGTCAATGCGCCTGTCCCCTCGAGCAGCGCGTGCGCGCGCGTGTTCACCACGGCTTTGAACCCGCTGTCCTGGATGAGGCCCAGCCACATCAGCCGGAAGTACTCGTCGCTTCTCTCGCGGGTGAGCTGGCTCCATTCCACCTGCGCGCCCGGCGGCCAGTAGTAGCGGGGCGGGCTGCCCAGGTTGTTGTTCCCGCCGTTGAACGACATTTCGGAATCGTGGTGGAACCAGTACGCTTTCCCGTTCTTCTGCATGACGTTCCAGGAGTTGGCGAAACTCCAGTCCCAATGCCCGAAGTACATGCCGATGATGACGTAGTCGACGAAGTTCTCGATGTCGAGATAGGGCTTTACCTGCTCGAACTTGCCGGTCTTGGCCAGGCTCATCATCGTGTTCCAGCGCGTCTGGCTGCCGGCGGCGGCCCGATTCGATGTCCAGTCGTCCTTGGCGCCGCCAAGGTACTGAGAGGCAAACGTTCTGTCCGGCCGTTCGCAGACGTTGAACAGGCCGTAGTAGCCGCCGTTCATGTAGAGCTGCACAAACGTGCCGTGCGAGCCCATCCCGGAGCTGGCGATCTGCGCCGCGCGTATCCACTCGTCCTTGATGAACGTGTGGTAGATGAGCGGCCCGAAATCGCGTTGCAGGCTGTCGTTGCCGCCGCCGCGCAGGATCAGACTGTCGAACCCGCTCGTGGCCGCCGCGCCGCTGTGCAGCGGCGCGCGCTCGAAGAGGGGATAGTTCAGACGGGTCGGGCCGTACACGCTGTCGAATTTCAGCCGGAACGACTTCTTCTCGCACCCGTCCACCGCACCCGCCCCGTGATTCCGGATCTGGCAGCCGACATTGAACCGGTAACTCGACTCGCCCGGATACTTCATCTTGACCGTGCACGCTTTCTTGATCTTCGGGTCCGTCGGCGCCGTCTTCAGCGTGTTCCAGTCGCCGGAACTCATCGTGATGTAGAGTTCGGGCATGTTCGCGTTGCCGCCGAACACGCGTAAGACGCCGCCAAATACGCAAAGCAGCGATGCGATGATGGAGACAAACAAGGACGTGAGACGTGAAGCCTTCCCTCTCATTCTGATTCCTCCGTGGCCTTGACTTAATTCGCGATCCGCTCGGATAGAGGTTCCGTTTTACGGGCTCTCTACCTGGTACAGACAGCGCTCAGCCCGGATCCTCACGCGGGATTTCCTGGAAAATCCGCAAAACACACCGGGGACTGGTTGCCGCTATATGTTGGGTGTTCCGAGGGGCAGCAATCCCTCAAGGGCGGGTTTTGCGCCTGATCCTCGTTTCCTGAGATTGCAGAGGAACCAAGCCGCTACAGGAGAAATGCCGATATTGACTGCATTGACGCCACGGACAACACGGTCAATCCTGTCAATGCGGTCAACGAGTCACTGTGAGGTTTCTCACGAGCCGGGTTTTCTTGAGCGGGCTCAGGATTTCCCGCCCTACCTCCGCGCCGTTTCGTTCGCCTCGCGCGGATGCGCGCCGGCGCGGTAGTTGCGCTGCACCTCCTCGGCCGTGAGTGCGCGGCTGTAGAGCGCCACCCGATGCAGCTCGCCGAACCACGGGCGGTCCCTGGTGAACTCGTTGGCCAGAACCAAATGGAAACGCGATTCCCAGTTGGCAAAGTCGCCGGGCACGGGCAACCACCGTTCGGTGAAGGGATAGCCCTCGGTGCCGTGCAGAACGCCGCCCCGGTTCGGCCGGCCGTTCACGTAGAATTCCATTTGCCCGGCGGCGTTCTTGGTGTAGACCACGTGTGCCAGCTCCGTGCTGATGCTGTTGCGCCCGGTGACCCCGGCCGGATAGCCGCGCTCGTGCCGTGAATGACGGAGCCGGACGATATAGTTGGGCCAGGCCGGATCCCGGAACTGAGCGCCGAACGTGAAGTTGCGCGTCTGCAAATCCTCCGACAAGGTCACGATCCGGGCCGGTTCCGGCGGGAGCGCGGGCTGATTGACTACCGTGGGCTTGATCCAGGCTTCGATCGTCAGCTCGTTGCTGGCGGCACAGGCCTTGGCGAACCTGGCGGCCGGCTCTTCGGAGACGATGAAAGCCGCCCGGCGTATGTGCAGCCCGCCGCCGGCCAGCCACGAGACAGGGCCCAGGTCCTCGATGCGCAGGTTCAGGGGCTCGTCCGTTCCGGCCCGGTCCAGAATGAGCGGCCCGCTCCCCTCTTCGAACGTGTAGAGCATCTGCAAGCCCGGCCTCCCGCGGCGCAGCACGAGTTGGGGGCGCTTGCCGAACGCAGGCTTTGCCGCCACGACCGTACGCGCGCCGATCAGCGCGTAGTAGCCTTCGTGCAGAACGACGGTCTCGTTGTTGCTCAGGTTCCGCACCTCAACCTGCCCCTCCTGCATCTCGATGCGGGTCGCCTCCGTCTGCACCGCCACGGTGAACCGCGTGCCGCGCACCGCGATCTCCGCGTGCGGCGTGCGTAGAATACTGGTGGCCCCGGCACGGTTCAGCACATCGGCGCTCAGCGCGCCTTGCTCCAGAAACGCGTATTCCGTGCCCGGCGCGACGGCCGCCCTGTCCGCTGGGCCGACGCCAAGCCGTGTGTCCCCGGCCAACTCGAGCCGCGTACGCACGCCGACCCGCACGCCGGCGCGGCTGGCCGGTCCGCGTGTGAGGACCTTGTCTCCGGCCGGCAACCTGTCTCCCTGCCGTGCCGGTCGCTCGCCGCCGGCTCCGAGGATCAGAGCCTGCCCCTCGACCCGTTCGAGTGTGGCCACCCCCGCGGGCGCGCCGGCGACCGGCGCGAGCTTCTCCCACTGCGTCGTCAGCAGCGTGCCGAGCATCACGAGGATGGCGGCCGCAACGGCGGTGATCCACCACGACCGCGCGCGCCCGCGCGGCGGCGGCAGCCTGCCGCGACCGCGGCCCGCGCGTGCCGTGCGTGAAGGCGCGATCGCCGGTGTGTCCCGTTCCGCCCCCGCGGCGGAGCGCAGCAGCCCCTCGGCCGCCAACCGGCCGCGCAAGGCGGGCCAATGCGCCGCCGCGTCGAACGGCGCCGGGTCCTTGGCGAAGACGTCTTCCGCGGACCGGTCGTTCGTGTTGTCTGTCGGTTCGTTCATTCTCCGTAAGCTTTCCTGAAGCCCTGCCGCGCCCGATGCACGAGGCCGCGTACCGAGTCGGCCGAGATGTCCATGGCGGCGGCGCATTCTTCATAGGACAGGCCGCCCTGCACGCAGAGGCTGAGCGCCTCGCGCTGCGGGGCCGGCAGCGCCGCGAGCGCCGCCTGAATGCGGCGGCGCAGCTCCTGGCGCTGCAGGGCGGTATCGGGCCGTGTCGTCCCGTTCGCGACCTGGGGGAACTCGTCGACGGGCGACACATGCTTCCTCTGCCAGCGGTCGCGCACGTTCCGGCAATGATTGACCGCAATCCTGTACAGCCACGTCTTCAGCGAGGCCTCGCCGCGAAAGCCGTGCAGATGACGGAACGCCCTCATGAACGTTTCCTGGACGGCGTCTTCCGCCTCGTGCGCGTCGCCGAGCAGCCGCAGGATCGTGCCGTACAGCCCTTGCGCATACTGCCTGTAGATCATCGCGAACGCCGCTTCCTCGCCGGCCCGGCAGGCTTCGATCAGCGCCTGTTCGGCCGGTTGCGCCGCATCTGCCGGGCCCTTGTCCCCATTCGGATGCTGCGCCGAATCGCTCATAGGGCCCCGCTCTATCCGCCTCTTACTCATACAGACAGCTCTCGCCGCGGATCCTCACGCGCTCTCTTGCCGGCGTGCGCGTCCCAGCCATCGCGCGGCATCCTAACGGATAAACACGCCGTTCCGCAAGAACCGCCGTTGGATGCTTGGCTTGAAGGGGATCGTTCTGAAGCCCTCTTCTGCCCGCGAAAGGACGCGAAAGCGGCGCGAAAAGGAGAGCGGAAAAGGCTTCCGGTCGCTACGCGGGTCGCTTGGCGTGCGCATGGTTGTCGAGGGAATCGAAAGGATTGCCACGAGGCGAAGCCAAGAGACGGAATAGGGCGTAGTCGGCCTCGTGGCCATCCTCGATTCCCGCGACGATCGCCTCCAGAACGCCAATGAAAGGCGGGCGCAGCAACTTCGAGTTGTTTGCGCCGTAAGAGTGAGTCGTCGATGCGAGGGCAACATCGGCGCAAACAGTTCAAAGTTGCTGCAGTCTCACCAACGTCGCGCTCTGCTTTTCGCGCTCCTTTCGCGCCATTTCGCGGGCAAATCTTCCTCTGCCCGACCCACCGCCCCCGCATCCGCCCGCTTCATCCTTGACACCCGCCCCGTCATCCCGCGATTCTGTTTCGCGGCCGACTGCCGCCCGGACGAGACGCAAGAGCTTTGGAGCAACGCTGATGCCTGCCGTGCCGGAACCCGAATTGCGCGAAGCCCTCCGACAACATTTCGGGTTCTCCGCCTTTATGGAAGGCCAGGCGGAAGCGATCGCGCACACGCTTGCCGGCGATGACATCATGCTGATCATGCCGACCGGCGCGGGGAAGTCGCTCTGCTATCAGCTTCCGTCGCTGATCCGGGGCGGGCTCACCATCGTCATCTCGCCCCTGATCGCCCTGATGAAGGACCAGGTCGACGGGCTGACCGCGCGCGGCATCCCGGCGACGTTCATCAACTCCTCGCTCGCGCCCGCCGAAATGAGCGAACGCGTGAACGCGATGCGCGCGGGTCGGTACCGGCTCGTCTACGTGGCGCCGGAACGGTTCCGCAACCGGCGTTTCCTTGACGCGTTCAACAGCGTGACGCTCGCCCTCTTCGCCGTGGACGAAGCGCACTGCATCAGCCAGTGGGGACACGATTTCCGGCCCGACTACCTGCGCCTGCGGCAGGTGGTGGACGGGCTGAAGCATGTCCCGATCATGGCGCTCACGGCCACCGCCACGCCGACGGTACGCAGCGACATCATTCGCCAGCTCGGGATGGGCGAGGGCGGCCGCGGGGAGCCGGCGGTGCTCGTGCACGGGTTTCACAGGCCGAACCTGCTGCTCGCGGTGACGCGCGCGTCGAGTCATGCCGACAAGTTGAGCCGGGTCAAGGCCGTCCTGGGCGGATACCGTACCGGCATCATCTACTGCAGCACGCGCAAGCAGACCGAACGTGTGTATGCGCTTCTGAGAAAGGCCGGCCAGTCCTGCTGCTGTTACCACGGCGGGCTGTCCGACGACGACCGCAAGCAGGTCCAGGACCGGTTCATGGACCGGCAGGTGCCCGTGGTGGCGGCCACCAACGCCTTCGGGATGGGCGTGGACCGCGCGGATCTGCGCTTTGTGATCCACTGGGACATCCCCGGCAGTATCGAGGCCTATTACCAGGAGATCGGCCGCGCGGGCCGGGACGGGCAGGAAGCGGCCTGCGAGCTGCTGTACAACTACGCCGACGTGCGGACCCAGGAGTTCTTTCTGGAAGGCGCGAATCCGAGCCGCGCGGAAATCGAAGCGACCTGGAGCGTCGTTCGCGCCGAATGCCTGCACGGACCGGTGACGCGCTCCATTTCCGACTGGACCGCGGCGGTGCCCGGCGTGCGCAACGAGATGGCGGTGCGCACGATCCTGGCCATGCTCGAACGGGCCGGGCTGATCCGGCGCGAGATGGCGCCCGGCCAGAGCCTTTACGCCACCTCGATTGTCGAAGGCGCCGATCTGGCCATGCTGCAGGAGCAGTTCGCCGCGCTGGCCGAGAAGCGCCGGCAGGACCTGCGCAAGCTGAAGGACATCATCAGCTACGCGAACACCACCCGCTGCCGGCATACCTACATTCTGAACTACTTCGGCGAGCACGATTTCGAGCCGCCCTGCAACGCCTGCGACCAGTGCGGGCGCGCCGAGCGCCGCGCCACCCTGCGCGAACCGACGGAGGAGGAGTGGGTCGCCATTCAGAAGACGCTCAGTTGCGTCGCCCGCATGAACGGCCGGTTCGGGATCGGGCGGATCGCGCAGGTGCTCATCGGCTCACGCGCCAAGCCCGTGCTCGAGCGCGGGCTGGACAAGCTGCCCACGCACGGGCTGCTCAAGCCGTACGGCCAGGCGTATGTGCGCAAGCTGCTCGACGAACTCACCAACGACGGCGCCATCCGGATCGTGCAGGGCGACTATCCCCTGGCCGAACTCACGGAGCGCGGACGCCAGGTGATGTGGCGGAAGGAACGGCCCGCCGTCGCCTGGCCGGACGCGCCCCCGGCGAAACCCAAGGCGGCCGGGGCTCCGAAGCCGGAGCCGGCCGCCCACGTTCCGGATGCCGCGGGGCTCTACCCGCCCGCGTTGTTCGAGAATCTGCGCGCCTGGCGCATGGGCGTGGCGAAGAAGCGCCGGATCAAGCCGTTCATGGTCATGCACGACAAGACACTCAAGGCCGTCGCGGTCCTCTGCCCGGAAACCCTGGCCGACCTCGAACGCATCCACGGCATCGGCCCGTCCAAAGTGGCCAAGTACGGGGACGATATTCTTGAGATCGTGGACAAGTGGCGGGAGGGGGCGGCGCGCGCGGTCGACACGACGCGAACGCGTTGACGAGGAGTCTCTCGACAACAGGTGGTGCTTTCCGGCGCGGCGCGACACTCGCATGCGTGATCCCATTGCCATCTCGCAATGGTGCTGGTATGTTCCTCGATGGCAGCGCCCCGGGTAAGGGCGCGGATCCGGTCCCAAAGGGTCGGTTCTTGCCGTGTCTCGCCCAGGCGCACGACTGTCGCCTTGCCCGGTTGCAGCCGCACGGATGGGCGGGGCGGAAGACGGAGGCACGTCGATGACACCTCAGACGCATCCGCTTGAGAAGAACCCGCTGTTCGGGCCGCTGCCGCTCGAACTGGCGCAGAACATTCAGTCGTTCAATCCTTGGTGGACCGGGGCGGAGGCGCGGCGTCCGCCGGTCTTTCGGCGGTGGCCCTTTCCGCGGATGCTGCGGATGTTGAAGCAGGGCATGACGCCCGCAACGGTGCTGCGCGGGCCCCGGCGCGTGGGCAAGACCGTTCTGCTGACGCAAGCCATTCAAGCGTTGCTCGCCGAGCGCGTAGCCGGTACACGCATCCTCTACGTGCCGTTCGACGAACTGCCGACTCTGCGCGGGATTCAGGAACCTGTCCTGGCGATCTCGCGCTGGTTCGAAGCGACCGTCTTGGGCGAATCCTTTAACCGCGCGGCCAACGAGAATCGGCCCGCGTTCATCCTGTTCGACGAGGTGCAGAACCTGGACGCATGGGCGCCGCAAATCAAGAACCTGGTTGACAACCACGGCGTTCGGGCTCTGATTACGGGCAGTTCGTCGCTGCGTATCGAAGCCGGGCGCGACAGCCTGGCCGGCCGCGTGACAACGCTGGAAATGGGGCCGCTGCTGTTGCGCGAGATCGCGGAACTTCGATTCGGCGTTCGTCGCGAATCCATGTGGGGCGACAACGGCCTCGACCAATTGCCGGCGCCTGAGTTCTGGATCGACGCCGTGCGCCGCGGCAAGCAGGATGCGGACATCCGGCAGAGGAGCTTTGCCGCCTTCTCCGAGCGCGGCGGCTATCCCATTGCGCAGGAAAGACACGAAACCCCGTGGCACGAATTGGCCGACTATCTGAACGAAACGGTCATTCGCCGGGCCATCCAACACGATCTGCGCATGGGACCCCGCGGCCAGAAGCGGGACGAACGCCTTCTCGAGGAGGTCTTCCGCCTGTGTTGTCGCTATGCCGGCCAGGTCGCCGGTCCGGCGGCCTTCGTGCCCGAGATTCAGCAAGCGCTTTCGGCAAACATCGGTTGGAGTAGGGTGCTCACCTATCTCCGCTTTCTGGACGGTACGTTGCTGGTTCGCCTCATACAGCCCATCGAACTGCGGCTGAAGCGGAAGAAGGCGCCCGCCAAACTCTGTCTTTCGGATCATTCGCTTCGGGCCGCCTGGTTGCAGGAGAGTATTCCGCTCGATCCCGAGGGGCTGGCCAAGAATCCGCACCTGAGCGATCTGGCCGGGCGCCTGGCGGAGAGTGTTCTTGGCTACTTCCTCGCATCCATTCCCAATCTCGACCTGGCGCATTTTCCAGCCCGGGGCCCGGAACCGGAAGTTGATTTCGTCGTGACAATCGGCACCCGCAGAATTCCGATCGAAGTCAAGTACCGGAAACGGATCGATCCGATGGAGGATACGCTTGGCCTGCGCGCGTTCCTGGAGAAGACCGTCTACAACGCGCCTTTCGGGTTGCTGGTGACTCTCGACGACGACGTGCATGTGCCCGACCCGCGGATCATCCCGATCTCACTGTCTGCGTTCCTGTGGGCCAGGTAGGGCAACGGACTCCTGGCCGAAGACGGGCTGCGCCTGGGCGAGACGGGCCGCATCTATTGGCGGTCACGTTGCGTGGGCAGGCTCCGGGTCCGGACGAGGCCCCTCCTGCCCCGCAGAGAAGAAAGAGCGGACCAGCGGCAACCCTTCGTCGCCGAGCCCCTGAAACCGCGCACAGTGCGGGCATGCGGCGCGCGGCGTTTCCTGCGTGAGCCGGTCGGGATAGGAGGCCGTCAACACACCGGCCGCGTCGAATTCCAGATGGAGCCAGGTGCTGTGCTGAATGCGCTCGGCCACCAGATCTTCCGCCATGCGCTGCGCCAGGCTGGCCGCTGTGTGGTTCAGGCTGGCCAGGCTTCCTGCGCGTTCGTCCGACCAGTCGCGTGCGGCATAGAAACGTATTTCCTCGCGTTGCGATCGGAGAATGCGGCGGGCGTCCGGTTCGTCTGTGAGCCCGCCGAGACACAGCAGGCACCGCTCGCCCGGCAACACCAGCCGGATGTCCGCGCCCATCCGCCGCTCGGGTCCGGCCCCGTGGATGCCCGTCGCGATGTCGATCAGCGGTTTCACGTACAGAGCCGCCAGTACGCCGACGGCGAGCCGAGCCGCATCATGGTCCACGCAGGAGAAGAGGAAATCTGTATTTCGGATGGCACGCAGCGCCAGGCGATGCGTGACGGAACATGTCAGGGCATGCAGAGTGGTGGGAGGGGAGAGCACCCGGAGCTGTTCCGCCAGAATTTCGGCCTTGGGCCGGCCTGTGCATTCCGGGGCAACCGCCATTTCGCCGAGATTGTGGAGTTCGAGCGAGTCCGGATCGAGCAGGAGCAGACTGCGAACCCCGAGGCACGCGAGTCCCGATGCCACCGCGGCACCTGTTCGTCCACATCCGACAACGGCGTACGCGAGGTCTGTCAGCCGCCGCCATGCTTGCTCGCCCAACGCGCCGATGGTACGCGACCACCTTTCGGTGCCTGCGGCATGACGCGGCCCAGGGTGGGGATCCGAGCGCAGCGCGGGCGTGGGATGCAGGACAATTCGATGCATGCCAGGCCCCTGCAGACTCAGCAGATGAAGCGGTTGCGGCTGTCCGGTCTCTCGCCTCAGCAGGCCCCACGCCTGGCCGGACAGATGCTCAGTCCCCACAACGAGTGCGGCGGCCGCCGTGTCGACGCCTGCACGCGAGGGCGCCAGCCTGCCGGCCGATCTGGATACGGCCAGCAGGCCTGTGGCCTGCGGGTTTGCGGTGCCCAGCAACTGCACGTCGCTGTCGCGACACTGTCCCACGGGCAGAAAGAGGACGCCCGCCGGCTCGCGCATCAACCGGCGCAGAATCGCCTCGAACATGGCGAGCGGATAGGCCAGGACATTCATGCTGGCGCATCCCTCCAATGCGGTCAATCATAGCTATAGCGCACCCGCGTTGGCGCCGGTTCCGGCTTCACCTCGGCCTTCCGGCCGGTGGCAGCCTGCGCGCCGTCTTCCTCTCCTTCCCGCACCAGCCGGAGCAGAACTGGCGACGTTTTCGGCTTCGGCCGGCGTCGGGCCGGCAATCCAATCCCTCGTTCTGTAGCCTTGATCATGGCTCATCCCTCCTTCTATAGAGACTTGTAGGGTCCCCGGCCCGGTTCGGTCTGGCCCCCGCATTGGCGGCCTTCGCGCTACTGGCAACCTCTTGAAGGGTCGCGACGGACGCCAGAAGTGCATGCCCACGGGCGCAATTGCTTTGACAACGGACACTCTGCGGCAGTATAATACCTTTCCTTTGTTGCGGAGGCGCGTATGACCTGGGAGAGCATCCTCGATGGGGTAGGGAAGTTCCTCCAGGATCATGGCGGCCATGCCCGGTACCACAATCCGAGCGACTTCGAATCCCTGATCGAAACGCTCGGCTGCAAAGCAGACCTGCCAACCAGCGTGGCTGCCGCCTTGGCGTGGCTGGCATCCCCCGAACGGCCCTCCGAACCCACTTCGCTGATCGCCGACATTGAGCGACATGTCCGCAAGTATGTCGCGAATCCGGCTGATCCATGCAGACGCGCCCATGAGTTTGCGCTGGCACGCCTTCTGGGCTGGCCTGCGGGCTCCGCGCTTGCACCAGGCCCGTCTCTATCCGCAAGGGCTCTGAAGCTTTGGCGCCGATGGGCGCGGCGCGCGCTGTTGGTGCTGGTGACGATGCTCGTCGAACGATGCCGGAAGGGGGTCCTCTGCAAGAGCAGGGGGGGGGTCGTGGACAAGAGCAGTTGGCGCCCTGGTTTGGAGGGGGCGGTAGTGGACTACCGTGCCCGCGCGACGAAGGTGAACTACGAATGGATCGCAGCGCGCGCGACAAATCTGCTGTGCGCCGATGTCCTGCGGTGCCACTGCTGGACCTGTTTCGGACCGAAAGGAGTGGTTGCCGCCGTGACGCCACCTGCCAAGGGCAATCCGAAGAAGGCGTATGACAAGTGCTTGCGGCAGCACCATATCGGCGTGTGGGATCCGTCAGAGGCGCTCCACCGCACGGCCAAAGAGGACGGGTCATCCGCCAACCTGCTGAGTCTATGGGGCTTTGTGGAGCGGGCAGTGCAAGGTATGGTTTCGAGCTATCCTATGCTCAACGGGTTTCCATCGGGCATGATGGCGGGGGTGTTGACTGGCAAGTACGGGCTGACAATGCGCGCGTTGCCGCTTCTGCACTGGCAATGCACCTCGTGCGCAGCGTGGAAGTACGTGAACTGCCGCCAGAAAGCGTGCCCCTTCATTCCCGCCGGACCCGTACAGGCTCTCAAGCGCCTCCTGCTGTATCCTCCATCGCCGGAATCCTTTCTCCAGGTGAAGTTCTGGAAGTGTGAACACGAGACCAAAACCCCTGCGCGAGATCCTCAGAAGTGTCTCGCTGTCAACCTTTTCCCCGGATCCCCGGCTTGCTGGAAATGCGGCAATTCGCGCCCGCCCGGGTCGCGGGACTCCACTGGGTATCAGTACATTCTGCCCAAACCGCCGCCAGCCCCGGCAATGCCGCCTGTAGTCCCTGCAACACCCGAATCAGACCGCGGTGCAAGACCGTTGTCGGCGACTCTCGCTCTGTTCGACGTCCACGACTGGAATCGCATCGGCGAGATGCTGGAGGAAGAGGAAAAGAAGAAACCCGATGGATTTCTCTGCCGAATCCTGTCGCTGTGCTACGAGGCGCCGGGCGAATGGTGGGAATTGCTGATGTGTGGGGAAATTGTTGCGAGGCGCCCGGAGACTCTGGAAGAAGAGCAGAACCGGGCCAAGAAGTGGAGATCCCTGATGGAGGCCTGCAAGGACTGCCCGGACTGCCCCGGGGTCTTGGCGACCCTACAAGAGCAGTGGCGAGCCAAGATGAAGGACATGTAACGGGTGGTCACGCCTTGGGCGGAGCGCCTCCGATATGGGTGGCGAGGTCGCATATGAAGAAATCCGTGAACGCAGCGGACCTGCTCGATGACGTGGTCTCGGTCCTGGGAGAACTGGAATTCGAGGCCCAGGAAGGCAGTTGCGTCAGCGGCAGGCTCGTAGCTGTCGAGATCGTTTCACTTCCGGGGCGAGGATCGGAGCTCGAGGATCGACGATCGGGCATCGAGGATCAGCGCCAAGGGCTTTTCAATCTCGATCTCGCTCTGATTCCGCTGGGACCTCGCACCGAAGTCGCGCCCGCCGTCTTGCGAGCCGGCCGCAAGGCCTTCGAAGCCGCCCTCGAAGACCCCAACCCGCAGATTCGCGCCGAAGCCGAGCACCGGCTGAAGCTGCTTGAGATCCCGCAAGTCGATCTGCGTACCCTCGCGGGCATGCCGGTGGTTCTGAGGGCCGGCCAGGAATCACGCGTTGCCTTCCTGAACGAAAGGGGAGAGGCCGTCTTTGACGCCGTTCCCCAGGCGAAGTGCCGCTTGCTGGCTGGGCATTCCTGGGGGCGCAGCGAGGAAAGCATTCCCTTCTTCGAGAAGGGGCCCTGGTTCCGCAGCGCCGCGTCCGCGGACGGCGAGATCGTGGTCCGCGTGGGCCGGAACGTACGCGGAACGTTGTGCGTCGAGGCGGAGACCCCAGGGCGCGCAGCCGCGCACGAAACCCGACTGCTCTATCTTTTCGTGAACGCAAGCGACAATGTCGTGCGCCAGACCGGGGAACTGACTCTGAAGAAGGAACAGGAGCAGCCCGATACGAAGCGTGCCGCAACAGCCGACTTGGGCAAGGCGGTGAATTTCGGGCATGTCGAAGAGACGGAGTTGGTATTTCTTGCCTTCCCAAGTGCGCCACGTCGCGGGGGGGAGAACACATGAGCTTGGATTCACTGCTCACGGATTGGCGGAATCCTTCCGAGGAAATGGGGGGCAGACTCGGTATCTGGCGCGAGTGCGTGTGTCCTCGACGCCGCCGATTCTTTGAGGCCTGCAGGTGCCACGTGACGAACCGCGATGCCGCCGGCCCAGACCGGAACAAGCCCGTCGCGCGCTGGCTGGCGCGGAAGGATCCCGATATCCGAGCCTTTTTCGAGTTCTCCGTGAACGAAGGCGAGAACTCGAAGGACAAGGACTACAAGGAACACCAGGCAAGCGCCTACACAGCGCACCTGCTCGTGACCCGCGCGATTCTGGAACACCCGCACTGGCTGGCCAACCCCGAGGATCAGGAACTGGATGACGCTTTGGCCGGCGTTGCGGAGGAGACGAAGTTCTCCGTGGGGTTCCTCCATGACCTCGCCCTGCAACTGCTCGGGTCCGGCCCGCGAACACCTGCCGGCATTCCGTATGGGAGTGTCGCGGTTCCCGTTGCCGGCCTTGACGGGCCCGGCGAGGGACTGCTGGCCCAATTCGTCCTCGAACTCGTGTGCAAGAGGGACTGTACAGCCCTGCACATCGCTCCCGAACAGATCTTTCTCAGACTGGATAACGCGTTCTTGGAACCGTTCAAGATTGTTCCATCCGCCGTACAGACGTTACGCGAGGAATCCTGGAGCGGCGGCTACGTTCGCGTGCGGGTCCTGGACCTTGCGACCGGTGAGCCGATCGAGACAGCCCTGTACGGCGACTCGGCCGGCGGCGCCGTGGCATGGGGCCTGTACCACCTGCTGGCCGGGAAGGTTGCCGAGCCGCGCATCGTTGTCATGGCCGCCGTTCCCAACAGCGGCGTAGAGGATGGCGCCGGCAAGTTGGATGTGTTTCTCCGGGAACTTGGGCCAGGCGTCGTTGCTCCCAAAGTCCAGGCGGTCGTCGAGCACAATGCACGACATGATCCTAGTCCGAACCCCAATTGGCCCTGCCGTTTCGATACCATCGTCGTTGCTGGCCCGGCCGATAAGGAAGAGGCGCTCAAGGAACTCCATGGTGCCCATATCGACGTTGTCAATCTGGAGGAGCAGGGCGAACCCGTGCCCTGACCCTACCCATGCCTGCCACGCTTCAAGCCCTGGTCCGTGTGCGGTCCCGGCTCGCCCGGGACCTGACGGACTACCTCGCCGCCGTAGTCGCGTGCCCGGATTCGCCGGAGGAACTCCCGGCCTACGTCGGCGAGCGCCTGCCCGCTACTCTCTACGTGCAGCCCGACGTGTTCAAACGCGAACGGCGCGCCCGGCGTTCACCCCTCGACCCGCGCCATGACGGTTCCCGCGCGCGCGGCGGCGGACCTGACGAAACACACACGCCCGCCCAACGTCAGTTCTCGCCCGAAACGGAGGATATCGGCGAGCAGTGGCCTGACCCCCGCCACGGCGAGGCGACGGATCGACGCGTGCCGTGGAGTGAGGAACGCATCGAACTCGAGCACGGAGATCCGCGCTGCGCCGTCATGCTCGGTCCGCCCGGCCAGGGCAAGACGGTCATGGCACGGATGACCGCGCGGAGTCTGGCGGCGGACTCGCTCGCGGCATTGCGCGCGGGCACGCACGGTACCGACACGATATCGATCCCGATCTCGATGCCTCTGAATGCTCTCCCTGCCCAATCCCTTCACCCCGGGCAGGAACCCGAGGAGGCGTTTCGCGAACTTGTTTCCGCCCGCCTGCGCGAGACGGGATCTCCGCCGGCTGCCGCCGCCTGGCTGGCGTCGCACGCGCATGAGAACCGGTGCGTTCTGTTCCTTGACGGACTGGACGAGGCTCCGGACGACGCCATCCTCGATCGCTTGTTTCTCGGCCTCAGCCGCGTTCAGTGCCGCGTGCTGATCACGTCGCGGCCTTATGGCTATGAAGCGAGGCGGCTTCCGTTCGACGTGACCGAGTATCGGCTCGCGCCGTTCTCGCAGGATCAGGCGCGGGAGTTCGTGGATAAGTGGTTCGAGCTCCGCCCCCAAGCGGACCGCATGAACGCGCTGATCGACCAGAGCGCCTCGGTTCGGGAAATGAGCGAGAATCCTTTCCTGCTCACGCTTCTGTGCTGGGTGCTCGAACGCCGCGACCTGGCGCACGATCTCACCCGGTCCCAACTCTACGACCTCGTTCTGCGAGACTTGCTCGGGCTCGTCCCGCCCGGCAGGACTATCCTGGAATCGCGCGCGGCCGATTGGCTGCCGCTCCTCTCGGACATCGCCTTCACGTGGTTCCGGGAGAGCGCCGGGCGCGCGCCCATGCCCTACGAGCGCCTGCTGAACCTGATCGAGCAGCACCCTCGGCGGCCTCCACTGCTCGGACTCGATGCGCGTCAGCTTGCGACGCTCACTCCCCGCCAGCAGGCGGGTTTCTTGATCGATGAGCTCCGTCAGAAGCGCGTGCTGACCCCGCGTTCGCCAACGCGCGAAGATTATTTAGCGCCCCACCGTTCCATTCTCGAGTACTTGGCCGCACGCGCCTTGGCTCGGGTTGTCAACGATCCGGAGCGCAACGGCTGGGAAGGATCTGTCGATGGATCTCAGCACGGCCGTATCGTGCGGCGCTTCGTTGACAAGAAGGCATGGGACCCCGACTGGGAGCAGGTGATGGCCTTCTTGGTTGGGCAACTCGAGGATTCGAGCCCGCTGCTGGAGATGCTGAGCGACCCCACGCCCACGCCGACTAACCCCACTGGCGACGACTTCGTGCGACACCGGCTGGCGCTCGCCGCGCTATGTCTGCCCGAACTGGCGTCTGACCAGCGCGCCCAGTTCGCCGACTTGCTGGATCGGATCACGACGGAGGTATGCTCCTTCTGGCTGGAGCACCAGGAGGAGCCCGACCGATGGCCGGTTGCACATTTGGAGCGCGTTCTGCCAGGCATTGCCCGTGTCAACGGAAGGATGAGGGGCGTTCCTCTGCTCGCGTTTGTCAGCGAACAATTGGCGAAGGACGGGCCGGACCGAATGGCTGTCCTCCTATTCGTACGCCACTTGGGCAGCGCGGCGGCCATTCCGCCGATCCTCGACCCCCTCCTTGCGTTGCTGCAGCATCGGCGTTCCGAAGTTGGCTGGGCGGCGGCAGACGCGCTAGGGGGGCTCGGTGCTGCAGCCGCCATTCCGCATGTGCTCGACGAACTTGTCACCTTGTTGTCGCACAATGACACCGATACACGCCGTGTGGCGGCAGTTGCATTAGGAGGACTGGGTGGTGCGGCGGCTACTCCGAAGGTGCTAGATGCCTTTATCGAGATCTTGAGTGATCGCCGTCGCAGATGGGACAGCCATCTGGCATTTTGTGCAGGGCGTCTGGGTCGCCGGGCAGCTACTCCGAAGATGCTCGACCGTCTTGTCGCGTTACGGCATGATCATGATGACGAAATGCGCGGCCGGGCTGGAGAGTTCCTCGCTCAACTGGCCGGCGTAGCGGACAGTTCCGAAGTGGTTGATGCTCTTGTTCCGTTTCTGCAGGATCCGGATGAGGGTGTCCGCTGGCGGACGGCGGACGTCTTCAAAGGGCTAGGTAGCGCGGCCGCGACGGCGCAAATGCAGGATGCCCTTGTCCTGCTGCTACGGGATCACGACCCAAACACCTGCGTAATGGCGCTGGAAGTGGTGGCGCGTCTGGGCAGGGCGGCGGCCACTCCGAAATTGACCGATGCCCTCCTGCCATTGCTCCAGGATCCGAGGGACGCCATTCGAATGTGGGCGGGACAGTCCGTGGGATACGCGGGGAACATAGCGTTGACTGCCCAGGAGGTGGACCCTGTCGTAGCGGGTCTGCGCGACCCCGATCACTACGCAGAGGCGGCAGTAGAGCTGCTTGGTTTGTGCTATGGGCTCGCCACTCCGCCAGTGCAAATGCTCGACGCTATTGTCGCACTCCTATCGGATTGTGACGACACACTTCGTTTTGCAGTGGTGAACTCGATGCTGGGCGTGGTGCAGATGAGGGGAAGCACCGCAAGAGTGCCAGCCGCTCCGCAAGTGCTCCGCGCCATTGTCGCGCTGCTATGCGATCCGAACGTCAGTGTTCGAGCGGCGACGGCAGAGACTCTGTGTCTGATGGAAGGCTTGGCGATCACTACGAGACTTTCTCCGAGACTTGTTGACGCCCTTGTCCCATTGCTGAGCGATCCGAATGAGGGGGCCCGCGCGCGGGCTGCGTCTGCGGCGGGGCACCTGGGCAGTGCAGCGGCCAGTCCGCGGATACTCGATTTGGTTTGGCCGCTGCTTCGCGATCCGGCGCGTGAGGTGCGCGTAGCCGCGATAGCGACGCTGGAGCGCTTCATGAGTGAAGGGGTGCGCATCTTCCCGGGCGAAGGCCCATCCCCCATGGTGAGGGGCCTCACGATCCAGGGACTGTCGAGAGAGGGATAAGCGCAGACCTCCAGGTGCATCGAGCCAAGGATGTCGACATGGACTTGGGAAACGGTTTGATTGCGACCGCTGAGAGGTTCTGATGTCGGCCACGCTCAGACAACTGCTCGAAGTACGCTCGGCAGTCGCTCGGGATACTTCGAGTTACCTCCGAGATTTAGCGGCGCGGGCCGCGGAGTTGCCGAAGTACTTCCCGGCACATCTGCGTTCCCCCGACGCGAGCGTGACGCCGTTCGACACCGTCCGCCAGATGGTGCAGGTTGTCGAAGACCGGTCAGCATTCGAGCGGTGGATGGCGGAGGAACGGGAGCGGACGCGGGCGGCAGGGATCGATTTGGATCGGGTTGCCTACAAGCCGGCCCGTGCGCGGGTCGAGCTTGGCGAGGAGCGGGACGTCGACCCCGAGCGTCACGAATGCCCACCGCCGATTCCCTGGGACGAACACGCGGCCAGGCGATGGCATCGCGCGGTAATCCTCGGCGACCCCGGGTTCGGCAAGACGTGGCTTCTGCGTTTCGAGGCGCGACGGCTCGCGCGTCAAGCATTGCGCCAACTCGAAGATCGCTCGGTTAGCCTCGAGGACCTCGATCTTCCCATACATGTCAGATTGTCGGACCTGAACCAATGGCTGCCGGACCACCCCGAGTCGGTGCGGGACTTCGTTCGTGGTCTCATCGGCCATGGCCGCTCGGAACGGTTCATCGAGTTTGTAGGGCAAAAACTCGCCGGCGAGCGTTGCGTTCTGCTGCTGGATGCATGGGACGAGGTGCCGGTGGAAGTTCCTGAGAGAGGCCAGCAAATTGCCCGCAAGCCGCATCTCCGGCAGTGGCTGAGCGACGTACTCAAAGCGCTTTCAGAAATATGCCCCAAGCCGCGTATTCTGCTGACATCGCGGATCGTGGGGTACGGCGAGTCGCCCATTCCCGGCATTCAGGAACTCGAGTTGTTGGCCTGGGATCAGCCGCAGATCGAGGCATTTGTCGGCACCTGGTTCGGGGAAGGGGCCGATGCGGCACGCGAGTTCCTGGCCATGCTCCAGACGAACCACCAGGTGCAGGGCCTGTCGCGCATTCCTCTGATGCTGACGCTCATGTGCCGCGCGTGGCAGGAGGGCGGCGGGCACACCCGGACTGCAGGGGAGGCAGACGCCAAGGCCGGCCACGATTTTCCCTCGCGGCGCGTGGAATTGTACGAGCGTTGCCTCCGTGGATTGCTGCGGGACTGGAAACGAGAGGACAAGCAGCAGGAGGGGGTGCAGGTCAGCGATGGTTGGGTGGACGCCGTGCTGGAGATGCTCGGATCGGTGAGCTTCGTGTTGTTCAAGGAGGGGTACGAGCAGTTCAGCGAGTCGGTGTTGCGAACCAAGATGGTGCCGGTGCTCGAGAGCCTGCGTCCTACCCACGAACTCCACGGGCGCGATGCCGCCTCGCTGATCGCCGACCTGAAACGGGACGGCGTTCTCATCACGGCGGGTGAATCCGCCAACGCGCCGCTGCTGTTCCTGCATCGAACGTTTCAGGAGTACCTGAGTGCGTCTGAACTGGCACGCCAGGCCAACAAGGAGGGCTGGGCCGCCATCTCGAGATTGATCGACAAGAAGGCCTGGCTGCCCGCGTGGGAGCAGGTGGTTGTGCTACTGGCTGGCATGTTGGTCGAACCTGCCCCGTTGCTCGAGATGCTGAGGAACCCCGCGCCCACACCGACAAACCCCACTGGCGACGACGTTCACCGAGGCCGGTTGGCGCTTGCCGCGCGTTGCATCCCTGAGCTGCCGCCGCGCCGGCGCACCTACTGCGGCGACTTGGTGGACCGTGTCACCGCGGAGATATGCACCTTCCTTCTGACGCACCACATCCCACGCCCCTGGCGGACGTGCGCGCACCTATGCCTTGCTCTACCAGCCATCGCTCAGGTAAACGGAAGAATACGGGGCCTTCCATGCCTCACCTTCTTGGCCCAGCGATTGGTCAACGGTCAGGCGGATCGGGATCTCATCTCAACCTTAGTGCTGGTTCAACTGATGGGCCGCGCAGCGGCTACACCTCCGATTTTGGATGCGCTCCGGGCCCTGCTGCGGCGGGGCGATTCGGTCGTTCGCAATAGGGTGGCATATCTTCTAGGTTTTCTGGGTAGCGCGGCGGCTACGCCACCCGTGGTTGAGAGCTTGGCGATACTGGTGTACGATTCCGACCTCCATGTCAGCGAGTTGGCTCTATGGGCGCTTTGGCGTATGGGCAGTGCGGCAGCCACGCCGTGGGTGATTCGCAAGCTACTGGCGTTGCTGAGCGTTCCAGATATCGCTCCGGGCATTGTCCGCTCGCGGGCCGCTGAGGTGCTGGGTGGTCTGGGGAGCTCGGCGGCCACGCCCTGGGTGCTTCACCGGCTATTGGGGCTGCTGGCCGTTCCTGACGACGGCGTCCGTTCGCAGGCAGCCGAGGTGCTGGGTGGACTGGGCAGCGCGGCGGCGACACCGCCGGTGATTGAAGGGTTGGTGATGTTACTGCGGGATCCACACGCTGGCGTTTCCGTCTGCTGGAGCGTGGCCGAGGCGCTGGGGCGGCTGGGGAGCACGGCGGCCACGCCGCAGGTGATTCAGGAGCTGCTGGCGCTGCTGCGTGATTCCGAGGGCGGAGTTGAGGTCCGTTCGCGGGCGGCCGAGGCGTTGGGGCAGCTGGGGAGCACGGCGGCCACGCCGCAGGTGATTCAGGGGTTGCTGGCGCTGCTGCGTGATTCCGAGGCCGGAGTTGAGGTCCGTTCGCAGGTGGCGGAGGCGTTGGGACGTCTGGGTAGCGCAGCGGCCACGGCGCAGGCCATAGAGACGCTCATGGCCCTTTTGCCAGAGAAGGACACGATGCACTTAGGGGCTGCACGCGCGCTTGGGCGTCTGGGTAGCGCGGCGGCCACGCCACTGGTGCTCCAGGCACTGCTGGAGCTCTTGCGGGGGCCTGGTTGTCCGAAATGCTGCAAGGAGGCCAAGCAGGTGTTGGTCGGTCTCGGCAGTGCGGCAGCGACGCCAGCGGTTCTGGAAAGCCTGTTGGCGTTGCTTCGCAATGCCGATGGGGCCGTCCGCGCGCGGGCGGCCGCCGTGTTGGGGGAGCTGGGCAACGCGGTGGCGACGCCGCGGGTGATTGAAGGGCTGGTGATGCTACTGCGGGACCCGGACGCAGGGGGTTCCGTCCGCTCGCGGGCGGCCGAGGCGTTGGGGCGGCTGGGGAGCGCGGCGGCCACGCCACGGGTGATCGAAGGGTTGGGGATGCTACTGCGGGACCGGGACGCAGGGGGTTCCGTCCGCTCGCGGGCGGCAGAGGCGCTGGGGCGGCTGGGGAGCGCGGCGGCCATGCCACGGGTGATCGAAGGGTTGGTGGCGTTGCTGCAGGACCCTCGCTCCGGGCCTTCAGTTCGCTATCGAGTGGTCCGGGCGTTGGCTGATTTGGGTGGTGCGGCGGCCACGCCGCTCGTCTTGGACGCGCTCCTCGCCCTTTTGCCAGAGAAGGACTCGATACACTTAGGGGCTGCGCGCGCGCTGGGACGCCTGGGTAGCGCCGTGGCCACGCCCTCGGTGTTGGCGACACTGCTGGCGTTGCTGCGGGGACCAGGTTGTTCCCTATGCTGTCTGGAAGCCGAAGAGGCGCTGGCTGGTTTCGCTAGTGCGGCGGCGAAGTCAGCGGTCCTAGAAAGGCTGTTCATGCTATTTCACAATGATGATGAGGCCGTCCGCTCGCGCGCGGCCAAGTTGGCGGCCCGTCTGGGCAGCGCGGCGGCCACGCCGTGGGGGATCCAAAGGTTGGTCGCATTGCTGCACGATGAGACGGCGCGAGGCTGCGCGGCATATGTGCTCGATAGCCTCGTCGGCAAAGGACTGCGCATATTCCGCGACAACGGCCTATACTCTCGTACCGTCTATGAATTGTCCAGCTATTGACGAGCCAGGACGCGGTTCGCATTGAGCCATGCGACTGTTTATGTCGGGGTATGAACGCGAAGGGGGAAAGCGGAATTTCTGACAAGCGGTCAGAGAATTGGCGGCTGGCGTGTCGCTTGACCCCAAGCCGGTATTACGGGACAGCAGGGGGGAACCCGAGCCATACCCGAAGATGCAGGTGCCTTTGCTCGAAACCGGGAGAGTCGGGTGTGTGCGAGTGATGTTGTCCCCGCGCGGGGGTTCCTCACGCCCAATCGGACGCAGGTGCTCGCCGACCCCGTTTTGCCGATTCTCTCAGGATCTCAGGGGGGGGAATGCAGGCGACGCTGAAACAACTGATCTCAGTCCGTTTCGGGCTGGCCCGGGATACCCCGGCGTATCTCAGGGACGTAGCGGCGCGCGCCTCGGAGTTACCGAAGCATTTCCCGCAACATCTGCGTTCCCCCGACGCGGGCGGGACGCCATTCGACACGGTCCGCCAGATGGTGCAGCTTGTGCAAGACCGGTCCGCCTTCGAGCGGTGATTGGCGGAGGAACGGGAACGTACGCATGCGGCAGGGCTCGATTGGCACCGGGATGCTACAAACCTGCCCGTGCGCGCATGGAGTCAGGCAAAGAGGAGGACGATGGCCGGGAACTCTATGACTACCCTCCACCGATCCCTTGGGACGAACATGCGGCCGGGCGGTGGCATCGCGCGGCCGTGCAACCGGTGGTGCCACCGCAGGGCTCGCCGCGCTTTCGGTTCGCGCGCTACCCTGCCAACGCGGCGACGGGCTCTCGCTCCCGCGCCCAGATCCTGTCCCAGATCTCGAGGTTCTGCTCATGGCGGTTGCAGATCACGGAGGCGCAGTCGATGCCCGGCCGAATGCGGCGGACGGCGGCTTGGCGCAAGTCTTCGAATTCCGGGCTGCCGAGTTCCACCTCGCCCAGATCGGCGACGAAGAAGCGCGGGTCCGCTCGCCAGAAAGTGCAGGCCCACACGCGGCCGGGCTCGGGCGGGGTGACGATCAGCCGCGATGCCGCGCAGTAGTAGCAGGCGGGGTACGGTTTCGAGGTGTCCGGCGTGACGTTCGTGGCCAGGAACCGCAAGTGCCACGGAGAGACGTGAACCGCCGGACCTGACGTGGCTTGGTCCGAGAGCGTTTGGACGGCGTCCAGCGCGGCGCGCCGCGCCGGCACGCTCATGGGCAGAACGTCGATGCCGTTGAGTCCCGTCTTGGGGCGTACATAGAAGTCCTGGGCGCCGACTGCGGCGGCGATGCGGTACGCCTTCTTTATTTCGGCGGCGTTCGCCTCTTCCAGCAGAAAGCTTACGCCGAGATGCACCGCACTGCCTCCTTCGGTGAGGCGGCGCATGCCGACAACAACCTTGCCGAAGTAACCCTTGGCACGATGCAGTTTCTCGTGCGTCGGCGCCGTGCCGCTGTTCAGCGAGACGCGCACGGTCACCTGCGCACGCGTGGCCGCTTCACGCAGCGCGCCGGCGACGTAGGGTTTGTGCAGGAAGCTGCCGTTCGTGACCACATTGATCCTGCAGGCGCACTGGGCGGCATGGCGCACGACATCGGGAAAGCCCGCGTGGGAGCTCGGTTCCCCGCCGTAGAGCAAGACCTCTTCACCGCCGCCCTGGCGGACGAATTGGGAGATGAGCTTGCATGCCGTTTCCGTACGGAACGCCCGGCCCTGGCTTGCGCACAGCGGCGTGTGCTCGATGCAGCCGGGGCATCGGAAGTTGCACGCATGCGTGATGTCCAACGTCATGCTGGTCGGGCGCACCGTGTGGGGCGGCCCGGCGGGAACTTTGCGGATTTCAGCCAGATTCAACGAGTTGCCTGTCGTCATGACACATGCCTCCTTGTCGGTCGAACGCCTCAAAGGTCTTGTAGGGTCTCCATCGTTCCGCGTGCCTCGTCCCCCCCCTTTCAGGAACTGCGCCGCATCACCATGCTGCGCCGCAGGCTGCTCACTGTTGCTGCGTTGCATCTGAAACCACCTCTAGCCACGCGGCTGACCCGCTCGACGCGTCCAGACCAGGCTGGCCGCGATGCGGGCCCTGTAATTGAAGCTGGCCTTGTAGTAGAAGTGCTGGTTCGTTCGTACGGCGAGTTGCGGATCAGCGCCTTCGTCGAGCCCGATAGCCCATTCTGCGCCATAGTGGTGCATCAGGAGGCCGGCTTCTGTGACGGTAGAGCCAGACCGGGTAGAGACGCCTTCGATCTGAAGATTCACCCAGTTCTTTCGTTCCCAATCGAGGCCCAGCAGCGAATGTGGATAACGCGCGGCCAGAAAGCGCACGAGCATGCGGTCCCCGGGGACGGCGAACTCCCCCCGGCGGCGGACGTCCAATGCGGACTTCATGAGGGTGTATCCACGCGCCTGCGCGTCGTTGAGGATGCTTTCGACGGACGCGAGTGGCAGGGGCGCCGGCCCATTGTCGGTTTCATACGTCAACGGGATCTCGATCGGTTCGCCGCGAACGGCCTTGACGAGCAGTTCAGGGTTGGTGCTCAGAAGGGCTTCGCCGAGCAACATCGTCGCGCCGGTCGGCAGGCGGCAGGATAGAAGGCAGACCAGGTGCCGCAGATCACTCCAGCGTGCCGCGGACTCCTCTGCCTGCAATGGCCGGCCGCCGACGACGACCGGCGGCCCGGTCACCACCAGCCGCAGCGGCGTCCGCGGCGCGGATACGCCGTCAACGAGGGTGACGTCGTAGCGGTCGGCGCTGCCAAGGCGGCGGAACCGGACACGGCCGGCCCAAGCGGCGTCGTCCTGCTGGACGCCGAGCGCGACGTATTCATGGCCGGCCTCCAGCTTGGGGCGTTCGGTGTCCCTGCAATGAACCTGGAAACCGAGGGCATCGGCTCGGATGGCGACCACGCACTCGTTGTTCATGATCACGTCGCCGAAGCTGACCGCGGCGCTAACGGGGCGCCGGTGCCGGGCGAACACACGCTCGAGGTGTTCGGTGAAACTCAGGCAGTCGCAGCGAATCGCACGGGGGTCGGAGATGCGCGCGCCGTCCCGCCTGATGTAGACCGGGTCGCCTTGCAGGCCGCGGACAATGCCGCACGGATTGAGGTCCGGCGACACGGACGCGTCCAGCCGGGTGCGCTCCGCGTCGATCTCGGTCACGTGCATGAGTACGGGACGCGCGTTCTGGCCGCGAAAGAGCGCTTGGTGAAGTCGAATGCCTTGGTGTTTCCACTTGGCGATCTGGCCAATTGGCACGGGGCGCCGTGCCGAGTGCCGGTTTGCGAGTGCGGTCTGCATGCTGGCCTCCCTCTGTTGGTTGCGGGCTGCGTGTAAAGGGCTTGTAGGGTCCTCCCGCGCACTGGGCGTGAGGCCCGGAGCGGCGAGTCCGGCGGCAAGGGCCTTGTCCATGGCGTCCTCCTTTTGCGACTGGGCCTTTGCGGACTTGTAGGGGCGGCGCGCGGGCTCCGTCTCGCGTCACGGCCGGCACGCGGTCGGGCGCTCAGCCTCGAGAAGGGACGTCCCATCTTGCGGCGGGCGTAGGCGCGGTGGTACATTGCAGGCGGATGGGCTTTAGCCTGATCTATTCATGAACGTCGTCGCGAGGGCGCGGAGATGGCGGCAGATCAAGGGGCGCGCGCCGGCGGCCGGGCGAAGGCGTGTCGAGACACGTCTAGGTCGACCGCCGGCACGGAACCCTTTAGATGCCGCCATATCCGCGCCCGCAGCAGATGGCTCATGAATAGATCAGGTTAGCATCGGCTGGTTCGCAGGACGCCGGCGTGCGAGGTGCAACTATGACTTGGATGGAATGGCTGGAAGCGCTTAGTTATCTCGTGACCGTGATCGGTCTTCCCGTGGCGATACTCATCTTCGTATACGAGCAGAGGAAGGAGCGCCAGAACGAGGAATACGAGATTTACCAGCGCCTGTCGGATGAGTACGGCAACTTTCTCAAGCTCGTCCTTGAAAATGCGGATCTCAACCTCAGCAGGCCGTACACGACCGAGAAGATGACCGAGGAGCAGACGGAGCGGAAACGGGTTCTGTTCGCGCTGCTTGTGGCGTTGTTTGAGCGCGCGTTCATTATGGTCTACGAAGAGGAGATGTCCAGGCAGAGGCGGCGTTTGTGGGCGTCGTGGGAAGACTACATGGGCGAATGGTGCCGCCGCGAGGACTTCCGGAACCTGCTGCCGGAGTTGCTGCAAGGCGAAGACCCGGACTTTTGCTCGCACATCGTGAGTATTGCGGAGCGGGAGCGTGTCGCGATGCGGCCTTGAGCCTGCGCGCTGCCGCACAAGGACCGTGACGTTGGCCGGAACCGTCCCGGAACTCGGCTCCGCGTGGGGTACACAGATGCACGACGCTGTACATTTGCGCGCGCCGCTGCCTTTCGACTTTCCGGCTTTCGGCCTTTTTCCGGGAACCCTTTCCCCAATCGGGTAGTCTGAACAGAAGGGTGTCGCAAACGGAGGACAGACTCATGGCCTATGCTCGAGTGGAACCCGAACTGCGGTGGCTGGGCTGCCGCGGATTCTGGCGAACGGTCGCGGTACTTGCGGTGATCCTGCTGTTGGGCGTTGCCGTCAGGTCGGTGCGGGTCGCGTTAAGGCGCGCCGATCCCGTGCAGGCGTCGCTGTACGGGCAGGCGGATCTCACGCCGGGCCTGCCGGCCGCTTTCCGCGTGTTCGTGAACGACGGCCGAACCGGCGCGGCGCTCGCCGGCGCCAAGGTTAACCTCGCGCTCGCCGGGCCGAAAGGGCGGCGCGTCGAGCTCGGCGCGGCCAGGACGGGGCCGGACGGGATCGCGGCCGCGGAAACCGGGCTGCCGGACGACTTGCCGGCGGGCGAATACACTCTGGAAGCCACGGCCGTTTCCGACGCGGGCAAGACCACGGTGAGCCGCGCCATATCGGTGAAACGCTCGTACAGAATCCTGATCACGACAGACAAGCCGCTGTATCAGCCCGGCCAGACGATCCACATCCGGACCCTGGCGCTCGCCACCGCGGACCTGCGGCCGGCCGACGGCCGGGACGTCGTGCTCGAGGTGCTGGACCCGAAAGGCAACAAGGTCTTCAGGAAGCGGCTGGCCTCCTCGACATTCGGGATCGCGTCGGCCGACTTCGTGCTGGCCGACCAGGTCAACGAAGGCGACTACACCATTGCCGCGATGATGGGCGACACGACCTCCGAACGCGGGGTTGCCGTGAAACGCTATGTGCTGCCCAAGTTCCGGATCGACGTGACGGCCGACCGCGGGTTCTACACGCCCGGCCAGACCGCCGTGCTGGATCTGGAGGCGGGCTACACGTTCGGCCAGCCGGTCGCCGGCGCCGACGTGCGGGTGACGGCCGACGAGTACGTCGAACGGTTCCGCACGTTCGCGCAGGTGCACGGCAAGACCGACGAGAACGGGCGGTACCACTTCGAGATTCCGCTCAAGGAATTCTTCGTCGGCCAGGACCTGACGAAGGGCGACGCGCTCGTGAAGCTGACGGCCAAGGTGACCGACGCGGCGCACCACGCCCAGGAGAAGACGATCAACCTGACCGTCACCGCCGCCCCGCTCCGGATCGAGGCGTTCCCGGAGAGCGGGGAACTGGTACGCAACGTCGAGAACGTCGTCTATGTCGTGACGGTCTATCCCGACGGCCGGCCGGCGAAGACGAAGGTGACGCTGGATGGGGAACCGGCCCCGGTGGCGACTACCGAACTGGGAATTGCCAAGTTGACGGTGACGCCGCGCGAGGCGGCGCTCGCGCTCACGATCACGGCCGAAGACGAGCGCGGCGCGCGCGCGACGGTCACGCGCACCTTGCAGGGCGGCCGGCGCTCGGACGCGTTCCTGCTGCGTACGGATCGCGCCGTCTACCGGGCGGGGCAGACGGCCAACGTGACGGTGATCTCCGCCGCGCCGTCGGCCCGGATCTTCCTGGACATCGTGAAGGACCGGCGTACCTGGCTGATGCAGACGATTCAGGTGGAGAACGGGACGGGCGAACTCGCACTCGACTTGCCGCCGGACCTCGTCGGGACGGTGGAACTGCACGCCTACAGGCTGTTGCCGGACGGCAACATTGTGCGCGACGCGAAAGTGATCCAGGTGAACCGCCCGGAAGACCTGCAGTTGAGCGCGACGCTGGAGAAGGCTACGTATCGCCCCGGCGAGAAGGCGCTGCTGAAACTGATCGTGCAGGCGCGCAACGGCGACCCGGTCCAGGCGGCGCTGAGCCTGGCGGGCGTGGATGAGGCGGTGTTCGCGCTCAGCGATCTTCAGCCGGGCCTCGAGCAGGTCTACTTCGCACTGCAGGACGAGATTCTGAAGCCGCGCTACGAGATCCACGCGCAGGTGCCCCTCACCCCGGCACAGACGCTTCTTACGCCCGAGGAGCCGGCGCCCGAGACGCAGGAAGCGAGCGCGGTCCTGTTCTCAGCCGCGCAGGGGAGCGACGGCCCCGCGCGGACGGAAGGGGAGCGCTACAGCCAGAAGCAGGCGGCCGTGCGGCAGGCGCAGAAGCAGCGTGTGAACGAGCTGAAGCGGGGCGCGTTGTTCTCGCCGTTTGTGCTGTATCTGTTGTTTGGCGTGCCCGTGCTGCTCTACGCCGTGCTGCGGCTGTTCGTGCGCCGCGCCGTGGCGGACGCCGAGCCGGCCGAGTTGCGCGCGCTGAAACGGGGGATGGGCAGCCTGCTGCGGCGTTGGGTCGGCGCGGTCTATGTTCCGGTCCTGCTCGCCATGGGGGCCGGGTTCCTGTGTGCCAGCGCCGTCGGCGGATGGGAGTGGCTCGTGCTTGTGCTGCCGGGGATCGGAATGGCGGTGATGCTCGGGTTGCTGATCGCCGCGGCGCGCCGCGTGCGGCGCTGCCAGGCGGCCGGCGCCACGCCGCTGCTGCGCAAGATGGTGGGTTGCGTGCCGGTAGCCTACATGCTTGGGGTCGCGGCTGTTGTGGGCCTTGTCGTCGCGGAGGCGAGCGGAGTCACGAACGACGAACGAGGTATGCTGCACCGGTTGCTGGCAGTCGTGGTCGTGGCGGCCCTGATGCCCGGCGCGCTGAGCGTCGCCGGCCGCTGCGCCGTGCGCCGCGTATCGGTCGCGCGCTGGTTTGTGCAGTTCCTCGGCGTGCCGTTGCTGGCCGCGCTGCCCGTGCTGGCGCTGGCCGTGCCGGCGGTGCTCACGCCGCGCCTGATGCGGGCGCGGGGTGCGATGGGCGGCGACATCGTCGAAATGGAGAAGGGTATGTTGCGGCAGCAGGACGGCGCCTTCGACGCGATGGTTTTTGCCGCCGCCATGCCGGCACCCGGCATGGCGCCCGCACCCGACGCGGTCCTGGCAGAATCGGCCTCCGCGGGCGAGGCGCCGGCACTCAAGGCGCCCACCCGCATCCGCCGGTATTTCCCCGAAACGCTGTTCTGGTTGCCGCAGCTCATGACGGACGAGAAGGGGCGGGCGCAGACCGAAATTGAGCTGGCCGACTCGATCACGACCTGGCGCGTCACCATGAGCGCCGTCTCCGCGCTCGGCCGGCTCGGCGCCGGTACGACCCCGATCCGCGTGTTCCAGGACTTCTTCGTCGATATCGATTTCCCCGTCGCGCTCACGCAGAACGACGAGGTCAGCGTGCCGATCGCGGTCTTCAACTACCTCGACACGGAGCAGACCGTCCGGCTCGAAGCGCAGCCCGAAGACTGGTGTGCGTTCCTCGGCGAGCGGGTGCGCGAGTTGAAGATCGGCCCGCGACAGGTCACCAGCGTCTATCTCCCGCTGCGCGCGGTTCAGCCCGGCACGCACACGCTGACGGTCAAGGCGTTCGGCACCGAAATGGCGGACGCCGTCGAGCGGCGTGTCGAGGTGCGGCCGGACGGCGAACTGGTCGAGCAGAAGATCAACGGCAGTCTGAGCGAGAATCTGTCGCAGACCCTGACGATTCCCGGCGAGGCGATCGACGGGGCGAGCGACCTGTTCGTGAAGATCTATCCCGGCTCCTTCAGCCAGGTGGTCGAGGGGCTGGACGGCATCCTGCGCATGCCGTACGGCTGTTTCGAGCAGACCTCGTCGTCGACCTACCCGAACATTCTGGTGCTTGACTACATGCGGCGCACGAAGCAGATCAAACCGGACATCGAGCTGAAGGCGCTGAACTTCATCAATATCGGCTACCAGCGGCTGCTCTCGTACGAAGTGCCGGGCGGCGGATTCGAGTGGTTCGGCAAGGCGCCGGCCCACAATATCCTGACGGCCTACGGCCTGATGGAGTTCGGCGACATGGCGAACGTGTATGAGATCGACCGCAAGATCATCGCGCGCACGCGCGAGTGGCTGCTCAAAGGCCAGGCTGGCGACGGCACGTGGCGGGCGAGCGACGGCGGGATCGCCGAAGGCGCGATCAACGCGTTTCAGGGCGACAACACCCTGCGCACGACCGCCTACATCACGTGGGCGCTGGCCGAGACGGGCGAGGACGGGCTCGAGAAAGGGCTCGACGCGGTCGCCAGCGGCGCGGGCAGCGAGAACGATCCCTACACCCTGGCGCTGTGCGCCAACGCGCTGTGCGCCGGCAAACGGACCGGCGCCGCGCGCGCCACGCTCGACCGGCTCGCGGAGATGGCGGTCGAGGAGAAGGACCTGGCCCACTGGACCTCGAAAGCGCAGGGCGTGACCTACACGCGCGGCAACTGCCTGGACATCGAGACCACCGCGCTGGCCGCCTGCGCGATGATCCGGGGCAACGCGCACCACGCGCTCAGGAAGAAGGCGCTCGGCTGGCTCGTCACGCAGAAGGATTCGGCGGGCACCTGGCACTCCACGCAGGCCACCATCCACGCCATGCGCGCGCTGCTCGCCGGGACCGGCCCCGGCGGCACGGTGGAAGGTTCGCTGCATGTGACGATCGCCGCCAACGGCAAGCTGGTGCAGGAACTGGCGATCACCGAAGAGGACAGCGACGTGTTCAGGCTGATCAGCCTGCGCGAAGCGGTGCGGGAAGGCGAGAACCGGATTGCGCTCGAAACCTCCGGTAAGGGCGACCTGGCCTATCAGATCGTGGCGCGCCACTACCTGCCCTGGGCGCAGGAACCGGCGGCGGCCGAGAAGGCGCCGCTGGAGATCGATGTCGACTACGACACGACGACCGTGCCGAAAGACGAACGGCTCACGTGCAACGTCACCGTACGCTACAATCGCGAGGGGGTCGCGCTGATGACGATCGTCGATCTCGGCGTCCCGCCCGGATTCGAGGTTGAGACCGCGGGCTTCGAGGCACTCAAACAGCGCGAGGTCATCGAGCGCTACTCGGTGACCGGGCGGCAGGTGATCCTCTACTTCCGCCAGATCCGCGGCGGCGAACCCGTCACGTTCGCCTATCGGCTGAAAGCGAAATATCCGATCCGCGCCAAGACCCCGGTGTCCCAGGCGTACCAGTATTACGAGCCTGAGGTCCGCGCGCAGGCGCAGCCGGTCGTGCTGACGGTGGAGAAGGGGATGTGAGGCTTGAAACTCGAAACTTGAAACTTGAAATTGGAAATACGAGTCCGTGCAGCGCGTTTGTCGTGAGCCGCGTAAGGGGCGTTTTGCCGTGCACCAAGCCACACAAGACAGCCCTTTCGGCCAGAGACCGATCAGCCTATGGCTGAACGGGCTTGACGACGAACGAGTTTCTCCGCCTTGATTCCGGCTGCTTCATCTTGAAAAACCGGTCGATATGTGCATAACATAAGCGCACAGCTCGTCGCTGTCTAACCTATCGCCCGATGAGTCAAAATCGCAACCCGCCCAGCATCTTCCCCTTCTTGACTCTCCTCAACACAAGGACATGGACTATGCGTGTACGATCCGTGCGCCGCCACGCGGTCGCGATGCTGACGAGCGCCTTGCTCTCCTCTCTCGCACCGGCCCAGACCGACGAATCCGTCGTAGCCCTGATCCGGCCCGATCATCCGCGCCTGTTCTTCAACCGCGAGACCTGGCCCGAGGTGAAGGCTCGCGCCGAGGGGCGCGAGAAGGAGTGGTTCCAATCCGTGAAGACGCGGATCGACCGCCGCGCGGCGGAGCATCTGGCGGATCCGGACCTGACCGTACGCGACAGGGGCGTCGCCGCGGCGCAGGCGGCGTTCGTCTATCGGGTGACCGGCGAGCGGCCATATCTCGACCTGGCGCGCAAGTACCTGGCCAGCAGCGTGCAATACTACGAGCAGTGTTTCGAGCAGCGGAAATCGGTGAACTGGTATTCGACCAGCCGTGTGCATGCGATCATGGCGTGGGACTGGCTCTACGACAACCTGGAACCGGACGAGCGGCGCGCGCTGATGGAGCGGCTGGTCGACGTGATCCACAACGTCATCACCGTGCGGCCCCATATCCATCGCGAGAATCTCGGCGGGTACGCGAGCGGCTTCTACAGCGTGCGCAACTGCCTCTGGTTCATCGGCGCCACGGCGGCAGGGACCGGGATCCGGGAAGAACGGGTGAAGGACTGGCTGATCGGGGGCGCGGCGGCGAACATGAAACTGCTGGCGCACCGCCGCGACGCCTGCGGCGACGACGGCGGCGCAGCCTCGCCAACGCTCGGCTACGCGTTTGCCGCCTATCCGTGGGCGGAGCAGAACTTCCTGTACACGTGGCAGAGCGCCACCGGCAGGACTATCGCTCCGCAATGGCCGCACAGCGGCTGGCTGGCGAACTACGTCGAGTGGAACTGGATCCCCGGCGCGGACGGCCAACCGCTGGAATTCGGCTATGGCGACACACCGCACACCAGCAACAGGTTGCCCATCAGCCAGCTCTATACGCATATGGCCAACGTGCGGCATCTGTTCGGCCGCAGCCACCCGCGCACGGCCGCGCTCGCGCGTGCGCTGCAGGAACGCCTGCCCGAGCGACACAGGCGGTACGCCGGCACGTGGTTCGTCTACCCGTTTCTGTGGGAGGACCTGCCCGCCGGCGGCTCGGCGCCGGCCGCCCCGTCGCTGCCCTATGCCCGGCACTTCGAGAACATGGGGCAGGTGTTCATGCGGTCGGGCCGCACCGCGGCGGACACGTACGGCCTGTTCACCTGCGGCGGCATTCTCAAGCAGCACCGGCACTACGATGCCCTGAACGTCGTCATCTACAAGCACGGCCACCAGGCGCTCGATACCGGCACGCGCTGGAATCAGGACGACAACGGGCAGCACCTGGCGAACTACTACGCCCAGACCGTGGCCCATAACTGCGTCCTGATCCACATGCCGGACGAGCGGGCTGCCGGGTACTGGGGCGGCAAGCCGGCCAAATGCAACTACGGCGGCCAGCGCGACCCGTTGGGCTCCGTCGTGAAGGCGTTCGAAACGAACGACCGCTTCACCTACGTCGCCGGCGACGCGACCGCCTGCTATGCCTCGGACAAGTGCGCGCTCGCCACGCGCCAGCTCGTGTTCCTGATGCCGAACCGGTTCGTCATCTTCGACCGCGTACGCTCGACCCGCCCGGAATACGGGAAGGTCTGGCTGATCCATCCCGGTTCGGAACCGAGCGTGGCGGACGGCACGTTTCGCGCCGAGCACGGCGACGGCGCGCTGTTCTGCCGCACGTTGCTGCCGCGCGATGCGCGATACAACGTTGTCGGCGGGCCGGGCAACGAGTTCCGGACCGGCGACGTGAACTGGGCGCTCGCGCTCGACCCCGCGCGGAAGGGCAAGAGCCTGAAGCCGGAGGCGCTGCGCATGATCGGGCAGTGGCGGCTGGAGGTCGCCCCGCCGGCGGACGCCGTCGACGCGCTGTTTCTGCACGTGATCGAGGTCGGCGATCGATCGCTCGAAGCGATGGTCGGCACCGAACGGGTGGAACGGCCCGGCACGGCCGGCGTCCGGTTCGATACCGACGGCGAGACCTGTGAGGTGACGTTCGCCACGCAGGGCGAACTGGCCGGGCACATCCGGATAACCGGCACGCGCGGTCTCGATCGCGATCTCACGCGGGAGGTCCAGAAGCAGTCGTCGATGGGGATGGCTGTCGGCAAGTGACAGCGCCGTCGGCGCCTGAAATTGGCGATTCGACATTCAAAATTGGAGGACCGGCTTCCACGCCGGCCGCTTCAGTGTGTGTGAGGTAGGGCGGCCGTCTCGGCCGCCCAGGGCCAGGCGGGACGCCCGGCCTACTTGGGCCGTGGAGCAAGTCCATCTTGACCGGTTCACGCCGGGCAGTACCACGAACTCCACCTTTGACAGAACTCCACCTTTGAGTTGCCTCCTTCTGCCCCGCCCGCTACGATACCCGGATTCGCGTTCAAAGGAGGATGCACGGGATGAAGGCAAAGAAGGTGAAGGTCGGGATCATCGGGCTGGGCTGGCCGGGCCGCGAACATCTCAAGGGGTATGTGGCCGCGAAGGAGGCGGAACTCGTCGCGGTCTGCGACAAGAACGAGAAGCTGCTCGCGGAGCAGGCCGACACCTACAAGATTCCCGAACGCTACACCGATCACAAGGAGATGCTCGCGCGGGCCGACATCGAGGCGGTGAGCGTCTGCCTGCCCAACTTCCTGCACAAGCCGATCTCGGCGGACGTGCTGAACGCCGGCAAGCACGCGTTCTGCGAGAAGCCGCCGACGCTGAACGCGCGCGAGGCCGCCGAGCTGGCGGCGCTCTCGCGCAAGAAGCGCAAGCTGCTGCTCTACGCGTTCGTGCAGCGCTTCTCGCCCGAAGCGCAGTATGTGCGCCGGCTCGTGGACCGCGGCGAGTTGGGCGAGGTCTACTTCGGCAAGGCGGGCTATATCCGGACCCGCGGCATCCCGATCGGGGCGGGCGGCTGGTTTGTCGACAAGAAGCGGGCCGGCGGCGGCGCACTCATCGATATCGGCGTGCATCCGCTCGACTGCGTCTGGTGGCTGATGGGCAGCCCGAAACCCGTCTCCGTGCTCGGCCGCGCCTACCAGAAGTTCCGGCACGCCGTGCGCAAGGACATCACGTTCGACGTCGACGACTCGGCCTTCGCCATGATCCGGTTCGAAAACGACGCCACGCTCATGCTCGAGTGCAGTTGGGCGCTGTTCCGCGAATCGCGCGGCATCCGCGAGATCGCCGGCACCAAGGGCGGCGTGAACCTCAGCCCGCTCTCCGTCCTCTCCGAGCGCGACGGCGTGATGCTCACCACCACGCCGCAATTGAAGAAAGCGAATGCGTTCGAGGGCGAGGTCCGCCACTTCTGCCGCTGCGTGCTTGGGCAGGAAAAGCCGATCCCGACCGCCGAACAGGGCGTGACGCTCATGAAGATGCTGGATGCCGTCTACCAGTCCTCGCAGACCGGGAAGGAAGTGCGGATTCGGTGAACGGAAGCCATTAATCGTAATTCGCCGGCTCGGCGGCCGGCGGGGCAGGTTGGCCCGGAGGAACAGACAAGGTGACCACACAGAAAGAGAAGAGCGCGCGTGTGAACATCGTGCTCATCGTCGCCGACGATCACGGCCGGGAGACGCTGGGCTGTTACGGGAATCCCGTCATTCGCACGCCGAACCTGGACGGGTTGGCCGGGGACGGCGTACGGTTCGTGAACAGCTGTTGCACGACGGCATCCTGCGCCGCGAGCCGCTCGGTGATTCTGACCGGGCTGCAGAACCACGCGAACGGCGCCTACGGCCACACGCACGGCCGCCACCACTTCGCCTGCTTCGACGATGTCGTCTCGCTGCCCGTACGGCTCAGACGCGGCGGGTACCGCACCGGGCGCGTCGGCAAGAAACACTACGCGCCCGAGCAGGTGTTCGCCTTCGACTGGGGCGTGCCCGACGGCAAGTTCGGCCGTGACGACGTGCGGATGGCCGAGGCCTGCCGCGAATTCGTGCGCGGCGCGGAACCGTTCTTCCTGTACTGGTGCTCGCACAACCCGCACCGCGCCGGCACGCGGGAGGACCACCCGCTGCGCCCGAACAGCTTCGGGAACCCGGCGGAACCGTTCGCGGGCGACACGGAGCAGCCGTACGCGGAGGACGCGGTGCTCGTGCCGCCGTTCCTGAGCGATACGCCGGAAGTCCGCGCCGAGCTGGCGCAGTACTACCAGTCGATCTCCCGGCTGGACCGCGGGATCGGCCGTCTGGTTCAGGTGCTGAAGGACGAGGGCAAGTACGAGCGAACGGTCCTGATCTACATCTCCGACAACGGCGCCGCGTTTCCGGAAGCGAAGACGACGCTCTACGAGCCCGGCATGTGCCTGCCGTGCATCGTGCGCAGCCCGCTGCACGCCAAGCGCGGGATCGCCTGCGACGGGCTGATCACCTGGGCCGACATCACGCCGACCGTCCTCGATTTCGCCGGGCTGGGCGACGAGCCCGGCGCGTTCCACGGCCGCTCGTTCAAGGGGATCGTCGACCAGGAAAGCCCGCCCGACTGGCGCGAGGAGATCTACGCGGCGCATTCGTTCCACGAGATCACGAACTACTACCCCATGCGCGTGCTGCGCACGAAGCAGTACAAGTTCATCTACAACATCGCCTGGAAGCTCGACTACTCGTTCGCCAGCGACCTGTGGGCGTCCGCCTCGTGGCAGGGCGCGCTGCGCGACGGGCTCGATCAGTTCGGCGCGCGGTCCGTCGAGGCCTACGTCCATCGGCCCCGCTTCGAGCTGTACGACCTGAAGGCCGATCCCAACGAGACCGTCAACCTCGCCGACCGCCCGGAGCACAAGGCACGTGTCGAGTCGTTCATCGCGAAGCTGAAGACCTTCCAGAAAGACACCCGGGATCCCTGGCTGCATAAGTGGACGTACGAGTAGCTGCGGAACCGACGATTCCCGCCGTTGATCTCGGATGCCGGAGATGATAAGATGCGAAAAATGAAACTTGACCGGTCCAAATTCTCGATTGTCGACTTGCACGACGTGGCGGATGATGCCCGCTACTGGGAGTCTCGGCCGGCGCAAGAGCGTCTGAGCGCGATACAGGTCAACCGCAGGATCGCCTATGGCAGAGCAAGTACTTCCAGACGACTTCAGAGAGTTCTTGAAGTTGCTGAACGAGCTTGAGGTCGAGTACCTTCTGATTGGCGGGTACGCTGTGGGATATTACGGCTACCCCCGCGCGACGGCCGACATGGATGTATGGGTCGCCATCTCAACGGGCAACGCCGCCAAGCTCGTGGACGCCTTCCGCCGTTTCGGTGTGGACGACCCAAAGCTCACTGCCGAGCTTTTTCAACAGCGCGGCAAGATCATCCGCATGGGCGTGCCTCCGATGCGGCTCGAAGTCCTTACGGACATCGACGGCGTCACCTTCGACGAATGCTACAGAAGCCGAGAAGTGGCCATGATCGACGGGGAAGCTGTGAACATCATCGCATTGCCCCATCTCCGCAAGAACAAACGCGCGGCAGGCAGGCACAAGGACCTCGACGATCTTGAACACCTGCCGGTCGCGGAGAACGGCGAACAGCGCTGAGCGTGTGTGGTTCGGTACAGACATCGCCAGCTTCCAGGAAACTTGTGGAACTGCCGCGTTTCCCCCCTACCGCAACTGCGCCCGGAACATCTTCGGGCCCATTCCCAGCATGCGGCGGCAGAAGCGGGAGAAGGTGAACGGGTCGGAGAACCCCATGTGGTAGGCGATCTCGTTGATGCGCAGATCCGCGTAGCGCAGCAGCCGGGCCGCCGCGTTCGCACGCTGCCAGTCCAGATACGCCTTGAGCGTGATCCCCTCGCTCCGATGAAACTGCACCGATAGGTGGCTGGTGGAGTAGCCCAGATCTGCCGCGATCTGCCGGATGGTTACCGGTTTGCCGCGCTGGTCGGCCACATGGCGCTTCACCCGCTCGGCGAGCGGGTCGCGGGCGGGATCGATCCCTCGTTTTGCCATGCCGGCATAGATCTGCATGCACGCGGCCACGAGGTGCTCCAGCAGTGAGGTGTCGAGCGGGCCGGGAATCGCGCGCTCCGGCAGCAGACGGGTGACGGCGCCGAGCAGCGCGCGCGTGCGATCCGTGCGAGGCAGGATGCGGGTGGTCGCCTCTCCTGTGAATCCGTGCAGAATGAACTTGAACGTGGCCGTGTAACTCCCGTGCGCCGGATGTTCCAGCCAATGCTGGACCCCCGGCGGAATCACGATCAGTTCGCCGCGCTGGGGGGTGAACTCCTCGCCCTGCGCCCCGATCCGCAAACCCGGCTTGCCGCCGACCATCGCCTCGATCTGCCAGAAGGAATGACTGTGGCCCGGCGCGCGCCGGCACGGCGCGCGCGGGCAGACGATCGCGTTCAACAGAATGCATTGCAGCGGCGCCCGCCCGGCCCCTTCCCCGCCCCAAATCAAACGTTTTGCCATCTTTTGCTCGCTTCCGGCCATGTCGAAATCTCCGTGGCTGGGGCTAGACTTCCGTTAGTATAGGGCGGTCGTACGCCGCGTTGAAGCCCAAAAGTCGTTCGGGTGCCCGGCTCGCGAGACGCTCGCCCTCCATTTCGCCGGGGCGCGCCCCTGGCGGGCGAGCGTCCCGCGAGCCGTGATCGCCGCGCAAGCGGCTTGCCGCGGCGCGCATGGGCGGAGGTGAAGCACAACAGGTAGAAGCTGGAGGAACACCGCGATGAGCGTCAAGGCCACCGTCCGCAAGAGTCGTTTCAGGGTGCGGGAAGCCTGCAGCGTCGAGCTGCAGATCCGGACGTCCGACCCGCTCAAGCCGGGCGATACGGTGGAGGTCCAGTTCCCGAACACGTGGTCGGTACTGTGGTCGCCGAGCTTCTGCCGTGAGCTGCAGGCGGAGCAGCCCGACGCCGAGCACTACATCCACGTCGGGGCTAAGGGGGCCGGTACGCGTTTCGAGACGGTGATCGAGCCCCGGCACCTGTCGTGCCCGGACAAGAAGCAGGGGCGCCATGGCCGCTGCATCATCGCGACGCTGACGGCGGGTGAAGTCGCGCCGCGGACGCCGATCACGCTTTCGTACCGCAACACGTTTGCACCGTATGTGGCGGAGACCGACTCCGTGAGGGTGCGCGTGCGAGGGCTGGCGCCGGAACGCGAGCCCGCCCTGACCGTCGCGCCCGGTCCGGCGCAGGCGTTTCGGATTCTCGCGCCCTCGGGTGTGGAGCCGGGCGAGGAATTCGAGGTGCTTCTCGTCAGCCTTGACCGGTTCGACAATTGTTCCAGCACGCGTTACCGGGACAAGGCGTTGAAGCTGGCTGACGGGACGGTTGTGGCGGCGAATCTCGATTTCACGGGCAGCACGCGGGTGGCCGTCCGGCTGACGGATGAGGGCGTGTATCGTTTCGTCATGGACGAGACGGTCTCCAATGCCTGTCGGGTCGCGCGCGGGGTGCGCGGCCCGTACTGGGGCGACATCCACATCCACACGAAGCTTTCGGGCGATGGCCAAGGCACGGCCCCTTACGGTTACGCGCGCGACGTGAGCGGCCTGGACTTCGCCGGGGTCATCGACCACTGCGAATCGCTGGGGCGGGAAGGCTACCGGCTGGTGGTGGAGTGGGCACAGGAGGCCTATGTGCCGGGGCGTTTCGTGACGATCCTGGGCGATGAACGCAACCCGAAGGGCCTGACCGGCCACCACAACATCTACTTCCGCGACGAGAACGATTTCATGGCGCATACGGTCATCGCGCACCCGCCCGGGAAGAACGGGCAGGGGGGCGAGCAGAAGATGCTGGACAGCCTGCCGCCCGACTGCGGGATGGTGATCCCGCACCATACGGGCATCTCGTGGGGCGCGGTCAGGGAAGGGGACAAGGGATCGGCCGTGAACCTCGACGCCTGGGACGATCACGGGACGCGGCCGGTGATGGAAATCTACTCGCACCACGGGCAGAGCGAGGTGTACGCCCCGCAGCACGCGCTGGCCTATGAGTTCAACCGCGTGCGGCATCCCGGCCGGCGCGCCAACGCCTGCGTACCCGGCCCGTACTACGCGCAGGACTACTGGATGGCCGGCCGGCGGCTGGGCGTGATCGGCTCGTCGGACGAGCACACCGGCCAGGGCGGGCGGCGGCACGGCGGGATCGCCGCCGTCTGGGGCTGTGAGTTGACCCGCGACGGCGTCTTTCAGGCGCTGCGCCAACGCCGGTGCTACGCGACGACCGGCGAGCATATCCTGGTGGATTTCACCGTCGGCGACGGACAGATGGGCGAATGCATCAAGGCGCGACCCGGCGACAAGGTCCCGGTCCGCCTCCAGGTCTGGGGCACCGACCTGCTGCTGCGCGTCGAGATCCTCCGGCACCGGTTCGGCGTCGACAGGTCGTTCCTGCCGATCCTCTCCGTCGCGCCTCGGCCGGAATCCATGGACGCCGAGTTCGAGTTGGAGGAGACGGTACAGGGCCCGTGCCTGTACTACGCCCGGATCACCCAGGAGCCGCTGCAATGGCCGGATATGGCGTGGACCAGCCCCGTCTGGGTGGAGATGGGGTGAGGAGAGAAACCGGGAACTGGAAACTGGAAACTGGAAACTGGAAACTCGAAACTCGAAACTGGAAACTGGAAACTGGGAACTCGAAACTGGGAACTCGAAACTGGAAAGATGTTCGTGGGGAGGCAAGCTACGTAGCGGCACACGGAATGGAGGGCGAGGCTGTGCCGAGCCGCTCCCTCGGGCAAGTCGCCGACTGGCGGGCGGCTCGGCACAGCCTCGCCCTCCATGAGAAAGAACACCAAACGTTCCATGACGATTGACAGAGGAGAGCACATCATGACCACGGCAACCGCACGCAAGATCGCATTCCCGGAATACACGACCTATGACCCCGAGATTCCCGTCTGGTGCATTACGCCGAAGTCGGGGCCGACCATACACCGGTTCTTCGACACTTCGCCCGTCAGCCGGTCGGGCCGCTACGTCGGGCTCACGCGGTTCCCGTACGAGGACCGGCTGCCGACCCCCGGCGACAAGGCCGAGATCGTGGTGGTGGACTTGGAGCAGGGGACGCAGGAGGTCGTCGCCCGGACCGCCGGCTGGGACACGCAGCTCGGCGCGCACACGCAGTGGGGCAAGGACGACACGTGCCTGTGCTACAACGAGGTGGACACGCAAACGTGGCGGCCGTACGGCGTGGTGCTCAATCCGTTCACGGGCGAGAAGAAGGTACTCGAAGGCGGCATCTACATGGTTTCGCCCGACGGCCGGTTCGCGGCGAATCCGTGCCTGCTGCGCACGGCGCGCACGCAGGCCGGCTACGGCGTGCTCGCGCCGGATGCGGCGATCCCGCACAACGACGGGGCCCCCGACGACGACGGCATCTGGGTCACCGACCTGGAGACGGGCAAGGCGGATCTGCGGGTGTCGTTGCGCCGGATCGTGGAAGCCGTTCTGACGCCCGAAGAACGGGCGAAGCGCGGGTTCTACGGCGCGCACGTGAAGTGGAGCCTCGACGGCGAGCGGCTCATGCTCGTGCTGCGCGGCATCTCCTCCGATCCCGACGCGAAGGAGCGAATGAGCAAGAACGTGGTGACCTTGAAGGCCGACGGGACGGATATCCATGTGGCGATTCCCTCCTCCGAATGGCGCAAGGGCGGGCACCACCCGAACTGGTGCCCGGACAGCGAATACGTGATGATGAATCTCAACTGTCACGGCGCCGGCGCCGGGTTGCGGTTCGTGAAGGCGCGCTACGACGGGACGGACTACGGCCCGATGACCGACGCCGTGCCCGGGTCGGGCCATCCGGCCCTGCATCCGAACGGCCGCCACATCGTGACCGACGCCTATCCGAGGGAACCGACTGCGTTCGGCGACGGCACAACGCCGATCCGGTTCGTGGATGTCAAAGCCGGCACGGCCCGCAACATCGTGCGGATCAACGCCAACCCGCCCTTCCAAGGCCCAAAGAACGAGCTGCGCGTGGATCCGCACCCGGCCTGGGACTACGCGTTCGAACGCAGCGTGTTCAACGGCTACCTCGACGGCGCGCGGCGCGTGTTCCTGGCGGAGCTGTCCGGGCTCGTGTAGCGCCGGACAGGCGCGATAGGCGCTCGGGATGCGCACGGAGCGGCCGGGCGGCGTGTCGCCTCCGGGCTCCGGTGCGAAGCGCGAAACGCATGCGCATCACGACCGGTCGCGCGGGAGACGACCCATGACGGACAACGCAGAGCAGCGGCCATTCCGGCCGAGCGGGATTCAGCCGTGGGCGCCCCGCGCGCCGACGGCGCCGCGCACGCGGCGCGACGGGCGCACACTGCTCGTCACCAGCAACGGCAGCGTGCGCAGTACCTGCTGGTACCAGCGGCGCGAACCCGCCTATGGGCCGTTGGTGGCGGCGCTGCCGCGACCAACATGAACTTACTCGAGAACTTGGCTCGAAATCGGCGAGAACGCACGGGTGGGACACACAACTCGACGCGCAGGTACTGTGGGGCAAGGACGACACGTGCCTGTGCCATAACGACACGAATATCCAGACTTGGAAGCCGTACGGTGTGGGCCTGGACCCGTTCAGCGGCAGAGAGAAGAAGCTGGAGTACGCAATCTACAGGGTCTCACCCGACGGACGCTTCGCGGCCAGTCCATGCCTGCTGCGTACCGGTCGGACACAGGCCGGCTACGGCGTGATCGCCCCGGGGGAGGCTGTGCCGCGCAACGAGGGTGCGCCCCAGGACGACGGCGTTTACGTCACTTGTTCGCGGATCTGGCCGCCGACGCCAGGAGGCGGCCCTCTCGAATCACGTGCGCACTGAGGCCTCCGGTCCACGCCCTGACGGGCCCGGCTACATCCTGCCCCTGTATATTGCCCTGATTGTCAATAATCTCATTGCTCGGGGGTTGACAGCATTCTCTCCATACGGTACTATTGGTATCATGATGGGTACCACAAGTCAAAATCGCTGAGGTTGCGTGATGTTCCTAGCCCCCCCAGGATTCCGCTTGTTCTGATCACATATCCGGATAGGATCGATGCACATGCGAGCGAAATACTGGCGCAGATTGGTTGCGGAATGTGTGGTTGTCGTGGCGTTCTTCATCGGCGTCTCCTGCGGAGCGTCCGGTCCGGAGCAGGACTTCTCGGACAAGAGCACCTACAAGATCGAGCCGTTCTACGGGGGCACGGATTTGCGCGTGACGGAACTGGAGAAGCCGGGTCCTTCGGGCCGGCCGGCGCTCGAGCTTCAAGTTGGCTGTCCGCGCGACAACGCGGGTGTGAACGTCACGTGGGCGTTTCCTCCGCGTGTGCTGGACAAGGAAGTTTTCTCCGTCTCGTTGCTGACGCCGGGCGGGCCGCTCACGTACGTGCGAGCGGTTTTTCTTGACGCCGCCGGCAAGCGTGTTTGTCGGAACAACTACTTCAGCGTTGCGGCGAACGACTGGCGGCAGATCACGTTTTCCGTAGGGGGCAAGACGGGTGCGGCGTCGACGGAGCCGAAGGATGTGAAGCCTGGCAGGCCGGTAGCAAGCATACGGCTGCAGTTCTGCGGCAAGGCGGGCAAGACGATTCGCGCGGTGATCTCCGATTTCGCCGAGGCCGGCAAGCCGGGCGCGCGGCCGGCTGTTGCGCGCAAGAGAGCGGAAGGCGAGCCGGCGGTGTCGGGGGGCGGTGTCGGGATCTGGCTGGACGCGTCGGGCGGGTATGCGCTGAGCGGGGTCAAGCTGGGCGAGCGTTGGTTCGAGCCGAACATCGCGGGTGTGTACCCGCGCTTCACGTTCCTGGACAAGACGGGGAAGCGCGTGGTTCTCGGCGCGGGCGATTCGAGTCTGACGGTCAAGGCCGAGGCGCGTGGCGCGGGCAAGACCGCGGTTCGTTATTCGCGGGGCGGCACGACGTTGGAAGTGGTCTACTCCGCGGCCGGCACGGTTGCGCGCTGCGACGTGACCGTGGTGGAGGAGGGCGATCTGAAGCTCGTGCTGGCGGGCACCGCCAAGATTCTGGGCACGGAGCTGGGCGCCTCGGACTACGGGATCACGCCCGCCGGCGCTCTGTTCTTCCCCTGCAAGGGCCAGGCGCCGCGCACGTTCAAGCGCCGCGGCAACGCGGACAACGCGGTCCCGAACTTCACGGCGGCACGGGTGGGCGATTCGGTGGTGATCTACAATCCGCTGACGGCCTCGCAGGAGATGTGTCTGACGGCGGAGACACTCGGCGGGGCGGAGTTGATCTGGTTCGGCGGGGATCTGCAGTTCCGCCCGGACAAGGTGAAGAACCCGGCCACCAAGCTGTGTCACGAGACGTTGAGTTGGCAGCTGGAGACGGCGGGCGACGAGAACGGCGACGGCGCCGTCGACTGGGTGGACGCCGGCATCGCCTATCGCGACCGGCACATGAAGCGCAACGCGAGCCTGGCGCCGAGCGTGCGCGACTCGCTCAAGTTCTATCACGGCGTGCCGGGCGACACGTACGAGCAGCTCGCGCGCGTGATCGAGAAGATGGACTACTGTTCGACCCTGTGGTGGGTGAAGGGCGCGATGAAGACGAACATCAAGCCCGGCTCCGAGGCGCATCCGTATGTCGTCGAGCCCGATCCGGGCCGGGGCGACCGCGCCGCCGTTCGTGCGCGGGTCGCCGCCGCGCACGGGCACGTCGGTATCTACTACGGGCACGATTACCTCGACAATCACAACGGGGACTGGCCCGAGGAGTTGATCAAGCTGGATGAGAACGGCAACCCGCATCCCTACTACATGCATCACGGGCACCGGTTGCACTACAAGGACAACGTGCGCGGGCTCGCGAGCGGGGCGCTGAAGGAGCACTACGAGGAGATCCTTCGCGTCTGCAAGCTGCAGGCCGGCGATCCGGTCATGCTCGACACCTTCACGGCCTACGCGCGGCCCGGCTATCACCCGGACTACCCGGCCACGCCGCAGATCGAGACGGGCGCCAAGCGCGAGCTTTGCCGGTGGTTCAAGCAGGAGCACGGCCTCCCGATCGCGGGCGAAAGCGTCATCGAAGGCACCGAAGACATGCTCGATTTCGGCGCGATCCTCTGCAACTTCCGCAACCTGACACGATCCGAGTTCTGGAAGAAGAACGGCTGGGTCCCGCTTCTGAGTGTCGTCTATCACGGTTGTACCTACACGGGCGTGAGCGTCTACGAATACCGCGAGCCCGACCCGAACTGGGCCGCCGCGCTGGTGACCGGCTGCAGCCTGTGGCAGTGGTCGACCGGCCATTATCCCGACATGTACGCATTCGGCGCGCGTATGTTCTTCCATCAGAACAGCGCGTGGATCCCCTGCGCCGACGCCCGCATCACCGACGTCGACCGCACCGGCACCGAGTACCGGATCGCGTTCGACAACGGCAACACGCTCTGGGCGGACCCGGGCAGGAACGCGTGGCGGCTGGAGGCGGGCGGCGTTCTGTACGACGGGTTCACCCCGTTCAACAGCCGCGGGGTCATGGCGATTCTGAAGCAGGGCGATTTCGATCTGACACTGCCGGTCAAAGACATGCTGGAGATCATTCCCTCGCAGCCGCATCGCGACAAGCTTGACGTGACCATCGCGCGCAACGCGGACGGGCACGTGCGGGTCCGCGGCAATTTCAGCAAGATCCCCTGGAAGATGAAGTGGTACCACAAGCCCGCGGGCGGCGGCAAAGACGTGGTCGATATGCGGGAGGTCGAGCCGGTGCTGATGTTGCGGCGGGCAGGCCGCTGAGCGTGCCGTACCGTGATCGGAGTTTGCAGACTCCGATCACGGCCCCGGGGGGGGGGAGGGAGGAGGAGGCGAACGTGATCGGGATCGGACTGATCGGAGCGGGTGATATGGCGCTTGGGCACTGCCGTGCGCTGCTGCAGGCGGGGCACGAACGGGCACTGGTGGCGGTGGCCGACATCAACGAGCAGCGGGCCGCCGCCCTGCAGAGCACGGCGCGGATCCGGCTGGCGGCGCACACGGACTATCGCGATCTGCTCGCGCGCGCGGACATCGACGCGGTCTTCATCGCCACGCCGAACCATCTGCATCGGGAGCATGCGTGCGCGGCCTTCGCGGCGGGCAAACATGTGTTTCTGGAAAAACCGATGGCGCTCACCCTGACGGAGTGCGACGCGATCCTCGCCGCCGCTGCGGAGGCGGACCGCGTCCTGCAGATCGGGCTGGTCTATCGCTACTCGCCGCTGTTCCGGGAAATGGAACGCCTCATCCGGAGCGGCCGGATCGGCGTGCCGGTCATGGCGTGGTGTCATGAGTTCCGGGTGCCCTTTCCGGTGGGGCGGGATCGGGAGTGGCGCTATTCGCAGGCGCTCTCCGGCGGGGCGCTGGTCGAGAAGAGCTGCCACCACTTCGACCTGTTCCAGTGGCTGCTGGACGCGGTGCCCGTGCGCGTGCACGCGATCGGCGGGCAAACCGCCGTGCGCCGCGACGGCGCGGTGAAGCCAGGCGTGCCGACCGAGCCGTATGAACTCGGGCCCGGCGCGGTAAACGACATCATCGACCACGCCTGGGTCAATGTCGAGTACGACAACGCCACGAAAGGGAATCTCGGGCTCTCGCTGTTCACGGCCGGCCGAAGCATGCCGGTCGGCGTACTCGGGACCGGCGGTTGGATCGAAGCGTGTGTGCCGCGCAAGCTGCTGCGCGTGCATGACGGGCGCGCGGGGTGCATCGAGGAGCTTGAACCTCTGCGCAAAGCACATGAGCCGGCCGATGTTGGCCATACCGGCGGCACGCGGCAGGTGAAGGCGTTCCTCGAGGCGATTGAGGCCGGCGCGACGCCGTTCGCCGACGGGCAGGTCGGCCGCGCAAGCATTCTGGCCGGGCTCGCCGCCGAGCTGAGCATACGCCGGCAGCGCGTCGTCGAGGTCGACGAGCTTGAACTCGCGGCTGCGGCGCCCGTCATGGCCGCCGCGAGCGGCTGAATCTCTGAAGGCGCAGGCCGGCGGCAACCCGTGCCCGATACCGGGTGCGGCCGCAGGCGGCGGCGCGAAGAGAAGCGGAAAAGGCCGGACGGTCAAATCAAGACTGGAGGAACCATGAAGGCGAAGCGTGTTGTGGGGGTGGGGTGCCTGCTGGGTTGTCTGCTCATCGCCGTTTCGTCAGACGCGGCGCTCAGCGTGCGGGCCACGTGGAACCCGAACTCCGAAAGCGATCTGGCCGGGTACCGCCTCTGGTGGGGCACGAATTCCAGAGGCAGCGCGACCAGTCCCGTCGAATTCCGGTACTGGACGAACAAGACCGTGGGCGTCTCCGCACAACCGGCGACGACCGTCGACGGGATCGACCCGAACTTCGTCTGGTATTTCGCGCTCACCGCGTTCGATACCGGTCAGAATGAGAGCCTCTACGGTAACGAAGTCGTTTTCCGGTACGCCGCCACCCCGACCGCCCCGTCCGGTCTGACGGTGACGGTTGTCTCCGCCAGCCGCCTGGACTTGGCTTGGGTGGACAACAGCGGCGACGAGACCGGCTTCAAGATCGACCGGCGGCAGAGCGGGCAGACGGACTGGGCGCGGATCGCGCAGCCCGGCGCCGATGTCACCCGCCATACGGACAGCGGCCTGCCGGCGGGCACCAAGTTCTACTATCAGGTGAAAGCCTTCAATGCCGCCGGCAACTCGGCGTACTGTGCGGTGGCCGCCGCCACGACGGCGGCGCGCGGAGCCATGCGTCTGGTGCGGATCGCGAACGGCGCGGACGATGTGGAGGAGCAGGGCGGCGGCTCGGTGTACGCGCACAGCAGCGACCTGGAGCTGACCGAGGACGGGGGTGCGGCACAGACGGTCGGACTGCGATTCGCGGCTCTGGACGTGCCGCGCGGCGCCACGATCCGCAGCGCGTACGTGCAGTTCCAGGTGGACGAGCCCGGTGCCGGCGTGACGAGCCTCCAGATCCGCGGCCACGCGACCGGCCATGCGCGCGCGTTCACGGACCGGAACGGCGATGTGACGGCCAGACCCACAACGAGCGCCGCCGTCCCGTGGACAGTGCCGGCCTGGAACACGGCCGGCGCGGCGGGCGCCGACCAGCGCACGCCGGACCTCGCGGCGGTGATACAGGAGATCGTCCGGCATGACCGCTGGATGAGCGGCAATGCGCTCGTCCTCGTCGTGACCGGCACGGGCAAGCGCACGGCGGAGGCGTACGAAGGCGACCCGGCCGGCGCGCCTCTGCTCGTGGTCGAGTACGAATCGGGCCTCGCGACCGATACCGACGCCGACGGCATGGACGACGCCTGGGAAACCGCACAGTTCGGTGCGACGAATGCACCGAACAGCGGCGCCCGCGACGACTACGACGGCGACGGCTTCTCGAACTGGGAAGAGTTCGTGGCCGGTACGGACCCGAAGGCGGGCGGCACCAGCTACTTCGACTGCGACCTGCGGCTGGCGGCCCCGCACATCATTGTCTCGTTCCCGACCGTCCCGGCCTCAGGCCCGGGCTATACGGGCTACACGCGGTACTACGCGCTCGAGAGGGCGGGCTCGCTCAACGGCGACGCCTGGGGCGGGGTACCCGGCCATACGAATATCGCGGCCACCGGCGGCGCGGTAACCTATACCAACACGTTTCCGCCGCCCTGTATCTTCCGGGCCAGAGTGTGGTTGGAGTAGCCGCAAGTCCATGCGCGGCCAGAGGGTCTGGCGGGCCCCGGCCGTTGAGGGGGGATCCATGAATCACGGCGAACATCGGAGCGCGCCCCGCGACGGTTCGCCCGCACACGCCCCGCGGCGGGCGCGCCGGCGGCTCGCACGTGCTCTGTGCGGGTTCGGCGTGGTCTGCACCCTGACGCGTGCGGCCCTCGCCGTCACCGTGCGGGTCGGCACGGGCGCTGAACTGACGCGGGCGTTGGCCGGCGCGGAGCCGGGGCATGAAATCACGATCGAGAACGGAGTCTATTCCGGCAGTTTCACCCTGGCCCGCTCCGGATCGGACTCGTTGCCCATCGTGATTCGGCCGCGAAATCCGGGCGGAGTGACGTTCCGCAATGTCCACCTGACCCTCGCCGGGCGCTACGGACAGGTCGAGGGCCTGGTTTTCGAGAACGACCTCTCTGCGAGCTTCTCCCTGAATTTCGCCGTGAAGATCTCCGGGAACCGGAACCGGGTCACCCGCTGCGTATTCCGAAACGCGCCCAACAGAGCGCGTGCGGTGTGGATCGCGGGCCGCGCGAGTCACAACCGCGTGGACTTCTGCGAGATCACGGATTGGAACGGCGCCGGCGTGATCCTCGTGAAGGTCGAGAGCGGCATGACGGGCAACCGCATTGACCACAACTACATCCACGACAACCCCAAGGTCTCGAATGTCGAGGCACTCCACGTCGGGGAACGCGAAGCGTCGCTCTACGATCTGGGAACTGTGATCGAGTATAATCTCGTCGAACGCGTGGCCACGGATGAAGAGAACGAAGTCATCTCGGTGAAGAGTTCGGGGAACACGATTCGCGCCAACACCTTCAAGGATTGCTCGGATTACGTCGTCAACATTCGCCATGGCGTGAGTAACGTGGTCATGAACAACACACTGGTCAATATGAGGTTGCAGTCGTACGGCGACGCGCACAGACTGATCGGCAATCGTCTTACCAAGGGCCATATCATCCTCCCCTCGGGAACCATCACGGAGGAGGACGTGCCCACGGGGAGCGGCGGTTTTCCCGCGGCCCGTAACCAACTGGTCGCCGGGAACATCCTCGAGAACGGCAACATCTACGTCGGCAAACCGGCCGACCGGCCGATCCCGGCCAGCGGCAACACGCTGGCCGGCAATCAGGGCGGCGCGTTCGTCGACGGCGGCCGGCAAACCGGCACGGTGCTTCTGCCTGCCTACGGCGGCGAGGCGGGCGTCCCGGTGCGCGTGACGCCGAGCATGGTGGGGCCGGACGGGGCAGACCCGGGGGGCGAATCCCCCACGCCGCCGGGCGGACTGACGGTTGAGTGAGCCGGCCGACTGTTGCGCGATACGCCGACGGCCGCTACCATGGCGGCAAACCGTCGTCACAGGGAGGAGCGCTCATGAGATCCTTCGATCCCGCGCATTCCGCTGCGCTTATTCTGGTTTCGGCGCTCTGTATTGGGGCGCCCCCGCCGGCATGCGCGTACGACGTGAGCAATGAGGTCGTCACGACCACCATCGAGTGGGGCGGCGCACCGATGAATACGGCGAACCTGGCGTGGGGGTGTACCCCGATCGCGACACGAAACGGCGCGACGTATCTCGTCTTTCGGGATCCCGACCGGCGACCGAAAGTCGTCAGGCGCGTGATCGCCTCGGGGCAGGTCGAGGTGGTCTTCCTCGACAACGAGAGCCCGACCTACTACGCGAGCGAAGACGGGCACAACAAGTACTCGCTCGGGATCGACCGTGACGGATACATCCACATCGTCGGCGATATGCACAACCATTCCAGCCGGGACCAGCCGCATCTGCCTGCGCGCTACCAGAATTGCCGCATTCCCTATTGGGTATCCACGAAACCGCATAGCATTGCCGGCGGGTTCACGTTCAGAGGATACGGTTCAACGGGGAACCCGCATCAGGATACCTGTCCGCCGGGGCAGGGGTTCACCTATCCCGAGTTCGTCAACGACAACAGCGGTCGGCTCTACTACTTCTCGCGCCAATGGGTGGGCGATTGGACCGGAAGCTGGGCCCCGGGCGCGATCGGGGTCGGGTTGAAGATCTATGATGAGAAGACCAAGTTGTGGACGGCACGAGGCGGACTGGCGCCGAACCCGCCGGCCGATTCAACCTACAAGGTAATCCTGTGGGAAGACAACGGCGCGGCCAATTCGGCCTACCAGCCGCACATTGTGGACATTCGGTTCGACGCGTCGAACCGGATGCATTTCGTCGCATCCGTGAACAACGACAACTCGAAGAACCCGAACAACGACGTCTCGCAGTCCAGCACCCATCTGGTCTATGCGTATTCGGATGACGGCGGCCAGACCTTCTGCCGGGCAAGCGGGACACGGATCGCGTCGTTGCCGATGCGCGCGGATCCCGGGCCCGACCAGGGCGACGTGGTTTTCGGCGACCACCACTGGATCGATATCGTCGTCGGCGCGATCGTCCTGAACGGCAGGCCGGTCGTCAGCTTTACGGATACCGGCCCGAATCGCGCGACCCGCTGGTGCCGGTACGACGGCGGCTGGAGCGCACCCCTGCCGACCCCGCTCGATACCGGCTGGCGCCGGAAGTATTTCGTGGACCGGTACGGCGTGGTGACCTTGCCGAAGGACGGGACCGTGCACCGAACCACGGTGTTCGGGAACTCCGGCGGCAGGACGCACACCGGGATCTACCCCTACTTCGGCCTGTGGGACCGTGAATACCTGCGCACAACCGGTAAGATCCGCTACGCAGGCTGGAGCGGCTCGTCCCCGAACCGCAAGATCTACATCGCCACACTGGATATCACGCCGGACGAAACGCAGGCACCGGTCGCCCCCGAGGGCCTGAAGGTGGAGTGAGGCGCGCGCGGACCAGGTCGCATGGAGGAGGCCCAATGACCAGCAGGATCCGTCAAATGAGCACGAACCCTCTGCCCGTCGTGGCGCTCCCGCGAGCATCCAAGTATTCACGAGGTTCACCGAGTAGGCCGGGCGTCCTCGCCCGGCCACCCGCTGCCCAACGGCCGTCGTGCCGTGCCGAAAAGGTGCGCCGCGCGGTCATCCTGCTGCCCCTTCTTCTGTTCGTCGTCAGCGCCGCGCAGGCCGACCTGCTCCTCGAAGAGACCTTCGAGGACCGGGACTGGAGCCCGCTCGTGGCGCACAGGCTCTACCACGACCATTCCGGCCTCTTCGTCGGCGATCCCGTCCGGAACGGCAGGCTGGCGTTCCGGTTCCACCTCACCGCGGCCGACTTCACACGCGGCCTGGATGAAGGGCTGGGCCCCACGGTGGTCAGAGCGGAACTGGCGCGATGGAGCGTCGTCAATCCCGGCCTGGGCGTGCCGGTCACCCGCTGGTACGGGTTCAGCATCCACGTGGAGTCGTCCTGGAAGAACTCCCTGTCCATGGGAACCATCATCACGCAGTGGCATCACCCCTTTGCGGATCCCGGCGAGGGCCAGGGCTCCCCGCATTTGTCGATTCAGGTGGCGCCCGACGGAACGTGGCTGATTGAGAACGCCTCGAACCCCGTCTTCTCGGACCCCTCCGATTCGCATCGGACCCGCCGGAAATGGCCGGGCGGACCGGGCGAGACCGGACCGGAAGGCTGGCCGAGCATCGCGAAGGGGCAATGGGTGGACTGGGTGATCCACGCCAAGTGGTCCTACAACGCCGACGGCCTGCTCCGGATATGGCAGAACGGCACGCGGGTTATCGACTATGCCGGCCCGAACTGCGACAACGACGGCAGCGCCACCTTCAACAACCCGATGTTCTGGAAGATCGGCATCTACAATGCGCTCTGGAAGTGGCGCTATGAAAACCTGGACGGCCGGCTGCCGCCGCCGGACGACGCGTTGATGGCCGCTTTTGACGAGGTCCGTATCGGAGATCAGAACTCCGGCTATGCGGAAGTCGCCCCGCGCGGCAGCGGGCCGGCAGCGCCCGCGAGCCCTACGGGCTTGGCGGTGGAGTGAGCGGCGCGGGATTCGGCAGGCTAACGCCACGCGCTCTCGAGGATAGAATGTGGATGAGGGGCTCGAATGCCCACGCACACCGAGACGGCCCGGATCGTGAAGTCAAAGCCAACCCGCCGTTTCCGGAGGCTATCGAAAATGACGATGCGACGAATGCTCGCAGGCCGTGTCTGGATCCTCGCCGTGGCGTTCGCCTGGCTCGCACGCTGCGCCGGGCAAGCCGCTACCTACTACGTGGCCTCGACGGGAAACGATGCCCATCCCGGCACTTGGGCCCAGCCGTTTCGAACCCTTCAGAAAGGCGCCGATGTCGCACGTGCCGGCGATACGGTGCAGGTGCGCGGCGGGAGCTACACCGATGACGTGACGGTGAAGTACTCCGGCACCGGAACACCATTGTCCGCCAGCACGGAAAGGAGCGGGACTGGGACGAACCCAAGGGCGTGCCCGACGGCGCAGCCGGTGCCGGCATGCACGTGGCCGGCGAAGACAAGAGCCACGCAACGCCCTCGAACACGCAGACACGGAACAACCTGGTGACCGACAATCATCTTTACGACTTCGTGACGGAGACGATCGGGGCCTGGACCGCAGTTCCCAAGGGGATCTGGCTGGATGTCAATTCCGACGCCAACACCTTCCGGCGCAACAGGATCCACGACGTGCCGGGGCCGGGCATCTTCGTGGAATCGCGCTGCGATGAGAACGAGATGCGCGAGAACATCTGCTACCGCTGCGCGCGCGGCGGGTTCGATACCGCCGGCTACGGCGTGGGCGCGGCCCGGGGCAACCGGTGGATCAACAACGTGGCCTACGCGAACGGCTACTCCGGGTTCTCTTTCCGCCAGTCGTCCGGCAACGTCGTGAAGAACAACATCGCGATGAACAACGCGGCGGCCGAAGTCTACGTCTCGGACTGGGCCGTGACGGAGGGCGGGAACGTCTTCCTGAACAACCTGTGGTACAAATCCGGTTCCGCGCTGGTGGCCACCTGGAACGATGCGGACCGGAAGCACTACAAACCGGCGAAGCTGACCCTCGCGCAGTGGATAGTGGCGTCGGGAGAAACGGGCGCGTTGTCGGTCGATCCGCTGTTTGCCGATCCCGCGAGCGGCGATTTCCACCTCGGCGCGGCAAGCCCGGCCAGGCGCGCCGGGGAGGGCGGGGTTGACATGGGTGCGTATCCGGGTGCTGCCGGCGGCCCGGCGGCGCCGACCGGCCTGGTTGTGAGGGCGAGGTAGACGGCGTGGCCACTTGGCGCCGTCACCCCTGCAGCACGCCGCCCGGATCTTCGCGCGCTCACCGGTCAATCCGCCGGCGGCCCGGGTGCCGAGGGGCCCTTCTCAGACGCGGGCGCCTGCGCCGCCGCGACGCGGTACGGATGAGCGGGCAGTTCCGGCTCCGAATAGGGTTCGGTCCTGTTGGACGCGTTCACGAACCCGGCGCCGGGCATCGAAACCTTCACGAACGGGCTGTCTCCGTCGTAGCAGCGCGTGTTGTTTCGGATCACGAGATTCTCGAAAAGGAACCCCGAGGTCTTGGACGAGTTGCCGAAGACGAACAGCTTCGGCGGCTTGACGGCCGGACCGGGCCCGGCATAGATCCGGTTGCCCTCCACGCGCACATCGTCAAAGACCGTGCCGGGCACCGGTTTGGAGTTGTCCGGCGTGCCCAGTTTCACGGCGACCGGCGCGCGGTCGTACTTGCCGCCGTAGACGACGACGTTGTCCAGGATGTGGATCTTGCGGAACAGGCAGTTGGTGTAACGCGGCGCGTCGAGCTGAGCTAGGATCGCTCCGCCGTTGACCCCCGAAGGATCGATCACCCAGTTGCCCTTGATCAGGTAGTCCTCCGCACGCTGATTGTGGTTCACCGCCCAGATGCCGATCCCGCCCGTCTCCCGCGGCCGCTCCACGATATTGCCGATGATCTTCACCCGCTGGCAGTAGTCCACCTCCATTTGCATCTCGTCCATGTAGTTGTCGGCGATCTCCACGTCCCGGCACCCGCCGAAGAGGAACCCGAACCGGTCGTAACCGTTGATGGGGGTGGGATCGCTGTCGATGAAGCGGCACTTGCGGACGGTGATGTTCTGGCCGCCGTAGAAGTTGAACCCGCCGAACCGATCGATGCCGTTCGCATCGAAACCCAGTTCCTCGACCACGAGGTTCCGGGCCCTGGCTATCGTGCCGATGCGCAGATCGCGGCGCGCCGGCTTGCGTTTCAGCACGCTGCGCATCGCACCGGCGCCCCGCAGCGTGAGGGCTTCGGGGTTCTTGTCCAGACCGGGGGCACCGCGGTTCTCGGTCGTCAGCGGAATGTCGCGCACAAGATAGGTGCCGGCGGGAAAGAAGACGATGTTCGCGCCGTCCGCATTGTTGGCCGCGTTGATGGCGTTGCGGATGGGCCCGGTGTCGTCGGCCTCGCCGTCGGCGACGGCGCCGTGCGTCTTGACGTCATAGACGGCTGCCTGCGCCGCGAAGCGAGCCGCGACCAGGACGCTGGCGGCCAGAAGGGTGATCGCCGGGATTCTCATCGTATCCTCCTTCGAGAGTTGCCTGTGCCGCGCGGCGTGTCGAGAACGCGCGGCACAAAGGCGGTTGTCCTCACCGTATCTCCCGGGGGGGACGGAGAGATTCCGCTTCCATCTGTCCCGCGGCGGCCCGGCGCTCGGCTGGAAAACCGCCGATCGGTGGCGGGATTAGGCGTTCGGGACACGGCCTGCGTCTGACTTATCCGAGATGACGGCGGGCAGGACGCGCGCATCCACCGGCGGCGTGGCTCGGCCCTCGATCAGATCCTGCAGCACGCGGCAGGCCCTCTGCCCGCACAGCTCCAGCGAGGCACCCACCAGGGTGACCGGATACTGCTCGACAGCCGCCGCCACGTCGCCCTCCACATAGCCCACCGCCAGAACGCGTTCGTCGGCTTCGGGGCCATGTTCGGCGAGTGCGTGCAGCACGCGCCGGATGACCGGCCCGCCCGCGGCCACGATGCCGAAGCGACCGGTGCGGGCGGCGAGCAGCTCGCGCGTGATGTCATAACCCGTGTGTTCGTCGGTGCGGATTCGGACATCAATGTCCTTCGAAGCGCCCGCCTCGGCAAAGGCCTGGCGGCAGCCGGCAATCAACTCCGCCGCGCCGGGAAAACGCGCGGGGTCGCCCGTGACGAGGGAGACCTCGTGAATGCCGCGGTTGAGGATGTAGCGGGTCGCCTCGCACGCGCCGTGCCGGGCGTCGACCCGCACCAGGTTGAATGAGGACGCCAGCGGATAGTCGGTGACCGCAACGACGTGCCGCACCTTGCCCGATAGCCGTTCCATCATCTCGTTCGTGACGTGCCCCACCACCAGCAGGGCGTCCAGGTCCGTCACCGGCAAGTCCTCGTCCGGGCGCGACGGCGAGACCGTGAACAGAAGCGTCACCGTGTTCGCCGCGCGCGCTTCGTCCGAAAAACCGGTCAGAATCATCGAGTAGAGGGAATGCGGGGTCCTGATCTCCCGCTCAGCTTCGGGACTCGCCGCCACCAGCGCAATGCCGAAACGGCGCGTCTGTTCCAGGGACAGGGCGGGAACCTTCTTCACGAAGGTGCCCTTCACCTTCTCCCGTACCAGAATGCCCTGCAGCATGAGCTGCGCCACCGCCTCCCGCACCGTATTGCGGCTGACCTGCGCCTCCGTCATCAGGCGCCGCTCCGGCGGAATCCTGTCGCCCCGTTTCAACCCGTTGGCGACAATCATCCGCTTGATCCCGTCCTGCAGTTGCACGTGCCGCGGCACCGGGCTGCGCTTGTCGATCTTCAGAAACTCTTTTGCTCTTATGGTACCCATAATTGAAGCACTGTAGGCCAAGGACCCCCCCACGTCAACCGTTCTCTGCCCGCTCGTACCGGGGTTCACGGGGCCTGTCCCGACGCCATTCGTCATACCAGGCGAACGATGATCTGAAAAATGATGAGCAGAATGATGCCGCCAACCGTGAAAATGGCGTTTCCGTTCCCGATCCGTCCTGTCTTCATGGCATGTCTCCCGTCCAATATGGCCGTTTTGATCTATGGTACCTATCATGATACCAATATACCGGTCGGGCGGAGGTTTGTCAAGCCCTCTTTGACGTTCTGTCTAACGGGTTTCCCTTGAATATGCACGGTTTGGCGTTTGCGGTTTGGACTGGCTCGCGCGTTTTTGGTGGGCTATCCTGTTGGTCCATGGCACGCGCAAGGCGCAGACTGGCAAACGCGGCCGCGGTTGTTCCCCTCGTCCTTGGGGTTGCGGCAGCCGTCCTCACCGGCGTTGGTCCCGCGACGGCACGGGCGACCAACACGTTCGGCGGTTGCTCGGTTTACGCAGCGGACATGTGGGCGCATGCCCTGCTTCATGACTGTTCGTTCGTCCGCGAGCTGGACGTCGGCACCTCCAACAAGACCGCGTTGTTCGCAGACGCGGCCGGCCAGGAAGTCCTGGCGCTCTGGACCTACGATGAGCCAATTGGACCGAATGGCTCAGCCATGAGTGGGACAAGGTCTTTGACCGCGTGCTCATCGATTGAGCCTGCCCCGAGACATGCCCGTGTTCAATTCGTCCCGTGAACGGTAATACTGAAGATGGAGGCCGGTCCGTGCCGGACTTGCACAAGGATTTCTTGAAGCAGTTCACGGCGGTGCACCAGTCGATTTACGCCTACGTGCGTTCGGCCGGGTTCACCCTGACGGACACGGACGACGTGATGCAGGACGTGGCGGTGGCGCTGTGGGAGAGTTTCGGCGCGTACGACGCGTCGCGTCCGTTCGTCGGATGGGCGTTCGGCGTGACGCGTAACGTGATTCGCAAGCGGTTCCGGCACATGAAGGTGCGCCAGCGGGTGGTGGTGAGCTCGGAACTGAGCGAGAAGATTGCCGACCAGGTGGCGGTGACGCTGGCGGAGCATGAACCGGCTCTGGCGCGGGAGAAGGAGTGTATGGAGCAGTGCCTGCATACGCTGCCGCCGAACGCCAGGGAGTTGCTGCGCATGAAATACGAGCAGCGGATGAGTCTGGCTGACATTGCCGCGAAGCTCGGCAAGAGCTACGCGGCGGCGAACATGCTGCTGACCCGGCTTCGGGCCCGGCTGCTCGACTGCATCTCGATCCGTATGCGGGAGAGCGCGTCATGAGCGACGAGCGGCTGGACATCCTGATTGGCAAGTACCTCGAGGACGATTGCGTCGAGGAGGAGGCGCAGGCGCTGCTCGCGCAGTTGGGACAATCCGAGGAAGCGCGGCTGCGGTTCGCACGGCACGTGTACCATGAGAAGACGCTGGTCGATCTGCTTGCCGCCCCCGCCCGGGTTACCGCCGAGGTGATTCCCTACGAGACGGAGCCGGCGCGCGTTGAAGGGGCGGACGCCGGGTCGCGCCGGCGCCGGATCCAGGCGGCGGCACTGATTGCGGCGTCGGTTCTGATTGCCATGTTGGGGGCGTGGCTCTGGCGCGTGCCGCGCGCCGCGCCGGACATGCTGGCGCGTGTGCGTGCGCCGAGCGGGACGGTGGTTGTGGCGCGAGGCGCCGCGCAGCGGAGCGCCGTGCCCGAAATGGCGCTGGCGGCGGGCGATGTGTTGCGGACGGGTGCACGCGGCCGCGTGACGGTAGCGTACCCGGACGGCAGTTCGCTGTGCTTGCGGCCGGAAACGGAGGTCGTGCTGGGCGTAACGGCCGAAGCGATCGTGCGGATGCAGAACGTGCTCGCGCCCGCGGCTGCGGCTTCGCCGCCCGTCCCGGATGTTCTGCGGGGGGCTGATTCCGCCGTGGGGCACGTCTTCGTCCGCGAAGGCGGCGTCGTCGCCAAACTCGCGCGGCGCCCGGCTTCAGTCGCATCGGTCCTGCTGGCCACGCCCAACGCGGTCGTGGAGGTTGTGGGGACAACACTCGAGCTTTCCGTGGCGCCGTACTGGACGCGTGTGGACGTGACCCAGGGCCGGGCGCGGCTGACGCGGCTGCGCGACGGCCGGCGCGCGGAGCTCGCGGCGGGACAGTACGCCGTAGTCGCTGCCGGCCTGGCGCTGAGCGCCAGGCCCATCGCCGCGCCGCGGTCCGACGCCGGCCGCTTCGCGAAGCGCTACGTCATCTGCAGGGCCGATCTGACCGACCGGGCGGACGTGGAGGCGCTGGAGGCGCTTGTCGAGCGCGCGGCGGCCGTCGGCTACAACGGGCTGATCATCGGCGATTTCGGCGGGCGCTACGTGCGCCTGGAGAACATGACGCCGGGCGTCTTCTCGAGTTTCATACGGATCCGTGAAGCGGCCGCGCAACTCGGCCTGGCTCTGATCCCCTGCTCGATTGACCCGACTCAAGTGTCATACGAGAACCCGTCTCTGGTCGAGACTGTACCGGTCCGCGACACGCCGTTCAGCGTTGAATCCGGGCTGGCACGCGTGGAGGGGCCTGGCCCGCTGCGGCTTCGCAACGGGGGCTTTGAAGACGGCCCGGGCCCACAGCCGGTGCATTGGCGCGTGACGGGGGCTGGTTCGGCGCGTGTCGAACGGGACGCGACGATGAAGCGGACCGGCGCCGCTTCGCTGGCCCTGCGGCCGGCGGTCCCGGGCGGCGGCGCGGCGGGCAAAGAGCTCTTCATCGAACAGGTTGTGGCCGTTGAGCCGTTCCGAGCCTATGAGCTGTCGGCCTGGGTTCAGCCGCCGGCCGAACACGCCGGCGAGCTGCGCATGCTGATCGAGGGCGGCAGGCGCGGGCTGCTGGGCGGGGTTATTCCTCGGCTCGCCGGGTCGGGTTGGCGACGCGTTGCGGTGGCCTTCAATGCGCTCGAGTCCACCGCCGTTCGGGTCCGACTCGGCGTATCGCGCGGCACGGGCTCCGGCACGTACCGGCTGGACGACTTTGCGCTGCGGGAGGTGGGCCTGCGGGCGACGGTCCGGCGCGCCTCGTTGCCGGTCGTCGTGCGGGCCGCGGACGGCGCCGTGACTTTCTCGGAGGGCAGCGACTATGTCGTGGAAGAGGAGCAGTTGCGGCTGCCGCCCGGCTCGCGTATCGGCGAGGGGACACACCTGCTCGTCTCCTGGTACGTGCGGCCAGAGATGTTCGGCGGGCCCGGCCCGGCCTGCGCCGGCTATCCGGCATACTTTACGCACCACGCGGACAACGCGCGGCGGCTGGACACATTGTTCGGCGCGCCGCCCGCGTTCATGATGGGGTATCGCGGCGGGCCCAGCGGATGGGGCGGATGGTACGTAGGGAACTGGGACCCGATCTGCGGAGACGTGCCGGCCGGCGTCTATGTGGCCGAAACGCTGCGCAGGTCCGAGGAACTGCTCCGAGACATCAACCCCGGCTACGAATTGTACCTGTCGAACGATATGGTCGACCCCTACGCCTGCGCGAAAGCGACGCACTTCCTGATGCGCGGCTCGCTCGAAGGCGCCTGGGAAGGCGTGTCCCGGCGGACCGTAATCGTGAACCGGGGCAGGTCGAAAGAGAGCTTGCTGTTTTTTGCCCGGCGCGGACACCGTCAACTCGTGGCCTGTGCGGCACGTGCCAGCGCCGTGGACGGCTGTCTGCGCGTGCTGGACGAGGCGGAGCCCGAAGGCGTCATCGATGTCGTCGGCTTCGTGTTCGGGTTGGGCGACGACCGCCCCCCGGCTTTGCTCCGGGGGATGGACCTGGAAATCGCGGCGAACCGCATCCGCACGGCCGGGCGCTGGGGGCACGGGCCGGCGTTCGGCAGGGCGCAGGCCCGCCGCAGCGTCGGGCCGTTGGATCTGTGATCCTAGAAAGAGCAGTTCGGGCACGCTGCGCATGCCCGAACTGTTTTTGTTTTTGGCTGCCGGACACCTACGGGGTGAGCAGCCGTAACGTTTGAGAGCCCTCCACGACGGGGTGGAGGGGCTTTCCGCTCAGCCAGACGCGAAAAGCTACCGATCGCTCGGGCACCAAGAACATACTGAACCGTTGCGTGCTTTTCACCAAATTGGTGCACGCTTTGCAGAGGGCGTGATTCCTCCAAACGCCTTGTCTGCAAGGCGTTTAACAAGAGCAGTTCGGCTGGCAGCCAGCCGAACTGCTCTCTATAGGGTGATGCACCGAGCGCGCCCGGGACCGCGATCCTTACCGCATGTACTTGCGGGCCGAGATGGAGGGCGAGCGTCTCGCGAGCCGGTCGACCTCAGGCCAGGGGCCCGCCTTGATCGGGGCGCTGCTGCGCGTGCCCGGCTCGCGAGGACGCTCGCCCTCCATGAGCCCCAAGATGTGGGATGTGACGCTTTTTGCTGGAAGAAGCACTGCTGGGGCGTTCAACTCCGGCACCCCGCGGTAATACCGATGTAAGAGGCCGATTGCGGAAGAAAGGTCTCAGAACGGGAGGATCGGAAGATGAATCACAGAGCAGTCGTTGTCATGGTTCTCGGCGGATGTCTTCTCGGTCTCGCGGCCGGGGCGGGTACGTACTATGTGGCGAAAGACAACCCCGGCGGCTGCTCGGACGAGTGGGAGGGCACGGAGGGCAGGCCCTGGGCCACGATCCAGAAAGCGGCCGACACCGCCCAGGCCGGCGACACGGTCTACATCAAAGACGGCACGTATGCGGAGGTGGTGCAGGTCAAGCATTCCGGTGCGCCGGACCGAATGATCACGTTCAGCGCCTATCCCGGGCACAAACCGATCCTGGACGGTTCGGACATCAAGTTGGCCTGGCCCCAAGGGATGTTCAATATCCGGCAGAAATCGCACATCCGCGTCTCCGGCCTACGGATCGACCATTCGCATTTCCGCGGGATCTTCGTGCAGGACGCCGAGCGTATCACGATCGACGGCAATCATATCGAGCGCCCGTTCAGCGAGGGGATCATCGCACACCGCTCGCGTCATATCGTCATCGACGGCAACGAGGTGGCGCGTGCGCACACGTGGAAGGAACCGTTCAGCGGCGGGTCGGAAGCGATCTCGCTGTACGTGGTGGACACGTTCGAGGTGAAGAACAACCACGTGCACCACGGTTACAAGGAGGGGATCGACGCGAAGGTGAGCTGCCGCAGCGGGAAGATCCACCACAACCATGTCCATCACCAGCGTGCGGTCGGCATCTACGTGGACGGCGGGTACTATCTCCGATACAAGAATCCCGGTACCGATTTGTGTGACGTCGATGTCTATCAGAACGTCGTGCACGACGGCGGCGGGCTCTCGGTCGCGACCGAGTCAGGGGCCGGCGGGCTGCGGAACATCAACATCTACAACAACGTTGTCTACAACTGCCGGGGGGCGGGGCTTTCGATGCTGACGTATGTGGGGCGGCACGAGGGAATCCGATTCGTGAACAACACCGTCTACGGGTGCAAGGGCAACGGGGTGTTCTTCAACGATCCGGATGCCGTGGACTGCGTGATCCGCAACAACATCTTCTCGCAGAACAACGGGCAGATCGTGCTCACCTGGCCGCCGCCGGACAGAGAGCCGCGCAAGAACCGGACCCACGGCACGGGCCGGATCACCGTGGACCACAACCTGGTCGACGGCAAGACGCAGGTGCGGGGCGAGGCGGCGGTTGTCACAGACCCGAAATTCGTGAATGCGGGGGCGGGCGATTTCCGGCTGCGCGCGGGTTCGCCGGCGATCGACAAGGCGTTGTCGGCAGGCGCGCCTGCGGTGGACTTCGCGGGGAACCGCCGCCCGCACGGGCGTGCGTGCGATATGGGCGCCTACGAGGGGGCCGGCACGGCGGCTGCGCTCAGCCTTCTTCGCTGTTCGGGGCCTGATCGGCCGCCAACCCCTTGAGCCTGGCGAGGTCCGCGCGGTCCTGTTCGCGGTAGGTCTCCTTGCTGGCCATCAGATCGTGCAGGCTGAGAAAGGGGACCTCGACGCCGTCGATCTCGACCGTGCGCGTGGTGTCCTTCGCGTCCTCGTAGGATACCTTCCAGGCGCGCCTGCTGATATCAACCTCGACTTCGTCCGCGACTTTGACGACGACGTTGTTCCAGAGATCCTCCACCGTCAGTTCAGCCGCCGCGTGGTCTTCCAGTTCGCTGAGGGCGTCGATCGTCCTCTGGAAATTCTCCTCGGTCTCTTCGATCAGGATGTCGACGTCCTCCGTTGTGCGGACGAGCCCGTGCAGAATGCAGGCGTAGCCGCCGGCCACGATATACCGGGCGCCGTGCTTGTTGAGTAGGGCGCAGACGCGCACGAGCGGGTCCGGGGGCTGGCTTTGCTCTCTGTGGTCGTTCATCTCAGGCGTGGATTGGACTGTACGGCTTTCCAGTTCTCGTAGTCGGCCCATGTCCTGGCCTTGAACACGAAGCCTCTGGGCCGCGGAAACGGGTTCAGGCGGTCGAGTTGCCGGAGCAGCACCCGCGCGCGGCGATAGCAGCTGAGCGGATCGTTCCGTCTC
>JAFGHX010000413.1 GCA_016929905.1 Kiritimatiellia bacterium
AACGTTCCGCCACAATTGATAACGGACTCCGAACCAGCCCCTGCACGGGACGCGCGGGGGCCGCGCGCCCGTGAGGGGCGCCGTTCGCGCCCCCTCACGCCCAGGCTCGGGCGTCGGGCGAGTCGCTCGCGACCGGCAGGCAGGCCATGCGCAGGCGGGCGCAGCCCAGCGGGATGAACGTGAGCTCTTCCTCCGGCTCGACGGAGGCGACGGGGCTCGGCCGCAGCTCCTGTACCGTCTCGGCTTCCAGCGTCCAACCCGGAACCTTCCGGCCGCGCCCCCGAATCTCGACCGGTGCGGTGTCCACGGTCCAGGGTTGCTTCGGCACGCGCTCCTTTTCCAAGACCTCGAACGAGTCGGCCGGCGCGTGGCCGTTGCTCGCGAGCCCGTAGTTCCAGGGGCTTGTCGGCAACACTTCCCATTCCGGCCACGCGTCCGTGCCCCCGCAGCGCTGCCACCGCTCACCGATCTTGACCGAGTAGCTCAGCGGTCCGCGGTCGAGCGTTACGCTTCCCGTCCGCGGCCAACGGGTGAGCGAGACGGACATGGGCATGTCGACCTCGAGGCGGTCGTTCCGCGACCATACGCGCCGAATACGTACGTACGTGCCAGGCTTGCCGTCGACAGCGAGCGGCTCGCCGTTCAAACGCAGCGAGAACCCGTTGCACCAGCCCGGAACGCGCAGGTACAGCGGGAAGGGCTCTGCCCCCGCCGCCCGCACCGTGAATGCCGCGCCGCCTTTGAACGGGTAGTCCGTCGCACAGGCGATCCGGGCCTCGCTCCCGGCCGAACCGGCCCTGGCCCTGACCTCCGACGCCCCGTACAACCAGGCGCACAAACCGGCGTCGGCCGTCGCCTGCCACAGATTCTGCGCATACCACGGCCAGCCCATCGCCACATTGTGCTGGCAGCAGCGGTAACGATGCGGGGAATAGGTGACCATGTTGCTCTTGCCGCCGCGCCCTTCCTCGTTTTGGTACTTGTGATTCGTGCTCCGGTCCAACTGCGGCTGGTTCGAAGCCGTCAGATAATGCAGCCCCTTCAGATCGGGCGTCTGCGAGGCCGGGAAATGGTTCAGCATCACGTCTTCACACCGATCCGCGTACGACGGATCGCCGGTCAGACGCCCGAGGATATAGAAGCTTTTGGCGAACTCCGCCATGGCGCAGGTCTCGATCGCCTGCCGCGGATCGGTGCAACCCGGGCGAATGTTCTCGTCGGCCCCGAATATCCCGCGCGGTTGCTGGCCCCATGTACCCATGTGTTGCGCATACCAGTACTCGGACTGGCGCAGGTGCCCTGTGTCCCGTGTCTGCGCGAAGTAGATCCCCGGATACGCGAAGCGTTGGGTGAAATTGACGACGTGATGATCGAGCCATTCGTCGTTCGGCGGTCCGATGTGCCGGTAGAACCGCGATGCCAGCTCGAGCAGCCACTTCTCGCCCGTGCGATTGTACAGCCAGTAGATGTGCGGCAACATGTCGCCTGCTCGGGCGCGTTGGACGTTCACTTTCCAGGCGCCGAACGTCTTGCCCGCAAGGCGGATGAACAGGTCTTCATCCAGCCCGCGACAGAATTCGAAAAACCGGCTCATGAACGGGACGACGCGAGGGTCGCCTGTATGTTCGTGGTGCTCGCGCACGGCGTCCAGCATCACCATGTGCGGCCACAGATCGCAGACGCCTGTGCCGTCTTTGCCCACCACGCGCTTGTGGTAACGGGCCCCGAAATAGCCGTCGGCGTCCTGGCTCGAGAGCACGGCCTCCAGCCAGCGCTCGGACTCCGCGAGCAGACGCTTGTCCTGCGTGAGCACGGCAAGCGTGTGGAACCCGCGGAACCAGTACGGCTGTTCCTCCCAGCCCTCCCCCTCGCCGCCGAACCACCCGTTGTCCGGCTTGAGAAAGGCGCTCAGCTCGGCCAGACGACCGGTCGTGCCCTCGACCATAAGCTCGAGCTGATGAGCCAGCCAGCCGCCGGGCCGTACGGCGCCCACCGGCAACTTGGCCAGCGGATTGGGGTGCAGCGGGGGGCGGTTCCAGGTGTAGAATCCGTTCGCCGACTCTGCCTCAGGCCTCGATACGGCCGCGATCTCCATCTGCATGGCGGGTCTCCTTGTTCCGCGTGCGGCACGGCCGGGGCACGGCATTCGGCCGCCGCCGGGGTTCGGGTGTCACGTTCTGCGCTAATCGTACGCCGCTCACGCCCCTTCGCTACACGGGTTTCCATTGCAGAAAAGGGGTAGTTTTCCGACTTGAACACTCAGGCCTTGCATTCGCCGGCCCGCTCCGGCAGAGTGGATCCGGAACCCTGACACCCGAACCCTGACACCTGACACCTGAAACCTGACACCTGAAACCTGAACCCCGCGGCCGGAACCGCCATGCTTGACTTCTCCGACCAACCCTACGAGTACGTCCCGCCGAAACCGAGACGGCTCGCGATCCGCTTCTTCAAGCAGTGGAACCGGTTCTTCTATCTTCGCGCGCCGCTGCATCGCCTGCGCTCGGTCGCCGTCACGGCGCCGGCCGGCCTGCGCGCTCTGCTGCGGGCCGGCGAACGCCGGATTCTGTTCCTCCCGAACCACGCCACGCACAGCGACCCCCAGATCGTGTTCGAGACACAGCGCCAACTGCACGTGGACAGCCTGGTGATGTCGGCTTACGACATCTTCCTCCGCGGCCGGCTCGATCGATGGGTGATGCAGCATACCGGCGCCTTCTCGGTGGACCGCGACGCGACCGATAGCCGCGCCGTGCGCCAGGCCATGGAAACGCTGATTCAGGGCAAATACGCGTTGACCCTGTTCGCCGAGGGGAACGTCTCGCTCCAGAACGATCAGGTCTGTCATTTCCTCGATGGCCCGGCCTTCATCGCGCTCAAGGCACAGAGGCAATTGGGCGCGGATCGCGCGGCAAGCGTTCACGCCGTTCCCGTCTCGATCAAGGTGACGCATGTCACCGACCAGCGCGATTGTATTCGGAGCAGGCTCGAGGGGCTCGCGGCGGAGGCCCAAACCCGGCTCGACCCCGCGAAAGACCCCGTCGCGGAACTGGACCGGATCGGCCTGGCACTGCTGCGAAAGAAGCTGGAGCAGTTGGGCTGTCCCCCGCCGTGCGGAGACGACGTGGAACTCGAAACCGTGCTGCGCGCGACTGCCGATAGGCTGCTTGGCCGGCTGCAGACGGAGATGGGGCTGCAGGCGGACGCGGAGGATGAGCCGCTCGAACGCATGCGCCGGGTACGCCGGCATATCCACCAGATCCGGGTTGACCCCGAACGCGCGGACGAGCATCCGCAAGCCGCGCGCTGGGCCGCGGAGGCCATGCTCGCCTATCGCGTCTTGAGCTATTCGGGACACTATGTCCGGGAACATCCCACCATGGATCGCTACGGCGAGACGGTCGAGAAGCTGATGGAAGACTTCTACTCCAGGGCCGTGCCGCCGTACGGCGAACGGTGTGCGTTCGTCCGGTGCGCCGAACCCATCGACCTCGCGTCCTATCGCGACGCGTTCACTCGCAAGGCCCGAGAGGCCGTGCACGAACTCACCGCACGGTTCGAGGCCGTTGCACAGGCCGGACTGGACGAACTCAACGCCGCGAATCCGTACCCGGGCGGGGAAGCCTATTGAACCGGCGTCCGAAACAACTCCACAATCCCCGGAGCCCCCTGTTTCTCTGTCGGAAACTTTGTCGGAAACTCAGGCGCCCGGACAAGCCACGGATTTCCGCCACTGGCGGATCCGCATGGTAGAAGAGCCGTCCCGGCTCTTCCTCCCGACGGCACCCCGCGCCGTCGGGGGTATCCGGCGGTGTCCGGGCCTTCGGCCCGGGGAAAGCGGCGGGACGCCGCTTCTACTTTCGCGTTTCAGAGTCCGGCCATGAACTGGAACACCTTGTCCGAATGGCCGGGCAGGTTCTCGTGCCCGAAATCGGGGTAAAGCGCCAGCGCCTTCTTGGACGTGATCTTGTTGTAGGCCGCGAATTGGGACGACGGCGGGCAGATCGTGTCCATGAATCCGACGGCCATCAGAATCTCCGCCTGGATCCGCGCGGCCAGATGCTGCACGTCAATGTAGCCGAGCCGCGTGAAGACGGCCGCCTCCCGCTCGTGACACGGGTCGAACCGGCGGAACCATTCGGTCAACTCGGCGTAGGCGTCTTTCGCCAGGTCGATCTGCCACACGCGCTGGTAATCGCACAGGAACGGGAAGACCGGCGCCGCACGCCGGATGCGGGGCTCCAGCGCCGCGCAGGCGAGCGTCAGGCCGCCGCCCTGACTGCCGCCCGTCGCGCCCACGCGGCCGGCGTCCACGTCCGGCATGTCCATCACGAGCCCGGCAAGCTGTGCGGTGTCCAGGAAGATCTGGCGGAACAGCATGCTCTGCGGGGCATCGTCCAGACCGCGCACAATGTGCCCGCGCAGCGTCCAGCCCGCCACGCCGCCCTTGTCCTCCGACAGCCCGCCCTGCCCGCGACAGTCCAGTGCCGCCACCGTGTAGCCCTGCGCCACGTAACCCAGCTTGTCCGACCAGTCGCCCGCGCTGCCGGAATAACCGTGGAACATCAGCAGAGCAGGGTGGGGGGCCGGCGCCGCTTTCGGCCGCAGCAGCTTCGCATGCACGCGCGCCCCGCCCACTCCCGTGAAATACAGGTCCGCGCACTCGGCAAACGGAGTCGCGAATGCCGCCGGTACTTCCTCCACCTGCGCGTCCACCGCGCGCATCTCCGCCAGCGCCGCGGCCCAATAGGCATCGAAATCGGCCGGGCGCGGGTTCGTGCCTTGATACGTCTTCAGCTTCTCCAACGGCATGTCGAACATCAGTGGCATGGGCGGTCTCCTTTCCCGATTCAGGCGCGCCATCATCGCCGCAATCCCCGTCGCCGTCAAGCACGGGCCACGCCCGAAAAGGATGAAACTTTGTCTTGCAAAGTACTTTGTGATATGGTATGCTTCCGGTTGATGCTAGGATGAGGACGGGTGGCGAACCGAATGCGCCGGACTGCGCCGGCAACTCCGTTCCCCGTGCGGGCCCGGAGACAGACGCCAGGAGGACACGAACCATCGACCATCGACCATCGACCATTGACCATCGACCATCAACCATGAACCATCCACCCTCAACCCTGCGGCGGCGCCAGCCGCGCACGTGCGCGGCCGGCGCCGCCGCGGGCCTGTTTCTGACCGCGGCGCTGATCGGGCTGCCGCTGCTTGGCGTATGGCTTGCAGGCGCGCCGGTGGCCCGGTACCTGGAGTTTCCGCCCCTGACCCGGTACGTGCGGCATGCGCCGTTCTCCTGGCCGATGTTCGCCGGACTGGCCGCTTTGATCCTGCTCGTGATCCTCCCGTTCGATATCCGCGTCTTGCTCAGCCGCCGGCGCGTGAAGCCGGCCCCGGCCCGGCGCGCGTTCCCCTGGTGGGGGTGGCTCGGGTTGGCCTGGGGCGTCACCGCCTGGGTCCTGGCGTGGACCCGCTTCTCCTGGCTGCGCGGCTGGCAGATGCACACCTTCACGCCCATCTGGCTCGGCTACATCGTTGCCGTCAATGCGTTGACCTGGCGGCGGACGGGTCGCTGCATGATGCTCGACCGGCCCGCGGCGTTCCTGGCCCTCTTCCCGTTCAGCGCCGCCTTCTGGTGGTTCTTCGAGTATCTCAACCGGTTCGTTCAGAACTGGTACTACGCGGGCTTCGGGCCGCTGACGCCGATGCGGTACTTTCTGCTCGCCACGCTGCCGTTCAGTACGGTGCTGCCCGCGGTGCTCGGAACCTACGAGTGCTTCAGGTCGAACCCGCGCATGGGGGCCGGACTCGACGCGTTCCTCAAGATCCCCGTCTCACGTCCGCGTCTGCTCGCGTGGCTGGGACTCGCGGTATCCTGCGCCGGGCTGGCCGGGATCGGCGTATGGCCCGGCCTTCTTTTTCCGCTTCTGTGGCTGGCGCCGGGTGTGATCATCGTCTGCGTGCAGACGATCCGAGGGCGGGCCACGATTCTGTCCGGCATCCCGAACGGCCGGTGGCGGGGCCTCTATCTGTTGGCCCTGGCGGCGCTGACGTGCGGGCTGTTCTGGGAGATGTGGAACCACTTCAGCCTGGCCAAGTGGGCCTACACCGTCCCGTTCGTCGAACGCTTCAAGCTCTTCGAAATGCCCCTGCTCGGCTACGCCGGGTACCTGCCGTTCGGGCTCGAGTGCGCGATTATCGGGGAATGGGTGTTGGGCCGGGACGCGTCGCGTTGCGCCGCGGGCCCGCCGTGATCAGGCTGTCCGTGCAGGTCCGTGTTCCGAGAGCCAAGTCAAGCCAAGTTCCCGAGTTCAGCCAGAGGCTGATCGGCCTCTGGCCGAAGGTTTTCGATCAAGTTTCTTTCCGGGCGCGGAGCGCTGGGAGCCGGCGTGGGCGATGGACGCCTGCGCTCCGGATACGCGACGTGCTTGGCCAGTTTCGCCAGGTTCCGCATCCCGAACCACTTGCCCAGCCGGCATGTCGCCTTGCCGTATTTCCGATACAGCAGGTTGAATTCGAGATAGGCTTTCAACTGCGCGGCGGCGACCGGCCTCCGGCTCAGAATGTTGGGCCAGGAATAGAACTGCCGGTACATCCACAGGTACCCCCGGTGCAGGGCCCCCGCCGACATGCGCCGCGGGGCAAAGACCACATGCGCGGTGTTGTAGTGGTTCAGATTCCGGTCGAGGATCCGCCCCTCCGATAGTCCTTCTCGCGGATCAACTCCCAGCGTGGGACCGGTGTGCCGGCGATATCGACAGGCCCGGCGTTCCTGTATATCCGTCGCAGGCGACCGCGTGCCGCATCCTCCACGATCCCGGCCCAGAGCGCCTCCGCCTCGCCGATGACGACCGCGTCCGCGCAGGGCAAGCACATGTCGGGACAGGCGGTCGGGTGAATACCGCCCATCACAACCGGAATCCCGCGCGCGCGGTAATGATAGGCGATGTCGAACGCGCGGTAGGCCGTGTCCACCTTGACGGTGATGCCGACCAGATCCGGGCAATCGTCCAGCACGATCTTCTCGACATTCTCGTCGGCTATCGTGACCGTGTGCTCATGCGGCGTCAGCGCCCCGAGTACCAACAGCGACAACGGCGGTGCCATCTGCCGCTTCCATGCCGAGTCCATCGGGCGATCCGTCGAGCGGGGCGAGACGAGCTTGATCCACATGGCAACCTCCTTTCCCGCGCCGGCGGGTCGGGGACTGTGCCGTTCGGCGCTTCCATCCTTCGGGCGCTTGAACGATTGAAGACTTGTTTAATTAGACAATTAGACAATTAAGCAATTAAGCAATTAAGCAATTATACAATTGCACAATTGTTTAATTGTTTACTTGTGGAAGCCTCCGGCTTGGCGTTGGCTTCGCGTTCGTGTGGCGTCGGCATCACTTGGCTGTTCTCCCGCGTCACGCGTCTCGGTGACGATGCGTTTGAGGCTTCCGTAAAGGGCCACATAGAAGTTGCCGGCAAAGGCGTCAGGCCGGAGAAACTGGATTTCGAGACCGGGCGAGCCCATGAAGGGCCGCAGGTTCCAGGAGAGCTGGCATCCCACGAACATGCTGCCGAGTAGCCATGCAAAGAGCACCTTGCCGGCCAACGAGCGGCGCGAGCCGTGCGTCCGGATGAAGGAATGGAGCCTGAAGGTCGAGATACTGCCGGCCCAGGCGATGATCGCCACGTGCATCACCACGATCACGCTGTGGCTGAACCTGCGGCCGGCCGCTGACAGGGCAGGCAGATGCCAGGTCACGAAAAGCGCAACCGGCACGAGAGCCGCGAAGATCAAGGCCGCGATCGTGTAGCCCATGAACAACGCCAACAGCACTTGCCGGAACGTGAAGCGCGCGCCCAGCACCAGGGCCAGCATCCAATTGAGCAGCGCCGTCAGGATCGTGGTCAGACAGATGAGCAGCGGGAGCTTGATGCCGGCATACAGCGCCTGCAATGCGCCGCGCCAGACGCCGATGGTCGCGCCGTAAAAGGCACAGCCGATCGTGACGACCAGGAAACAGAAGCCCAGCCACGTCCAGCGGTCGTCGCGCAGCCATTGCCCGATGTCACCCGATCGGCCCCGGCACAGGACGCCGAGGCGCCCGAAGAAATCAGACGAGCTCAAGCACCGCCCTCCAAAGCCATTCGAAGACGTTCACCTCAAAGGCGATCAGGTTCCAGAACGTCACCGGTCGATCCGGTCTCCCCAGAAACGGCGCCAGCAGCCACGACAGCTCAAACCCGACAAGCCCACTGACGAACATCCAGACGAGAAGCACGCGGGCCGCGATCCGCGCCGAATGCGTCATCGCGACGAGGAGCCGGTACAGGCGAACGGTGCCCGCGATACCGCACAGGGCCACCACGGTCGTGTGCAGCAGCAGCAGCGCGCAATAGGCCGTTTCGGCCGATTCGGACCGCGGGCCGGGGCATTGCAGGACGAGGAACAGCACAGGCGGGGCCAGCACACCGAGCAGTATCGACGCGATGGCCAGGCTGAGCAGGATGCACAGGGCCGTCTGCCGGAACGACAGGCCGGCCCCGATCACCTGCGCGAGCATGGCGTTCACGCCGCCGCTCGCCATGACAACGGCGAAGATGAGGATGGGCATCTTCAGTGCGGCATAGACCGTCGCGCGCGGCGCGCGCCAGCACCCGAAAACAGCCCCGTACGCGACCGAGCCCAGCACGACGGCGACGGCTGCACTCCAGAGGACCGTCCGCCAGCCGGCGTGTGTCCGCACCGCGTCGCGCAAGGCGGGCGGCAGCCGGCAGATGGCGCCCGGACTGTATGCCGAGAGCCGCATCCGTCACCTCATACATTCGGTCCAGTGAACCACGAACCCCTTCTTCTCCTGGAGTTCGAACCCCTCGAATTTGGCCACCAGCGGGCGCAGCGTCGTCGTCATCTGAAGAACCACCGCTATGAAGATGAGGTTCCAGAGCCAGAGGATGCCCAGCACTCGCCTGTTGAGGAACGTGAGCGCCGTCCAGAGCAGGCGCAGTCCGAAGTAGGAGCCCACGCCCCAGAACAGGAGATGCAGGAACCCCATGAACGCCACCGTGTTCGTGGACTGCGCGAAGATCCAGGCCACCGGCGCGAACCCCACCAGCAGGATGCCGGTGAGTGCCACCGTTTGCGCCAGGAGCCCGGCCACATGCCCGAACGACTGGTCGGCTCCGGACAGACACGAGAAGATGTACAGGCTGGGCAGGCAGATCAGCGCGCTGAGCACCAGGCCGGTCGCCGTCTTCGCGGGCACCACCCACAACTGGTGCCCACCCGAAAACGTGCCCATGATCCAGCCGTAGATGAGCATGCAGCCGACCGTGACGGCGAGCAGCATCGCCGTCGCCCGTGCCGAGCGGCCCTCGACGATCTCGTGCACGATGCGCGCGGGCGCCTTGAGCAGGGCCTCGATCACGCGCCCGAGCGTCAGCGTGCCGGCCACGGCCTCGTAGTGCTCTTCGAACCCGTTCATCAGTTTCGGGGCCTGCTCCGCCTTGTGGCCCGCCGCCGTTGCCGGCAGGGGTGGCGGCGCATAGCTCGGGCCGCCGCTTTGTCCGTACTGTTCGTGTTTGTTCATTCTCCTGCGTCTCCTTCCGTCTTCCGTTCCTGTTTATCTAAACGCGCAAAGTTCTCTGCAACGCAAAGTATTCGCGGCAAAAAAAACGGCCACCTCCTTTCCTGCGGACACGGTCCTGACCCCGGCATCCGCCCTCGCCAAACCTGCGGCGGAACCGGGCATTCGGACGCCGGTATCGCGCTCGAGCCTGTCTTCGAACAGGCCTCCTCTACGCCCGCACCGTTTTCCCCGCCGGCGCGCCGGCTGTTTTGGCCTTGTCTGTGCCCACGGCGGCGATGGCGGCTTCGGCCTTGTTGAGCACGTCGGAGAGCGCCTCGAGGTACAGGTTGAATCGCTGGATGCCCTTGTCCGAGAGCTGCACGGTCGTTCGCGGCTTGGCGTCGACGAATGACTTTCGGATCCGCACGACGCCCGAGTCCTGCAGCACTTTGAGGTGCCGGTTCAGGTTCCCGTCGGTCAGCCCGCATTCGTCCTTCAGTTCCGTGAAGCTCAGCCCGCCGTCTGCCGCGCACAAGGCCGACACGATCGCCAGTCGGTTGGGCTCGTGGAAGATCTTCTCCAGTGCGTCGTATGGGTTCTCCTGTTGTTGTTTCATGTGTTGTCCCTTTTGCCTTTGTCCGGACCTTTGTCTGGGCCCTTTGTCCTCCCCGCCGCGGCGGCGGGGTTTTCGAGCAAGTTCTCGAGTATGTTCTCGAGCAAGTTTCTAGTGACCACTCGGCTCCTGCTGGTTTTTTCTCTTTTCAACCGCATACAGAACCGATCCACCCGCCCATTCGCCCGCGAAGAAGATGATGCCCATGGGCCAGGGGTTCACGAAAGAGTGGGGGAAGAGCAGGAAATAGGAGCCGCAGATGATATAGCCGAGTCCCACGACATAGATGAGGCGCGGCAGGGAGTTGCGGTAGGCCACTTGGGCCAGACCGTAGAGGCTCATCCAGATGCCGAACAGAAGATCGTATTCGCCGCGGAACAGGAGCACGAGGGTGAGCACGGCGCCGATGGCCAGCGCGGGCACCGCGTCGATGGCCGGCTTGAGCATGCGGGTGTTGCGTCGTACGCCGGGATTGAAGAGGAACCAGTAGGCCAGATAGCCGTAGTTGAGGACCAGGCCGATACCGAGCACGGCGCCCCAGCCGAGGAGGTGCATCCAATGGGTATCGGGATAGGCTTTGGAGGCCATGATCACGGCCGCGCCCAGCGCGGCGGTGCCGGAAAGCATGCGCGCCTTGCCGGAATAGCCGCGGAACGAGCGCTTCTCCAGGATTCGCTCCTGCAGTTGCCGCACCTGCGCCAGCGCGTGATGGACGTGATGGGCGATCATCTGAGTTTCTGGATATACGATAACATGCGGCAAAGGACTTTGCAATACAAAGTTTATGTTTTTTTTGGCAGGTAGGTCAGGCAGCCTGCCTGGCCATGGCCGGCCGAGCCGCCGTCGTCCCGAGGCGCAAGCGCTCGGGACTATGGCGAGCCAGAGGACGGCCGGCCTACTGTTCGATTCGGGTGTACGGCCAGTCCTCCGGCTTCGTCACCAGGCGTGCCTTGACGGGGTTCTGGTTGATGTACGATCTGGCCGCTTCGAACTTCTCCCAGTTCCTGCACCAGTGATCGAAGTTTTCGTCTTGCCAGAAGGCTCCGGATCGACCGAGGATCTTGTTGGCTTGCCGTGCCGTGACGCTTTTCAGGTCTCCCAGGTCCCCGGAAAGGGAGTCGTTCCTGCCCTCGAAATTGCGCATCAAGGCGTGTACATGGTTAGGCATGATCGTTACGGCGTAGATCCGCCAGCCACGGTTCTTCTGCAGCCAAGCGAAAGATTCCAGAACGCACCGGGCGACCTGCGGGTTCTCCAGATAGCACCGAGTTCCCCGCGCGCAGTCCAGTACGTTCTCGATCTTGTAGAATTGCTTACGCAGGCAGTGGAGCACGGCCTCTTCGTCGACGTTGTTGGAGAGAAGCTGTTCGCGTTCAACTCGTAACTCCTGGACCAAGGTTTGGGGCAAGGTGCCCTTGATCCGGAAGGTCACGAAGTAAGGGTGGTCAGCCACCATCCAATGCGGAAGGTTCCGCCTGCGAAATGAGAGTGTTTGTGGCCTATCCATCGCGGCTTCCCGTTCTATACAGTTTTTCGCTGAGCCTTGAGCGGCCGAGGACGGCCGCTCTACTCTGCCCGGTTGACCGCATCGAGCGCAGCCCAGTAGGCCAGGCGACCTCGCCTGGCCCTGAGCGGCCGAGGACGGCCGCTCTACTCTGCCCGGTTGACCGCGTCGAGCGGGGCCCGGTAGGCCAGGCGACCTCGCCTGGCCTTGAGCGGCCGAGGACGGCCGCTCTACTCTGCCCAGTTGACCGCATCGAGCGGGGCCCGGTAGGCCAGGCGTCCTCGCCTGGCCCTGAGCGGCCGAGGACGGCCGCTCTACTCTGCCCAGTTGACTGCATCGAGCGGGGCCCGGTAGGCCAGGCGACCT
>JAFGHX010000414.1 GCA_016929905.1 Kiritimatiellia bacterium
CGACGGCTGACTGCCGGCCCCCACGGCCTCGCCTCCTGCGCGGCAAGATCGGCGGCGACGGCTGACTGCCGGCCCCCACGGCCTCGCGCCGTGGGGGAGAAAGATTGGGAGAGCCGGCGCGACAGCCACCCTCTTCTCCTCCTCTCCGGCCGCCCACGGCGGCCGGAGAGGGAAACCGGCGTCATGCGGTAATGTCCACGGATCCGACATCGTACCACAGCCCGTCGCACGGCAAGTCGCACGCGAACTTCACGCACGGCACGCGCGAGCGCGGATGCAGCAGGGCGACTTGCAGCCGATAGGGCCCCGCCGCCATGTCCGCCGGCAGATCGAACGTCCGCTCAAAGACCTTGTGCCCCGGCAACCAGTCGCGCGTGTGGCCCGCGATTTCGAACAGGCATGCGCCCGGCTGAATCCCTGCCCCTGCCGGCCCGCCGGCAGTCGGGGTCAACCGCGCCGCGGCCGGGTACCCGTGATACGGCGGAGCCACGCCCTGGTTCTCCCACACCGTATTCAACGTGAAGGCGCCGCCCGCCTTCGCCTGCGCCGACCAGCGAATGGTACGCGGCGCGATGCGGTAGCCCATGTGCCGCTGCAGGTGCCGCAGAGGCGGCCAGTAGTCATCGGGCACGGGCGCGGACTTCAGGTTCACGCTGGTCACATGCCAGCGAAGGGCCTGGTCGATGATGTACGCGATATCCCAACCCTCATCATGCCAGGTGTTCATCGTCCAGCAGACTTCCAGACTCACGGGTCCCCGCTTCCAGGCCTCCTCGCCCCCGGCTTCCGCCAATCGTATGGGATAGCTGTCGTGCATATGGCACCAGTCCGGCGAGCGCTTGCCCATGTCCCCCCAACAATCCGCGCGCCAGCCGCACCCGTGTTCAAACGCGTATGTCAACGCCTCGCGCGCCCCGATCAGCATCACCTTGGGCGTAACCGGCCACGCATCGAGAAACAGGTCCACGCCCCGGATCCGCGTCTCGGCCGAGCCCATGTTCTTGTCCTTGCGATGCCACTCGCCCCAGTGCCCGAACATGCCCATGTCGACCATATTGATCCGCGGATCACCGTCGAACCGCGCCCCGGCCGCCCGCACCAGCTCGCCGAAATGCTTCAGATAAGCGGGGTCGTCATAGTCGGGCATCCAGTTGCCGCCCTTGGCATAGGCTTCTGCGGCCGCGCCCGACCCCGCGCCGGCTCTGTACCAATCGGGCACGGTAGTCGTCGCGTTGTGCGGCATGATGCGCAGGTCCAGCGTCTGCCCGCGCGCGGCGGCGGAGGCCGCCGCCCGTTCGATGATCTCCAGGTTGTGCCGCCCGCGTTCGGGCGCGAGCGTCGCCCAATACCACCGGCAATACGCGAGGGTGGACTCCGGAAATTCGGCGGCCGGCGGCTGCACCTCGCCCGGCGGCAGCGGCGGGTCTTCGGAATGGTCGAACGTTTCCGGCCCGTACTCGCTCCACTTGTACCTGCCGAAGAGCGGGTCGCCGGCGAACCGCTGGAACGTGGTCACACCCATGTGCGGATTGACCAGCACGTCCGGAACCCAATTCGGGCGATTGAGATGCAACTCCATGGGGCCGTGATGGTAGCACGACACACGGATAATGGAAAGGACGAGCCCGCAGTGGCTCAGGTGGGGGTGGCTCAGGACGACCGCCAAGCAGGTGCCGGCGGTCTATCCTGAGCGAAGCCAACGGGCATACCGGCACCCCGGGCCGCGACGTGCCCTTCGCCTTTGCTGAGCGCCGGGCCGTCGCGGCCCACTCGGGCTACCCGTAGCCGCCGCCCTACATGAACGCCCGGATCCGCCGGAACCGGCCCTTGTTGTTCCGGGCCAGCTCACGCAGGAAGTTCTCGGTCCGGTCGTTCACGGCATAGCCGATCACGTGGATCCGGCTGCGGGACCGCCCCTTGTTGTCGCGGAATTCCACCTGCAGCATCTCAATGTGCTTGAGAATGTCTTCGTCCGAAAGCCGCGGGCGCGGCGGCGCCGACGGGCCGCCCCCACCGCGCGACGGACCGCCGCCCCCTTCGACGACCTTCGGGCCGAGCCCCTTCTTGATGCGGCGCTCGTTCTCTTCCTGCCATGCTTCCTTTCGCTTCGCGAACTCGCGTTCCCGCCGCTCCTTCTCCCGCTCCGACTCCTGGTGCTTGTCCATGGCCTCGCGGAACTTGGCGCGCGCTTCGCGCCAGGCGGCCAGCTTCTCGGTGTACGTCTGGAGTTCGTCGCCCTCCAGCAGTTTGTACACCCAGGGCACGCCGTCGGTAATCACGAAGATCGTGTCCGCGCCCTGCTCGAAGGCGGCGTTCAGCGCCAGGTCCAGCCGTGTCGAGCCGCCCTGCCCCTTAATGCCCCATTCACCCGGCCAGTAGTTGCTGTCGCGCATGCCGAACGGGCCTTCCAGGTTGTTGAACTGGTCGATCCACTTCTGCGCACGCGCACGCGTGTCCGGGTCCGCCAGGATCAGCTTCGGGAAACAGGTCCGCACGCCGCGCGCGAAGGCGGTCACGTTGAAGAAGGTTCCGTCGGCAATCAGCGAGACCACGTCGCGCAGCCGGAACTTCACACGCTGGTAGCCGCGCGGATACCCGCGCGAGTCCTCGCACATGCTCTCGGAAACGTCGACCAGAATCGCGATACGCTGGCTCGCGTCTTTCAACCCGAAAAAATTCACCTGCGAGGTGCCGAACCCGCCGCCGGACCCGGTGCCGAGCCCGCCGCCGATCCCGGTGCCGAACCCCGACACCCCGAACGTGGAGACCTTGGCCGAAATCGTCTGGCGTACGACCTGCGGTTGCACGTTCAGATCGGGCAGCGACAGCTCGCCCAACGCCGCGGCCGCCAGGCGCGGCTGCATCCGCGGCCGGCTGCTCTGCTTCTGCAGGTCCTGCACCCGCACCTTCATCTCCAGCTTGCGCGGCTCGAGCGTGGGCCGGCGCGGCGCTTCGGAAATGAACGTGTGGGTGGGTTGCCGCGTCACGTGCAGCAGAATGACGTAACCCGAAATGATCAGCAGGGACAGATGCAGCAGGAGGCTGATCGCTACCGAGCGCTTCATGCCCAGCAGGACATTGGCCCGCCCGGCGAGGATGTTTCGCAATCGACGCAGCTTGCCGTTCATGGTCGGGTTCCCCCCGTCCTTTTGATTTGTCGCTCGGCCGGTCCTGCCGGCACACGAGCCGAATACGCGCCCGGCTCCCCGGCCGCACAGTCCACACCGCTACAAACGAGCCGTTCTCATGGGGTGCGCTGGGCGCCCCCTGTCGGGCAAGGAAGGCGTTTTCACCCTCCTCTCTTGTAGACTAGTGCGGGCTCGCGCCGGAATCTTAACGCGACATGTGCCTTTTTTGACCGATTTCCGGCTTTTCGGATCAGGGCTGCGCGCCTTCCCCCGGCTCCGGGAACCGGTTCCCGCCCCTGAGGACCGGCTCGCGCACGGAATCCGGAATTCCATAGAACACCCCGTGCCCCTGCGTGGGGCACCCGCCGAACCGGAAGGTGTTCCGTTCGATCCGGACCCGGTGTTCGGCGCTCACGTGCTCTTTTCCGCCGTGCGACCCGATGAAGGCGTCGTTGCTGACAAATTCGTTGTCGTGGATGAACGCCGAGTATTTGCCCGGCTCGCTCTTGCCCTTGTTCATGCCGACGAAGTAAATCGCCGCCGCCCATTGCCCGGAATCCCCATAGCCGCCGTGCCGCGTCTTGGTGTAGGCGGTCAGAGCGATGATCGTGTTTTCGTAGATTTCGTTCATGGCGTTGGGGTCGTAGCAGGCCAGATTCAGCGGCGTCGCAGGCACGTAGTCCCATTCGCCGTCCGGTTGAGGCTGCACGATCTTCATGAAATTGTGGTGCACGCGGCAGTCTCTGGCGTTCCGTCCTTCGAACTTGATCCCGTGCAGCTCCACGCGCCGTTGGTGCCACTTCCCGGACTTGGCGGGCATATCGTCCAACGTCATGTGCCCCTTGGTGGAACACCAGTTGTCATAGAATTCGATGTTCGCGTCGGTCAGGTGGACGGCCCGGCCGGTCGATGCTATACGGTTGCGAAAGATCTTGCCGTTACCCAGCCGCCCCTGAATCGCGTAACCGTTCACGAACCGCGCGTGGTGCCGGATATCGTTGTCGAAGATCCGTACCGATTTCGAGAGCGTTTCGCCGCCGACCGTGATCCCGCGGTGACAGCCTTCGGTCAGCAGGTTGTGGTGGATGCTCAATTCGCAGGCGTTGGCGTCCACCCGCACAAGGGCGTTGCCCGGATAGTGACGGGACTCGATCTTCGTGACCGTGCTGTGAAAGTGGCAGTGATGAAGGTCCACCCGGCCCTGCGCGGAGCCCAGCAGCTTCAGCGGGTGCGCGTTCGGCCCGTGCACGTCGAGAAACAGGCCGGCCAGCTCGAGCCCGTTTGCCTTCCAGCTCGACCCGCAGGCGGCGCTGTAGTCTTTCCCGCCGTCGCCCTGGACGACGGATCCGTTCAGAATCCTCGCGTGGCGCCCGACGATGGCGATCCCGTCAACCCGCTCCGACGTGCTTGCTGCGAAGACGATTTTGTGGCCGTCCAGCTCGAGCGTCACGTCGGGCGCGGTTATCGTGAACGCCGTTCCCTTCGCTACGATGTCCTGCCCCAGCACATAGGTCGCGCCCGGCCGGTCCAACACCAGGGGCGATCCGTCCGGCGTCGCGCTCAGCACGACAGCCCCTTCATACGCCGCTGTGCGGAACGTCCGGTCGGGCCCGCGGGTCTCCACGCCGTCGGAAACCGTAACCGTCCGAAAATGGTAGTCCCGGCCAGGTTCCAACCCCCGCACCCAATGAAGCTGCGCCCAGCGTGCCTCTTCGGTCAGCGGCGTCCGCTGCCCGTAGTCGGGCGTATCCCCATACTCGACGTAGCTTCTCGCCGCGGTGGAAATGTCCGGCGTCTGCCAATACAGAACCGCGGAAGTCTTTCCGGCATGCGCCCACACCTCGGCGAACCCCGCCTCAGCGGCCAGCGCGGTACGGGCGGCGACAACAGTGGCCGCCAAGCCTGCAACGAGGCACAACCCCATCCAACCTGCGTTTCGACAGTTCATATCAGACTCCTCCAGCTAGCGTGCGGCTGCACGCCGCTGTCTACGCGTCTTCAACGGGCAGACTTGCCGCTCCGTGTATGGCTGTGTCCGTCCCCACACTTCCTGATCCCGAACTCGCAGTTCACGTACGTGTTGTCTCGAAACTCGATGTCCGTCGCCTTGGCGTTCCTGCCCTTCACGCCGAACTGATAAGGCGTGAAACCGGCCGGCGCGTCGTCCGCCTTGATGAGGGTGTTCTCGCAGATCTTCGCGTTCGACGTGTTGCCGTAGAACGTTCCGCACCAGACGGCGGGAACGTTCGAGGTGATCTTGTTTCTGTAGAATTCACCCGCCTGCCGCGAACCGCCGAGGTAGAACGCGCAGGCCAGCGACGGCGAGTCGGGCGCGGTGTGGTTCACGACGATTTCGTTCTCATACACATGATTCACGCCTCCGCCGACGCTCACGAACACAGCCGTAGCCACGCCCATGAAGCCTTTGTAGTTGGTGTAATGCCTGCCGGTGATCTCGAATCGATTGTGATGGATTCGGTTGCCGTGGGCGCCCCGCTCTCTCTTCTTCGCGTTGTAGTCGGTGATCCGGATCGCGTTCGTGCTGTAGTCCTCGTTCGTATACTCGCAGTTTCCGTTCGCCGTCATGATCTTGAATGTGTTTTCGTAAACCTCGCAATCCTTGGCGCGGCCCATCAGGATGCCGGACCCGATCTCCGGTTCGAACCGGTTTCGGTAGACTCTGGTGCCCCGCGCACTCCCAAGCCCGACGCTGTAGTGATTGGTCACCCTCTGCCGGTTCACGAACAGATTATCGTGTACCCGCGACTTGTCGCCGACGATGTGCAGGCAACCCTGTCCTCCGATGAATTGGCAGTGCATCACATCGGAATCCGCGCCCGAAATCGAAACCGGGCTGTCGGAGACAGAATGCCGGTTGATGATGAACGGCGTGTCGATCTCGAACCGGCAGTCCTTCACGATCCCCCTGCCCCGGTGCGACAACGCGTTGGTGTTGATGCCCGCGGCCACCACCTTCACATTCTCCACCCGCAGCGTCACGCCGGCCGCCGTCGACTGGATACCCCAGGAGCGGATGCCCCGAAACCCGCTGCGGATGACGCCGTTCCGGATCGTGATCGTGCCGGTGCCCGACACCTTGGGCAGTCCGTCGCGCGGTGTGCTGTATGTGCCCGGCTCGGTGTAGTCAAAGAAGGCGCAGGCGTCGCCCGACCACACGCAGCGGTGATAGGCCCAGGGATACGTCTTCTCGATGATCGAGACGCCCACATCCATCGCCGGACGAATGTCGACCTGGTCGATCAGACAGACACGGTCCCCCGTGTTCTTCACCCGTATGCGATAGCGGCCCGCCGCCTGCCCGTACATGAGCGCGAAGGTCACCCCGCCGCCGAGACGGGGCGCGCAGGTCTGCGGACAGGTCTGGCGCACCTTGTCCTGCCACTTGAATTCGCATGTCACGGGCCGGCCGCCTTCCGCCTCAATCGAGATGTGTACCTGCATCTTCTGCGACAGGACCCCGCACATTCCGTAGTAGGCGCGATCGGCGACCGGCAGATTCACATACGGGGAAACGATCTCCTCCCCCACGGGCAGACTCAGGATCTTCTCGCCTATGAAGGGCTTCACCTTCGCCGTGTCCTCCACCTTCGCACCCGGCGCCCCGGTCAAGTCCCAGTGCTTGGTTCCCTCCTCAAAGCCGTAGTTGGGCACGTGCTCGTAGCCGCCCGCCGCGTAGGTCAGCGTGTAGCCGTTGAGATCCAACGTCACATCCTTGCCCAGAAAGACCGGACTCGTCGCGCTGCTCACGTCGGCCGTCAGGACGTACGTCGTGTTCGGCTGCGCATAAACACCGGGCCCGCCGACCGGCACTTCGCCCGGCCGCACGTCGCGGTGCGGCGTTGCGGCATATTCCGCAAAAAGCGGATGCGACAAGACCGCCATCGCCGCACAGAGAACAAGTGTCCATGTGAATGTTTTCATACGTGGCTCCTTGAATGCTTGGGGGCCTGGCTTGCGTTCCGGTTCAGTCCGACTCAACCCGCTGTCCCTTGACGGCAACCGTACACGGCGCACTCGCCTCCCCGCGCAGGCGCCTGTCCAGAATGTCGGCGGCGACTTCACCCAGCCGGGCTGCGTCGACACCATAGTCGACCGTGCCCGCACTGCCGGCCGGTGAGAGGGCGATGCCGCCAACAAGCGGCTCCTCAACTCTCGGCTCACTTCTGAGAAGCCCCAGCAGCAGGCCGCCGTAGTGTCCGCCGATGGCGAAGAAGACTGCGTCGGCTCGGGCTTCGACAAGTGTGTGCACAAGCTCAACGGACGCCCGGAATCTTGCCGAAGGCTGCAGGACCCACCCGTCCTCCAGCGCGATTCCTGCCTCCTCCAGCGCACGGCGATATCCCGCGAGGCGACCGGCGTCGTTCAGCCGCTCGGCTTCTCCCATCCCGAAGTACAGAATGCGGCTCGCGCCGCGCTGAATCAGGTCCGTCACCACGGTGAACGCCGCGTGTTCGTTGTCGACGTACACGAAATCGGCATCCGTGCGGATGGGCGGCACGTCCAGCACGAGCGGCGGAAGCCGTGCCATCGTCTTCAGGTGGTCGATTATCTCCGCGCGATCGGCCGGTAACGGACCGAGCAATGCAACGGCGTCGACCGGACCGGACAAGACATCGTCGGGACCCAGCATGGATATCTCCGGCGCGAACCCGCGCCGGCGAAGCCCACTGTTCAGTCCTCGCAGGATGCCGGCTTGAAACGCGTCCTGCCCGGACGCGTGGGGCGCCATCATGCCCACCCGGATGGCACGTATCCCCGCATGGCCGGAAACAAACGTGCCTAGCCGTGCCCGTCGGTACAACAGCCCTGCGTCCACCAGAGGGGCAATAGCGTTCTTCACCGTCACGGTGCTGATGCCGAGACGCTCGCACAGCCGCGGCTCGGGCGGCAGGCGATAACCGGGCCCCAATGTGCCCGAGGCAATGCCCTGCTGAATGGCTGTGCGAAGCTGCACATACAGCGGCACGTCCGACTCCCGGTTCAGTCGAAACAGGGAAACGGGTATGTCCCTCACCTCTTTGTCTGCCACCATATCTCCCACCTTTTCTTACATTGTCACCCGCTCGCTCTTATATTATATAATCATTATACTGATTGTCAAGTATCCTTGCTGTCATTTTCTTGGATTCTCTTGACGGAGCAAGGACGGGAGAATTCGCGGTTCATAATCGCACTCGTAAGCGCGGGTCCGGGGGCGGAGCGGGGTCTGGCTCCGCCATGACTTCGCTCTCGTGCCTCGTGGCTTCGTCGGACACGGCCGGGATTGGGGATCAGCAGCATGGCCGCGCGATTCCAACGCTGCGGCGGACTCCGGCGGCAAGCCTCGCCCGGCCACAGTGCCTCGCGCCCGAATGCCTCACGTCCGCCGAATACGTCCGCGTCGATGATCTGCGGGAACATGGACACGCCCCATCAGCCCGGCCGGTCCTTGGCTCCCCGCCCGCCGGGAGCGTGGCCTCGATGCCCTGCGCGGCCGGCACGTCTGGCGACGGGCGTGCTGCGACCCGCCTTCTCACTTGACAGCCGACATCCGACGCTCGACACTGCACGCACGATGCGCGCTTTACTGGCCAGCAAGTGGATGCCTCTGCCCCACATTCTCCTGATCGAGATCACCTCGCGGTGCAACCTCAGATGCCGCATGTGCCCGCGAACGCACGACGACGTCAACACCGCCAAGAACACGGTCATGTCCCCCGAGATCTTCGCTCGCCTGCACGCCCTGTTCCCCTACCTCAGCCACGTCGAACTCAGCGGGCTCTGGGGCGAGGCTTTCCTCGTGCCCGACACCTACTTCCACATGCTTTCGGCACTCAAGCGGCACCCTATCGAGGTCTCTACGATCTCCAATGGCACTCTCATCGGCGATGCACTCGCCCGGCAACTCGTCGACGGCGGCCTGGACCGCCTGGTCGTCAGCATGGATGCCGCCCGCCCCGAAACGTATGCCGACATCCGGCCACCGGGCAAACTGGAGGATGTTCTCGCCGGCCTCAACGGCATCAAGGAGTGGAAAGCGAAACTCGGTAAGGCCACACCCAGGCTCGAGCTGGCCTTCCTCGGCATGCGCCGCAACATCGAAGAGTTTCCAGACTTTGTCAGGCTCGCGCATGAGCTCGGCGCCGACAAGATATTTCTCCAAGCGCTCGGCGAATACGAGCAGGTCGCCGGCGAATCCGTCGCCAAGAACTACAAGGAACTGGGCCGCAGGATCGCCGACGAAGCGGCAGCCGTTGCCCGCGAACTCGGCATCGAACTGCGGCTGCAGCCGGCGGACCAGTTTGAGGAAGATCGTGCGGCCAACAATGCCGTCGCCGATTTCAGACACCTGCGCAAGGACTGCGTCGACCTGTGGACCAAGGCTATCGTCACCACCATGGGCGAGGTGCGCCCGTGCTGTTCCAGCAAGAGGCCGATCGGACGATTGCTGGAACAGTCCTTCGCCGACATCTGGTACGGCGCCGGCTACCGCGCGCTGCGGCGCAGGATCAAGTCCGCGAACCCACCCCCCATGTGCGTCACCTGCACGGGCATGCCATGGGTCCCGCACAGCCGCCGCAAGGACGCCAGACAGGCCGCCTACTGGGCCGGTATCGAACTGAAGCGGCGCTACGGCGACTGCCCCGTCTTCCACCTCATCAAACCCGCCCTCAAAGGCCTGCGCGGACTTGCCGTTGGGGATGTCTCCGAGGCTGAGAAGGGGTACTGAGAAGCGCCCTATTGACATCCGCCACTCAATAGTGTACAGGTGGCCTAGTTCACTATGTCGATTTTGCGCGGAGTTCAGACGGGAGGCCGGGAAGTGCCATCCAATCTACAGGGCGTGCGGGCGCCGAAGTACCTTCAGATTGCGAACCGGCTGGCGGAGATGATTGCCACCGGCGTTTATCGGCCGGGCGACAAGGTGCCCTCAGAGCGCGCCTTGGCCCAGGACATGTCGGTGAGCGCGGTCACGGCGAACCGGGCCGTGTCGGAGCTTGTCGACAGGGGGTTGCTGCACCGCCGCCAGGGGTGCGGCACCTTCGTGCGTGAACCGCAGGTGGAGGTGAGCCTGAAGCCGATCGCGTTTCTGTATCCAGGCCCCGAGTGGGCGCTGGCGGAAGGCGGCTTCTACGGCAGCATCTTCAACGGCGCGCGAAGGCGGCTTCGCGAGGCCGGGCGCGCCATGGAATTCGTAACCGCGTCTCTAGATCCGGAAAGCGCCGGGAAGCTCGACGACCTGGGCGTAGCAGGCCTCATCTCCACGCAGATCAACGACGACGACTTCATCCTCAGCGTCGCGGCCAGAGGCGTGCCGATGATTGTGGTTGACTACTGGTCCGAGGGCATCCCCGGAATCGACACCGTCACGGTCGACAGTCTGCAGGGCAGCCATGACGTGGTGCGCCACCTCATTCAGCTCGGGCATCGCGAGATCGCACACATCGGAACAGAATCGACCTACAATCCGCGCCGGCGCGTCTGGGGCTACCGCAAGGCCATGCAGGACGCCGGCCTCACGCCGCGGGTGTTCTGGGTCGAAGCCAAGAACGGCATGCAGATCGGCCACCACACCATGCAGAAGGTATTCGAGGAGTATCCGGGTGTGACAGCCGTGGCCTGTTTCAGCGATCTGCAGGCCTTCGGTGCACTCCGCGCCGTGCGCGAAAGGAGCCTGCGCGTGCCCGAGGACATCAGCATCACGGGTTTCGGCGACATGGATCAATCCGAGTACGGGTACGTGCAGATCACCACGGTGGGCATGGACAAGACGGAAATCGGACGGCGGGCCGCCGAACGGCTGCTCGAACGCCTGGCCAATCCGTCGATCTCGGCCGCGGCCCGGATCGTGATCCCCACGCATCTGTTGGTTCGCCAATCCTCCGGCCCACCACGCACGGGCCGTGCATGACCTGGAACTTGCTCGAGAACCCGCCTTCGCTCAGATAGCTTCGGCGGGCACACGCTTGCTCGAGAACTTGCTCGGGAACTTTCAGGCCAGGCTGCGGCGTGATCGGGCGCGGCGTGCTAGCCTTCCGATTCGAACTCATCGACGTTGCCGAGAAGCGGCTGCACATTGACCGGTATTCTGCCTGCGCCCCGTACGCACGCGCCGCCGGGCTGCAGTTCGCCGGTCAGGTTCCTCACGCAGTCGCCGTACTTCCCGAGTGTGTCTTCGACGACCCAATAGTCGAAGCCGGGGATGACTTGTTCGAACGCGGTGCCCAGCCAGCGCGTGCCTCGACCCCGGAGCGCCACGTCGAGCATCGTGACAACCTGCCGGGCGAGCGGCTGCTCGGACTCCAGGGTGATGGCCCCGAAGAACTCCAGCTTGCGAAGTTTGTCTCCGAACGATTCGTTCACACGGCGCCTCCTCAACCCGAGCAGCCCGTCTAGTCGCTGTCCGGCTCGTGCTTTTCCGACTTGGCCGGGCCGCCGCCGCCGCCGAGCAATTCGTCCATCCTGGCGCGCAGGAGTTCCTGGGCTTCCGAGAGTTCCTCCGATTCGTGCTCGGTCCGCTCCCCTTTGGCCTGTTTCCTCTTCGCTTTCTTCCCGCCCTTCTTGTCGCGCTTTCCTTTTCCCCCGCGCTCGTGCGCCCCGTCCGATCCGGATGTGCGACGGGCAAGTTCCTGATCGGCTTTCCGCAATGCGGTTTGCGCAGCCGCAGCATCCGTGAAGGTTCGCAGCCTCACCACGCGTCGGGGAGCCAGTTTGCTGAGAGGGAATGGCGTCCTGTGGGAGCGCGCCCACTGCGCCTGGGCGAGCCTTACGGCCTGCGGGTAGAGCCGTTGCTCTGCGTTCAGTACCAGGGCCAGTCTGCGCAGATCCCCGGGGGTGAGCAGTTCGTAAGTGTAGGTCTTGTCCAGCTCATACAGTCTCACCAGTGTGAGCATCCCGGCTCGAACGGACGGCTGCGGGAGGGCCAAATACGTGAGGCCGGCTGCCAGCCATCTTACGGCAAGTGCGGTTGTTCGCATCGGGAGCGCCCCCGCTGTTGAATGGTCGTCACCCGCCACCGCCTGGGGATGCCGGTTCCAGCCGGTTCCGACATTCCAATGGCGATTTAGCCATGATACCCATCATGATACCATCATACCGGATTGGTGAGTTGGATGCAAGGCACTTCTTTCAAATAGAATACAGGGCCGGAGCCAAACTCAAGGGCCTGCCAACTCAGAACCAGCGAGAAAAAACATGCTGGGAGGCTATTGACATTCCATGCATCATGCGATATTGTGCACTAGTGCGCTATATCACGAGGAGAATTCCAAGGAGGGAAACTTGCTGGTGAGTGCGCATCCATATGGAACAGGGCATGCAATGCTGTCAGTGCCGCAGGTTCAAAATCGATGCGCCATGGCTCTATGCTGATCCGCGCGCTGTGGCCGTATAGCACGGATACTGCCATGCGTGTTTCCGAAACACCATGGAGCGCGCCAGGCGCTGGGCGGATGCGGCCCGCACCGCGGTTCCGGTCTGACGTGCTATCCGATGCCGCCATGCGGTGCCCAGTTCAGTCCAGGCCAACAGATGCCCGTTCGTTCCGAGAAGGCGTCCCATCCCCCCCGGACGCATGCGTCGGCTACAGAACCCGAATTTCGCCCGGAGGGACTGCCCGTGACCAACCTGCACCCGCTTCCGATCATCATCGCACTCGCCATCCCAACCTCGCCGGTGCATGCCGCCACCACACACACGGTCAAATCGGACGGTTCCGGCACTCACCCTACCATCCAGGCTGCCGTCGACGCCGCCAATCCCGGAGACACCGTCCTGGTGCATCCGGGCATCTACAACCAGCCCCACAGTAGCTGGAAAGGCACCCACGGCCGTAACGCCTACAGGGCTCTATTCAACACCGTGCGGGCCGGCACGCGTACGGCGCCCATCACGATCCGCGCCGCGCATCCCGCCCGCCAGCCTCTGGTCGGCGGCGCCTGGGCAGAAAACGATCCCGCCAGGCAGACCATACTCGACGGCAGGACGCCCGACGGTGAGCACCTCCCCATGTGCGCGCTGCTCCTGCATTCCGACGTCATCCTTGACGGATTCGTCGTGAAGAACGGCGCCGCCCACGGCATCTACGGCTCCCGCGCCGGCAAAGCCCCAAACACCGCCGCCAAACGGCTTTCGATCCGCAACTGCAAGTTCCTCGCCAACTCCGTCGAGCGCGCCGGCGAGAACTCCGCCAGTCTCACGCTTGGCGGGTGGGGGGTGCCCGATTGCTGCGTTCAGAACAATCACTTCGAAACCCCGAACGGCTGCGCCCTCGGGCTTGCCGGCGCGCGTAACGGCGTCGTCGAGTACAACGAGTTCCGCGACTGGGCCAACTATGCGATCTACGCCCACGGCGGCAAGTACGCGAACAACGATCTCGTCATCCGCTACAACTACTTCCACGGCAAAGCGGCTCGCCCACTCATGCGCATCCGCGACTCACTCCGCTACGAGGTGCATCACAACGTCGTCACCGGCGTCGGGCGCGGCATCTACTTCGACGATCACGGCCCCGAACACCCCGATTTCCCTGACGACTGTTACGCGGCACACCACAACACCATCGTCTCCGACCGTTGCCGAAACGCCTTCGCAATCGGGTTCCAGCGCGCCACGCATCCCCAAGGCGCAGAGAAGCCGACCTGTTACAACATCATTGCGGGCGACATCGAGGCGGCGGTCAACATCGGCCCCTGGGGCTCCCCCTCCCGCAACGTACACATCGTTCGCAATGTGATCGCACCCGGCATCAAGCCGGTCAACGGACACCAGAACGCCCTCGCGAAATCGAGTTGGACGCAGACCGACAACATCATCGCCGACCCCCAACTCGACGGGCACTACCGCAGCCGGGCCTTCGACAACGCGATCTACGGCGCGAACCTCGACGTCAGCCGCATCCCCTATCGCAAGTCCGACGGCACGCTCTGGCCTATCCACAATCCGTACGTCAGTCCCGCCGACGCCGCGGGCGTCACGAGTCCGGAACGCACGCCATGACTACCGAAAACACGCACGAAACGCTCGCCCAGCGACCGGGCGCGGCGCCGGGGCCCCTCAACAAGCGGGGTACCCCGGACAATCGCTGGTACTTCGGCGGCGCACCCGGCCAGTACGGCGTCGTGCTCAGATTCGCCGATGATCCGCCCGCCGCGGGTAAACAGGCGCAACAGGCCGTCATTTCGCGCGGCGATGCGCAATGGGAAGTGGCGCCCGATATTCTGGGCAACGGCCGGCAAGGGCCGGCCGTCGATATCGGCGCCATCGAAGCGCAGATGCCCGGCCAGAGGCGGGCTGCCGCGGCCTTGCCCGGCCGGCATCGTACGCGCCACGTTGAATCCAACGCAGACGGGAATTGACAGAACCCGCGAAATCCAAAATGCTAGACAACAGGAGGCGGTACGATGAGAAAGTCGCAACAACCGGTGCTCACCCAACGCCTGCGTTCCGCCGCCGCCCGCATGGCCGCCGCGTCCCTCGCGCTGCTAGCCGCCACGTGCGGCGGCGCCGCGCCGGCTGAACAGGCGGCCGAACCCGTGATCGTGTTCCCCGCGCCCGTCCAACTCGAAACGGCCGGCGGCGGGCTCGCCCTGGACGGCACCGCAACCATCGTGCTGCCGACGCGCGACGAAAGACTGCCTTGGGCAGCCGACCAACTCTCGCAAGAACTCGGCCGCGCGCTGGGCGCGCCGGACCACAAGCTGAAGACGGTCGACGAGTCCGAAGGGGGGCAAGTTGAAGGCGTCAAGATCCTTCTCGGCACCGCCAAGGCCGGCAGCCTGGCGCGCGCCGCGGTTGGCGAGCTGGCGAGCGCCTTGTCCGACAAGGCGGGCGCCTACGTCCTGAGCGTCGACTCCGAACGCGCGGCGATCCTGGGCCGCGACGCGCAGGGTGCGTACTACGGGACGCTCACCTTGCTGCATCTCTTTCAGAGCAAACCCACCGGCGGTGAAATCCTATGCGCGAAGGTGGTCGACCACCCGTACCACGTCTACCGCGCCATGCGCCTCTCACCCCCGCGCGGCAAGCCGCGCAAGAACGAAATCACGCATGAATACTTCCGCGATTTCCTCCGCCTGTTCAGTCTCTTCAGGCTCAACCACGCCTGGATCCAAGGCACGTCCTGGGGCATCCCGCATCGGCGCCACCCGGAAATCGCGTGGAACGACGTGCTCACGATCGAACAGGCGAAGGCGTTCGACCGGTTCGGAACCCGCCACTTCCTCAGCATGGACGGCTCGGTGGACTACGCCTGGCTGAACTGGGACTACAAGCATCTCGCCGAGCTGTATCCGGATGAAACCTATCAGAAGATGCGCAAGGAGGTTCGCAAACGCAGCCGGCTCAATCCGTGCCCCTCGAACCCCGAGACATGGAAGCTGCTCTTCGAAAGTATCGAGGACGTGTGCGAGATTCTGAGCGGCGACCACTTTGCCGTGCCGCTCGACGAAATGTCGCAGCCCTACAACGGCTCGCGCTGGGCCGTGTGCCCCAGATGCGCGGGCAACGACCCGGTCAAGCTCTGGGCGGACTTCGCCAGCCGGCTGACGGCGCACGTCATCAAGCAGGGCAAGACCCCCGTCATGAGCGGCGGCATGCTGTTGCGCGAGCATCAGGGCTGGTACCAGGACATCTACAAGGCGATCGACCTGATCGGGAACCGCGACAAGATCGTGATCTACAACTGGTCCGAAGGGCACATCCGGCGCGGGGCCATCTCGTACAAGGGTGAACGGCTCCAGCGCGAAGGGTTCAAGACGACCCCGTTCTTCCGCGAACACGGCTACAAAGACGTCATGCACATGCTGTCCGGGCGATGGCAGGGCCGGCCGGAGCTGCGCGAAACGAACGGCAAGCTCGACTGCTACGGCGGGTTCGTCACGTACTACCACGGCATGGACCACGCGACCATGAAGCAGAAAGGCACGCTCGCCTCGCTCGTCTTCTCCGCCCAGCATCTCTGGAGCCCGGATTCGCCCGCGATGGACTCGGAGCAAGACCGTGCCGTCTGCCGTTACGGCGAAGCGCTGGCCGATGCCGTGCTGCATCACAAGCCGTACATCGAGGCCATCGCACTGGCGCGCCGGGTGTATGCCTCGCCCGGCAGCGTGCTGGTCGGCGGCGCGTCGTTCGGCCGCAAATTCTCGAGCGAGGACCGGCCCGTCGACCTCACGGCCAAGAAACGCGGCGACCGCACGGCCGGTGAGATGCGGATCGAGCTGCCGGTCGAGGAAGCGAACCCGGAACGCGCACATCTGCTCCTCACGCTCAACGACTGGGACCAGCCGGGCGAAGGCGAGATCTACCTCAACGGGCACAGGGTGGAGCTGGCCGCCTCCGGCAAGAGCAACGGGCGCGATTACGGCTTCCCGCCGGTGGAAATCCCGCGCGAGTGGCTGAAGTTCGGGCCCGACCCCAACGTGCTGCGCTTCGTCTGGGTCAAGACGGCCGGGTTCAAGGTGGTCCGCGCGCAGATTGTCGTATCGGAGAAGTAGCGCGGGCAGGAATGAGTCCGCCCCGGGAGGCGGCTCGCGAGACGCTCGCCCTCCATCGGGGCCGTATGTCGAAGCTGCCCGCCAGGCGTCGTGCAGCCGGCTTGGCCGCCCGGAGCCGAGCCGATGGCTCAGAACGACATCCGCGGCCATGCCGTCCCGTGCGATCCGCCCCAAAAGCCTCGACATCGCGCGCGGGACAGTGTACGAACGTGGCTTCACCCGGAGGCAACCATGCACCATATCGACGCCCACATTCACGTGACGGCCGACGACGGCTCGGCACTGGCGCTGCTGGACGAACTGGACGTCAAACTCATGAACGTGAACGTCGCCAAGGACGTGCAGAACACCTGGCGGCGCAACGCGGCGGTCTTCGAACGGCTGGCCAGAGCGCACCCCGCCCGTTTCGCCTGGTGCACGGCCCTGAACCTGCCGGACTTCGACAACCCCGGCTACGTCGACCGCGCCATTCGCGACCTGGCGGCCGATTTCGCCAAAGGGGCGGTCGGCTGCAAGTTCTGGAAGAATATCGGCATGGAACTCAAGAAGCCGGACGGCTCGTTCCTGATGATCGACGATCCGCTCTTCGATCCGATCTACGCCTATCTGGCCGACACGGGCAAGCCGGCCCTGATGCACATGGCCGAACCGCGCGCGTGCTGGGAGCCGCTCGACCCGGCCAAACCGCACTACGGCTACTACAGCGCGCACCCGGAATGGCACATGTACGGCAAGCCGGACTTTCCGAGCCACGCCGCGATTGTCCGGGCGCGTGACAACGTGCTGGAGAAGCACCCGAACGTGCGGCATATCGGCGCGCATCTGGGCAGCCTGGAATACGATGTGGCCGAAATGGCACAACGGCTGGATCGCTACCCGCACTTCGCCGTCGATATGTCCGCGCGGCTGAGCGACCTGATGGTGCAGGACCGCGAGACGGTGCGACAGTTCTTCTTCGACTATCAGGACCGCATCCTGTTCGGCACCGACGTGGTGAACCGCACGCTGTTCTCCACGATGGAGCATGCCCAGCGGCAGAAGGCGGTCGCGACGCTGCGCGAGGTCTTCGAGGCTTATTTCGCCTTTCTCGAGTCCGACACGAACGTCGCGCACGGCCAGTTCACCGCGCGCGGCCTGGCGCTGCCCACGGAGGTGCTGGAAAAAGTGTACGCGGCGAACGCGCGGGAGTGGTTCCCGGGCGTGTAAGCGGGCTCGGCTGCGCGAAGGCGAGGCCCCCTTGCCCGCGAAAAGACGCGAACAGGACGCGAAAAGCAGATACGGAATAGCGTCGCGTTCATGCCCGGCATCCCCGGTTCGCATTGAGTCTGTTGCGGGAATCGAAAGGATTGCCGCGACGCGGCTCCGTCAGAGTGAACAGGCGGCGAGCGAGTCGCGGCAATCCTCGATTCCCGCAACGAGCGCCTTCTTCATCGAGCAAGAGCGATGGGCGCGCAGGAAGCGCGGAACAATCGAAAACTGGGTGCCGTCCCCCACTCCCCCATTCTTCCACTCCCCCATTCTTCCACTCTACTTCTTCTTCTCGAACTCCTCCGGCCCGAACACCTGGTCGGTGCCGGTGGCGCCGGGCGCACCGACGCCGCCGTCATCGGTGCCGTCCGGGCCCACGCTGTAAACGCGCCACGCGCCGTCCGGATCCCGGCGATACCGGATCGGTTTGCCGTCGAACGGATCGACGGGCACGGCATCGAGGCAGGCCGGGACGAGTTCGTTCAGATCCGCCGGCACCCGCCCGGTTGCCGACTTGAACAACAGAATCGCGAGCGCGAGCCGCGTGCTCCGGATAGCGACGCTTCTGGAAACCACCCGCTCGTGACAACGGCTCAGCCCGGGCATGGCGACGTTCACGAGCAGGAGCCCCACGGGATCCTTGTGCAGGAGTACCGACCGCCAGCCCCTGGCGGCCATCGGCTGCTCGAACGCCTCGTAGGCGGCGGGGTCAAACGGCTGGTCCGCCATCCGGATCACGTGCGAATAGTAGGCCTTGAAATCGGCGCGTATGGCCTTCGGCGTACTGCCCAGCAGCGGGCCGAGCACCGTGATCACGGACTCGTACTCCTTAGGCGTCTGCAGCCAATCGGACACCAGGCCGGACAGGGCTTTTTCGAGTGAGTTGTCCAGCGCGAGGTATTCGTGGCGCATGCACTCACCGTAGGGCTCGGACTCGGCCTCCAACGCCGCCAGGAACGCGACGGCCTGCCGGGCTTCGGTTTCGGGAAGACCGTACCGCACGGCAAGCAGTCGCATCATTCGGCAGCTCTGCGCGCAGACGGCGGCATCGATCAGATGGTGGATCAGAATGCCGCCCCGAGTCAGGACGGCACTGAACCGCATGGCACTCTCGAGCTCCGCGCAAGCACCGGCGAGATCGCCCTGAGCCGCTTTGCGCCGTGCCGAAGCACAGAGCAGCCGCGTGATCTGGCGTACCGCGTACAGCCTCGGCAGAGACTGATCAAAGGAGACAATCGTCGGCATCCGCGGAGCGGGCGCCGCCGCGGCGCGCCGCGCGAGCGCGAGGTGTTCGCGCGCATCCGCCAGCATGACAACCACGTTCGAGAACCCCGCCTCCGACCACGGCTCGTTGTCTTCGTCCAGGCGTTTCCAGGCGTCATCCAGGCCGTCGAGGTCCAGGCTCTCGGTATCGATGGCCCGCCGGAACAGGTCCCAGGCGCTGTCCGTCACGACGTCGTTCTCCTTCAGAACGGGCCGCGCCGGCGTCATGCGAACGGCCACCGGTTTCGGCGCCCACCCCCTGCGCATCGAGAGCAGCCCGGCCAGCACGCCCACGATGCAGACCAGTACGATCAACGTGATCTTCAGCGCTTTCATGGCTTTTTGGGTTTCGTGCCGGGCTCCTCGTCGAACTCGCCGGACGAAAACACGATATCCTCGCCGCCCGGCGCCGAAGCGCCCGAGCCGCCGTCGTCCTTCCCGTCTTCGCCGACACTGTACACGCGCCACGTGCCATCCGCCACGATCTTGTATCGCATCGGCTTCTGGTCGAATGGGTCCTCGGGCGGCTCCGGCAGGTAGGCGGGCACGAGTTCACCAAGCGTCTTCGGCAATTGCCCGTGCTCACGCCGATGACCCGCGATCGCGAGCACGGCGGCGGTAGCCCGGATACTCGCCAACGCCGACAGGTAGGAGCGGTGCTCCATGGCATAGGCTTCCACGGCCGTGCCGATTATTCGAAGCCCCACGGGATCCCTGTCGAGCAGGAGGGAAAGCGGCCTGAAGCGCATCTTCCCGGCAAGCGCCTCCCAGGCTGTCGCAGCATACGGCTTCTCGGCCAAGGCGATGAAATGCGCATAGCTCCCCTTGATCGTGTCGGCCGTGACGCCGCGCGTGCTGCCCAGCACCGGCGCCAGCGGCATGACCACCGAGTCGAACGGAGAACGTGGCGTCGGAAGGCCCATTTCCTTCACCAGCAAGGCCAGCGGCGTGTTGGCGATCACCAGGCAGTCGTATCGCAATGCCTCGGGAAAGCTATCGGTGTCCGCCGTGTAATCGGCGAGAAACGCGCAGGTTTCCAGCAGAGCCTCGCGTGGAACGGTCCGGCGCAGCGCCATCCATCGTAAAGCCCGGCAGCAGGTCTTGCTGTTCTCCATCCATGTCATGAGGTGCGCGCTGCCGCCGCCGTACCCGAGGATGCGAACGAAGCGCATGGCGTCGCGCAGCTCCGCCATCGCCCCGGCGATATCGCCGGCGGCCGTCTTTTGCCGCGCCGAGGCGACAAGCAGCTGCACGACTTGCGTGGCCTGCCAGATGTACTCGAAAGCGTCGACATCGAATTCCAACAGCGTGGGGACCTGCGGGTTCGGCGCTTTCCCCGCCTTTCTGGCCGACTCGAGATTGGGGCGAACACCTTCCAGCACCGCGAGCACGTTGGAACCGGGCCCCTCGCCCCAATCGTGCGGCCAATCGTTATCGCTCGTCCCCGGCAAACCGCTGACATCGACGGCGCCCAGATCCAGGGCCTGCCTGAACAGGCCGAACGCGCTGTCGGGCGCGACGTCTTCGCCCTTCAGGATGGGCCGGTGCGGTTCCAGCCGCACCGACGGCACGGGCTGCAGCCAATCGCGCCGCAGGGACAGCGATCCGGCCCAAAGACCAAGGAGGCAGACGATGACGATCGCTGTGATCTTGAGGCGTTTCATGTTGCGTGCCTCGCAGGCGCCATTCCAGACGTTGCGCATCGGGGCCAAAGCAGGGCGGCCGTCTCGGCCGCCCAGAGCCGGCCGAGACGCCCGGCCTACCCACCGGCACGCGAGAAGGAACACTCCCGCCGACGGCTACATCCGCCCCTTCGCCCGGCGGCGTGCTTTGCGCATGGCGGCGATGGCGGAAGGCTCCTCCGCTTCTTCCGCGGGCGCAGTCCCCGTCTCGGGGGCCGGTGCGGACTGTTTCGGTCCGCGCGGCGCAGGCCCCGCCTTCGGGGCCTTCGCCGCGCGCCGCCGCGGGAGCGGGCGTGCCGCCCGCGCTCTGCCCGTTCCTGCCGCCGGCGCCGTCTCCGGCCGAGCCGCGCGCCGCCGCACCGAGAGCAATCCCGTCCGGCGCTGGAACACTTCCAGCAGGAACCCGGCCAGCGCGGCGAGCAGCAGGCCCGGCGCGATCTCGAACAGGCGCGGCTTTCTGGGCAGGTCCTTCCATATCCCGGGCAGGTCGATCCGCTCCACGCCTTTCGTGGCTCGTGCAAGCTGCGCGAGCGTCGCCTTGCGGTTCCCCTCGTCCGGCTTGAACTCCGTCGAGTAGGGCAGACAGACCGGCGTGAGCGAGACGCGGCCATACCCGGGCACCTCGACGGTGGCCACGAGCGTCTCCTGCCCGCTCATCATGCGCTGCACGCTGAGCAGGTCGGCTGTCTGCCACTGCATGACCGCCGTTTCGCCCGTCGGCTTCTCGCCGGGCAGGCCGCGCAACAGTCTCACGGTCGGCTTCTTGGAGAACGCCTCCTGCTCGCGATCCGGCGCCAGATGCAGCTCCAGCTTGTAGAGCCCGTCGCGCACCTCCTGCACCAGCAGCGCGTCGTGCGGCAGTTCGCCCGGCCGGCCGACGGTCCAGCGCGTGAGCGCGGCGAGGAACGGGCCCGCCTTCGGCCATTTGGCGAACGCGCCGCTGAATTCGCCGTCCGCTTCCCCCGTATAGCACAGCACGCGCCCGGCGCCCGCCTGCCAGGAGGCCACGACCGGCGCGCTGTTTTCGTCGCCGGTCACCGCCGCCAGGTTCGCGCTCGGCTTGATGTAGCAGAGGTTGTAGCCGCCCAGCGCGGGCGGCGCCTCGAACGGCAGATCGGTCAGCGTGCGCAGCCCGCCGGTCAGTTTGAGCGCGGCGGGATCCGTCACGAAGGTACTGCGCGCCACGCTGAACGTATCCTGCGCGAACAGGCGCGGCACCTCGTGTGCGCTTTCCGTGAAAAAGCACTGGCCGCCCCCGCGCTGGGCGACGTCCTCGAGCAGCCGCGCGTCGCAATCGGTCGGCCGGCCCAGCCCGACGACGCTCACCGTGATGTTCGCTTCCGCCGCCTTGGCCAGAAGCTGCTTGTAGGCGCCGGGCTCCTCCGAATCCGCGGCGTCGGCAAAGAGGATGATGTGCCGGGTACCGGCCTTCGCCTTCATGAGCATCTTGACCGAGGCCGCGAGCGCCTCGTACACGAAGATGCCGCCGCCCATCGAGTCGATCTTGAGGATCTTCCCGCGGTAACTCCGGTTCTTCTGCACGGTGTCGATATCGACGATCACGTGCGGGGAACTGTCCACGGCGATCACCCCGAACTCGTCCATCTCGGAGAGCAGATCGAGCACCTGGACCGTCCCGATGTTGGCCAGGTCCATCTTCCGTTTCCCGCCGCCCGCGCCGGCCTGCATGCTGCCGGACCGATCCAGCGCGACGACCATGGCGAGCGACAGCTTTCTGTGCTCCTTGCGCAGTTCCATGGAGACGGGCATGATGGGGTCGAGCGGCGACTGGAAGTAGCCGCCGGGCCCGTAGGCGTGCTGGCCGCCGGTCAGCATGAGGCCCGCACCGGTCTCGCGCACCCAGGCGGCGAGGCTGTCCATGCCGCGAGTCCCGAGCTCGTTGGCCATGACGTTTTCGAGAACGACGGCCGAGCAGCCGGCAAGTTCGGCGAGTGCCCATCGGCACTCACCGGCGCGCCGGCTCTTCACCTCCAGCCCGTCGGCCGCGAGCGCGGCGGCCAGCCCGGACGGCTCTTCCCGCGGCCGCACGCAGAGGACCGGGCGCGGCCCCTTCACGCCGACGATGAGTCTGGCGCGATTGTTCTCGGGCATTGGGTCCTCCCCCTCGCCCTGCACGGCCAACCGGTAGCTGCAGGCGCCTGCATCCTGCACCACATCGCGGAACATCAGACGGCTCAACCCGGCCGGCACGGTCTTGCGGCCGGCCGCCAGCACGGCGGCGCCCCGCCTGAACTCGTACTGGACTTCCTGCCGGACCGGCGAGCTGATCCAACCGGTGATCAGATAGGACTGGCCCGGCGTCACGAGTTCCGGCGCTTCGACGCGGTCGATGGCCAGGTCGCGAACGCCGGTCCGCTCCAGCAGCCGATAATCGAGCGCCACATCGCGCACGGCAAAACGCGCCGCCAGGTTGAGCGGGTCCGCGCCTGTCCAACGCCCGTCGCTGAGCACCAGCACGCGGCCCGCGCCGTCGGCCGGGATCAGGGCCAGCGCCGTCTCCAGCGCGTCGGCCAGGTTCGACTGATCTTCGCCGACCTCCGACACGAAACCCGGGAACTTGCCGGTCTGCGGCGGCTGCTCCACCACCGCCGTGCGCCCGAACGAAACGACGGCAAGCCGGTCGTCCGCCCCCATCCGCGACTGGACCAGATCGACGCCCTCCTTCTGAATGCTCCCGCTTCCGGCCGGCATGGACTCGCTGCGGTCGGCCACGACAACCACCGTCCCGGCACGGCCCGGCAACTTCACCGCCGGCCGGCACAGCGCGAGCAGGAGCACGAGCACCGTCGCGCCGCGCACCACGCCAAGCATCCCGGTCGGCGGCCGCCAGAGCAGAAAGGAAACCGCGATCGGAATGCTCAACACCAGCCAGATTGGGTAGTACAGCACCATGATGAACAAGAAGTCATCCCGTCTTCATCAACGTCAACCGACCAACGTCTTCCTTCCCGCCATCCGGGCGACGAGCGCCATGTGCCCGGTGAGCGCGGCGAGGGTCAACAGCGCGAAGACCCACGCCGTACTGGCGTAATCGCGCTTGATCGCCGCCTGGTCGACCCAGCCGCCCCACTCGCCGGAGCGGCAGCCCGAGAGATCCGACTCCTCCGGCGCCAGCAGATTCGAGGCGAACAGGTAGGGTTGTTCATCGACCTCCACCTTGTAGACTCCGGTCTGTCGGACGGGGATCACAACGCGATCGCCGTCGACCCGTCGTTCGGTCCGGGCTCGGCCCGGTTCGGTTGTCAACAGGCGATGGACTCCCGGCCGGGCGGTAATGACGGCGTCCATCCCGAGCCGCAGATTGACTTCCGCCATACCGGGCGCTTCAGCGGCCCGCCAGTGCATGAGGTTCCAGAACAGAACGGGCCAGTTGGGTGTCTTCTGCAGGGTAGAGTGTGCGGGGCTGATGCGCAGCCGGACGCGGTGGCTTTGGGCGAGCCCCTCGTCATCGCTCAGGAGCGGGATGCTGCCCGCCATGACGACGGGCACGCCGTCGAGCGTGTTGGTGGCGGGCACGCCCCATACGACGCCGTCGAGGCTGACCCCTTTCATGAGGGGATGCCCCCAATCCGCGACGAACGGGCCGACATACGCGTTGCACGCATCCCCGCTCAGCAGATGAACCACCCAGGTCCAGGGGTCGCTGGTTGTCACGGCGGACCGATCCGTGATGATCAGTTGCGGGCTGAGCGTCACGCGCGAACGCATGTCCGACGCCGCCAAGGCGTCGTCAACCAGCTCACGGAGGCGCGGGTCGCCGATCTGCGTCTGCACACGGACGTTGCGCGGCGGCTCGGCCACCAGCTCGATCGCGTCGTCGACCGCGAGCCGATCGGCATTGAGCCGGGCCCGAACGGTGCCGGCGCCGGGCGGCAGGTCAAAGACGACTCGCTGTGCGGCGCCCGGCTCGAGCGTCAGCAGTCTGGAGGCCGGGCCGTTCGTACCGCCGGTCTCCACATGCAGCACGGTTCGGACGGGCTCGGGGGCGAACGCAGCCACCTCCAGCAGACAGCGCTCCGTATCAGCGGCCCGGCTTCGCGTGGCATTGACGATCCCGACATTCGGCTCGGGCCGGCCGAAAGCCAGCCACCGGATGCGCCCCTTGCTCAGCGTCTCGGCCGCGGGCGGCTGATCGGAGAGGACCAGGACAAGCCCGGCGCTGCCCGCCAGTTCGAAGGCCAGACCGACCGCGCGATGGAGGGCCGCCGTCGGCGCGGAACACGCCCATCTCTTCAGCGTCGCGCGCACCGGCCCTGCTTCCACGCCCGTATGACCCAGCGTCTCAATGCGGCGGCCGGCCAGTACGAACCGAAGCGATGACGGACGCGTGCGCGCCACCACATCGAGCACCGCCTCTTCCGCGCGGTCGCGGGGCCGGCCGCCCGGCAGTTCGGCCAACATGGAAACCGAATCGTCCAGCACAACGACCAACGGGCGCCGGCTGCGCGACGTCGGCCAGCGCGGGTCGACGGCGCCGATCGTGAGCAGGACCAGAACCAGCAGTTCCAGCAGAAAGATGAGCGGCACCTGAATCCGGGCCAGCCGCCGCCCGCCCTCCTTGGCGCGCGTCGCGAACGACCAGAGCATCAGGCTGGAAACCGGCCAGCGCCGGAACCGGTTGCGCAGGAAGTAGATCCCCGCCAGAACCGGCAGCGAAATCAGGCCGGCCAACGCCAACGGGTATGTGAGAAACGGGAACATGCGGGTTCGTTATTCGTTATGCGTTATTCGTTAACAGGATCTGGGTGGCTTCGAGCGCATCGAGCTGCCAGTCCCCGACAATCTGCTCCGCGACGGCTGTCGCGATGACGGCCCCCGCCTGCCGGCAGGCGCGGTGCCAGTTGTGCTGGTGCGTGGTGAGCGCCGCGGTGTAGCGCTTCCGCGCGGCGGCATCGAGGAAGACCTCGAACCGCTCGCCGGTCTCGACATCCTCGAGGCGCGTGTTGCCCTGGGGCGGCGGGTTGACATCCGCGTCGGCCAGGAGCTGGACGACCACCACGGCGGCCGCGTCTTCGGCCAGGCGCCGCAGCACCGGGACGGGATCACCGCGCCAGAACAGGTCGCTGATCAACACGCGGATCCCTTTGCGCCGCCAGCCGGGCAGCGCGAGCGCGAACGAGTCCGACGGGTCACCCTCGAAGTCCAGTTCGATGCCGTCCCAGACGCCCGGTCGGCTGGTCCCGTTGCCGACGCGCCGGATATCCGCGGCGACGGACCAGGCCGTGTGCGTGCACTTGGCATTGCCGGCGGCGGAGGCGAACACGGCCGCAAGCCCGAGCAGCGCCCGGGCCTTGGCCGTGTCCTGAAGCGCCATCGAGCGCGACCCGTCGAGCAGGATGTCCACGTGCGGGCTGACCTCCTCACGAAAGAGTTTCAGCACCAGCTTGTCGCTGCGGGCATAGACGTTCCAATCGATATGGCGCAGGTCGTCGCCCGGCTGATACTCGCGATAGTCCTTGAAATCGACCGAACTGCCCGTCTTGTGGCCCAGATGGACGCCGGCCAGCCCGCTGGCCACGTCGGTGGGCAGCGTCATGGCGTAGCGCATGCCCGCCCGCTCGCCTTCTTCGAGATACCGGCGCCACGGCTCACGCATCGGACGCCCCCTCTCCGCCCGCATGGTCGGACGCGGCGATATCGGGCAACGGCGGCGGCTCTTCCGCCGGGCGCGGTTCGGCCTGCGGTACGTCGGGCGGTTGTTGCGCCGCCGGCGGCGGCGCCGCCGGGTCGGTCTCGGGCCGAGCCGGTGTCGCGGTGCTCTCCAGCGGCTTGAACGCTCCGATCTGCCGCCAGAGCCAGGGTGCGCTCAACGCAACGGCCGCAGCGGCCCAACTGAGCGCGAACACCATGTGCACGGGGCGAAAGGATTCGTCACCCAGCGTGAAGATGTTGCCGAGCCGCCACGTGCCCTTGTTATGGGGCGAAAGCGTATCGCGCACGAACCCGGTGAAGACCGGCAGGAGCGTGCCGACCATAATGAGCAGGAGCATGATCACCCAGGTCTTGCCATGCGAGACGGCGCTGCGGAGCAGGAGTCGGCGCACGATCGAGGCCGTCAGTGCGTAGCAGAACATGTAGAGCCAGAGAATCGCCAGGACTTCAAGGGCCTCTTCATACCCGCGCCAACCGCCGATCTGCGCCGCGAGCACGAAGGCCAGAAACAGCGTGAACCCGGCCATCGTGAAGCTCCACATCAGCCCGCCGGCAGGCCCCGTGTAGAAGAAGAAGGCTACCGGCCGCAGCAGCCGCCGGCGCGGGATAGCGCTGCGGATGCGGCGGCTGAGCTGGTCCCGCTCGCTGACCACCATGCCGAGCGCAAACGACCACACGACCATGCTCGGGACGAGCCAGAACAGCAGGATCTCCGCCTCGCTCACGGCTGCCGCCCAGATCCCCGTGATCAGCCCGCCGATCAGCCAGGCGGCGGTCAGATTCAGTCGCACGCTCAAGGCGCGATTGGCCGACGGCGGCATGATCAGCGCGGCGGCAAACACCTGCTGCAACCAGATGGCGCCCAGCCCCAGCACCACCACCGTCGCCGCCACGCCCCAGAATTGCGCCTGAGCCAGCATGCTGCCGACGCCCTCCTCAAGCAAGGTGTAACCGGCCAGTGTCATGAGCCCGATCGCCTGGCAGAGCCCGACGGCCAGGCCCAACCCCAGCAGCGATTTGAAGACACGGGTGGCCGGAACCGCGGCGACGAGAATGGACGATTGGATACAGACGGCGATCGCGAGCAGGACGAGTGAGAGAATGACGAAGATGGAGGGCAGGTCGATCCCGCGCAGCAGATAGGTGAACACCATGAACGGCATGCAGGCGCTGAAGATCACAAGCGCCATGATCAGCCCGGAGTAGAGCTTCCCTCTGATAATCGCGCCGGGTGTGAGCGTGGTGACAAACAGCAGGTCCGTGTGCAACGCCGACCGCTCGACGGCGAATCGCGTACCCACATACGCGGGAACGAACAGCATGCAGGCCGCGTTCAGAATGCCGAGCAGGATCATAAACAACTGTCGCCCCCACCGCCCGGTCGCCATCGGCGAAACGAGCCGTTCGATGCTGTGCGAAATGACGAACCCGCCCGTCCCGATAACAAGGACAAGCAGGAAGAACATGAACAGCGAGACCATGAACCGGCTGCGCACGAACTGGCGCAGCTCCTTGACCATGATCGCATTCAAGGCCCAGTGACGCGGCCGCATATAGTCCGGGAGCACCTTCACTGCAACTCGCCCTTCGTAATACTCATGAAGACCTCTTCCAGCTCTGCCCGGCGCTGCTTGAACTCCGCGATCCGGTAGCCGCGCCGGATCAGGTCGGCCAGGATCTCCGCGCAGCGTTCCTCGGAACCGTCCACCTCGACCAGGACCTCGGCGCCGGCCGGCCGCACGTTCTCGATCCCGGGCATTTCGAGCAGGGCCTTGGCGACCTCGTCCTGGCCGCTCAGGGGCCGGATCATCAGCGTACGCTTCGGCATGCTTCGCTGGACGACCTCTCCGATCGTGCCCGTTTCCAGCAGCCGGCCCTGCTCGATAATCACGACGCCGGTACAGATCTCGCGCAGTTCGCTCAGGATGTGCGAGCTGATGAAGATGGCTTTGTTCTGTTCGGAGAGCACGTGCAGCAGTTCGCGCAGCTCGATGCGCGCGCGCGGGTCCAGCCCGGCCGCCGGCTCGTCGAGGATGAGGACCGTCGGGTCGTGGACGAGCGACCGGCCAACGCTGACCCGCTGCTGCATGCCTTTGGACAATGCGCTCAGCAGTTTGTCGCGCATGCCGGTCAGGCCGGTGAACTCCTCGACACCCTCAACCACTGTGCGGCGCCGCGCGCCTTTCAGGCCGTAGGCGCGGGCAAAGAAATCGAGATACTCGTGCACGGTTATGCCGGTGTGCGCAGGCAGGGCATCCGGCACGAAGCCGACCAGCCGCCTCACCTTTTCCGGGTCTTCCGTCACGGAGACGCCGTCGACGAACGCATCGCCCTCGGTCGCCTCGTCGAGGGTGGCCATGATCCGCATCGTCGTCGTCTTGCCGGCCCCGTTCGGCCCGACAAACCCTACGACCTGACCCGTCTCGAAGCTGAACGAGATCCCGTCCACGGCCCGGGCCTTGGCGAAATGCTTCTTCAGATTGACGACATCAACCTTCATGTGTCCGTTCCGAGCTGATCCGGACCTCTGCATCCGTTGACGTGCTGATACGGAATCGGGCGGCGAGGGCTTTCTGCCCTGCAGGGCATGATTGGCGTTTCCCGCGCGTGGGCACCGATGGGCCCGAGCCGCTCACGGAGCGCGTCTGCAACGGAGAAGGAGGCGGGTGAGCGTCCGGCATCCGGCGTGCCGGCCCCGGCCCGCCCCGCGCGGAGTTCAGCGCGGCCGATGGACTCCGTGTCCAGGATCCCGTACACGACACTCCGTTCCCGGCTGCGGCCGACGCGCTCCAGGCCTTTCTCGAGGAACGGGCAGGCATCGAGCGTGGCAATATAGGTGCCGGCCAGCAGCGACTGGGCCGGCGCGTTGGTGAAGCCGGCATAGTTGTCCTGCCATTTCACTTTGTGGTAGGCGCGCCGGAGCCGGCCCAGTTCGTTGCCGGCCGCCTCGGCTTCCGCGAGGAGCGTGCCGCGCTTGCCGGCCGGGATGCCGCCGCACGCATACACGCGGCCGTCCCCATCCGCCAGCCACAGGCTGCGGATATCGGTGCCGAGCCCGTTCAACGCCGCAAGCGAACCGTCCGGCTGGCGCATGAGCTCGAGCCGTTCCCGGCGCTGCTCGGACTTGCGGATCATGAAGTGCGCGGGCAGCCGCGCGCTGATCCAGCCGGATCTGAAGTGCTGATCGGCCGACCAATCCACGTCGCGACCGGCTCCGGCGCCGTACGTACGCGTCTCGACTTCGGGTGTCAGTTCGGTGTCATAGCCGAAATGCAGGCCGCCGCGCGGCGTCAACGGGCAATAGTAAGCCAGCAACCCCAGCGTCGATGCGCGATGGGCGCGCTGATCCAGTATGGTCAGGGTCTCCACCCGCATGACGGGCCGGATCCCCTCGGAAACCCAGGCATAGACGACGATCAGCAGGGAGGTCAGCACCGAAACGGCCGGCACGGTCCAGAGCATCCATATCAGCTTCTTCTTACGCAGCAGGATGATGAAATTCACGGGCCCAATCACGACGGCGAACCCGAGCATCAGGAGGAACAGGAACCGGATCGAGACCCCCACATCGTCCACGACGGGGAATACGCGGTTCGCCTCGCCCGCGTTGCTGACGCCGGCCCAAGGTTGGCGGCTTTCGATCCATGCCTTGCGGACGTACAGGAGTTGTTCGCGGCCGAGATGCTCGCCGGCCGCTTGGGGGCTGGCGATGACTTGGCCGAACCCCACGTACCACGCCTTCAGCCCGGGCGGCGCTTCGCACGCCAGTCGCGGCCACGGCTCGGGCACGGCGAAATCGCCGATGACGAGCAGCGATCCGCCGCATTCCACGTAGCGCCAGAGGGCCGCGCGCACGGCGGACGGCATGTCCTGCAGGTCGGCCTCCGTCACCACGACTCCGTCGTAGCACGTCCACCCCAGCCAACTGGTGGTCCAGTTCCGTACGTCCGACTCCGCCTTAACGAGTTCGAACTCCTTCTCCCGGCTGCGCCGCGATCCGCGCGAGCTGCGCCGGACCTGCGCGTAGAGCGAGTTCTGGAAGTTCTTCTCGAAATCGTCGCGGTTCACCGCCCGGCTCAACAGCACATTGAACGCGCTCTTCCGGTTCCAGCGCGCGATGTGCTGCCCGATCGGGTACGGCACGGCCACGTCGCCGGCGTGCCGGCCGTCGATGACGACGACCATCCGCTCGTCGCCCTGTACGGCGAGCGGCGGCTGCAGCAAGGAAACGGTCATGCTCGAGCGCGGCGCCACGACCGCCGAGCGCGTGATGGAGCGAATGTGATTGCCGGAGGCAAAGCTGCGTTTCGGCAGCAGCAGCCGAACCCGATGCGCCTCGGTCAGCGAGCTGTTCTCGACGAGCACACGGTGCTCCACATAGCCGTGCGGGCTCTCGCCGACCTGCGTAGAGAGCGGCGAGACGGTCATCGGCCCGAACCGTTCGGCGGCCCGGGCCGGCACCGGCACGAAGGCGACGGCTGCCAGCACAACCAACCCCGGCACCGCGGGGACCGTACGAGGCCTGCTGCGCCGCACGCTCATGCGGACTTCTCCTCGATTTCCATGTCGGCCGGCAGGCCGAGTTCGGCCTCGGGCACCCCGTCGAGCAGGCTGCCGACCACGGCCATCGGGGAAAGCTTCTCGAACCGCGCCTTGTAGTTCAGAATCAAGCGGTGATTCAACACGGGCCCGGCAACAGCCCGCACGTCTTCAAAGCCGACGGTCGGCCGACCGGCGATGATGGCACAGGCCCGTGCAGCCTCCGCGATGGCAATGGCGGCGCGCGGCGAAGCCCCGTACAGGACATAGTCGCGAACGGCCTCCGGCGCCGCGGCTTCACCCGGATGCGTGGCGGCGACCAACCGGGCGACATAGCGGGAAACGGGTTTCGGCAGGAAGACGCGTTCCATCGCCGCGAATACCTTCTCCAGGTCCGCCGCCTGCATCTGCCACGTCGGCGCCGGCGGCTCGCCGCGCCGGCGCGTCGAGATGATGTCGTTGAGCGTGTCGACGCTGACGTCCTCGACCAGAAGCCGAAAGAGAAACCTGTCGATCTGCGCCTCGGGCAACGGGTAAGTGCCCTCCAGCTCGATCGGATTCTGACTGGCCAGCACGAAGAACGGCGCGGGCAGCCGGCGCGTCTTGCCGAGCAGCGTGACGGAATGTTCCTGCATCGTCTCCAGCAGGGCCGACTGCGTCTTGGGCGACGCCCTGTTGATTTCGTCCGCCAGCAGGATATGGGTGAAAACCGGGCCCGGCTGGAAAACCATCTCCCGCTTGCCCGGCCCTGTTTCCTGCAGGATGTGCGTGCCCAGAATGTCGCCCGGCATCAGATCGGGCGTGAACTGGATCCGGTTGAAGTCCAGCCGCAGGATATCGCCAATCGCCTTCACAAGGGCCGTCTTGCCCAGCCCGGGCAGGCCCTCCAGCAGAATGTGGCCCCGGCTCAGGATCCCCACCAGCACCATGCGGTGCAGGTCGGCACGGCCCAACAGGATGCGGTCCAACTGCTCCAGCGTTTTCGACGCCAGTTCCGTGACGGGCTGCAGGTCCTCGGGAGTCAACAGTGTGGTCTGTGTGTCGGTCATGGTTCGTCCTTCCCTTATTTCTCCCTCTCGAAATAACGTTTGACGGCGCCGCGGTGCCGGGGCAGCACGGTCTGGGTATGGGCGGCGCCGTGCCCGTCGCCCGCGCTCAGCGTGCCGGCACGGGCGGCGATCGGCTCGTCGGTCACCGACGGCGCGCCGGCGCTGAGCCCGACAAGCTCGCTGTCTTTGAGCGTCGCCACCTTGCCGGGCGGCAAACCTTGCTCTTTGAATCGTGCGCCCTGCTCGGACGTGCCCTCCGTCCACGTCATCGGCGCGTCGCCCCGCCCGCGATTGACGCCGCCCTGCCCCGGCATGGACCCGGCCAGCGCCGCCGCGATTCCCGCCTTGTCGCACTCCCCGCCTTTTGCCAACAGCAGCGCCAGGGCGTCGGGGTCATAGCAGGCGGCATTCGTGCAGGCGCAAAGCCGTTCCGCGTCGATCAGCCGCGCCTCGCACAGCCGGACCAGCCGCCCGGTAAGCTCGCCTTCGAACGTACCCAGGCACTCGGCAAGCGCCTTGAGCTGCTCGGGCGTGAGCTGTCCGCAGCGGCAGGCGTCGAGCAGTTCGGGCGGCAGCGTCTGCGCCAGGCGCTTGGCCAGCGCTTCGTTTTCCATGAGGGCAGCCAGCTCCTTCATGGCGTTGGCCAGCAGACCGGGATCGGCCTGCACCGCACCGGCTTCCATTCGCTGCCCCGCCAGTTTCTCGAGCGCTTGCGCCAGCGCTTCCGCCTTGGCGAGCGGCTCGACGGCCGCCTGCACCTCCTCCGCCGATTTGCGGGCGGCGTCGGAGGCGAGTTGTTCGATATGGTCCAGCGCCTCGAGCGTCTTGGCCGGGTCGTCGCCGCGCGACTCGGCCTTCAGCTTCTCGAGCTTCTCCAGGATCTCTTCCGCCCGCGTTTCCTCCAACACCGCCTCCTCCTCGAGCACCTGAATACGGGATTCCAGATCCTCCACGACGTTGCCGATCTCCATCGGCCCCTTCTTGCCCGGAACGACGTACCGACTCGGCACAGCGTAGGCGACGGCCGCGAAGACGGCGCCCGCCGCCAGCAGCAGCCAGAGCCGTTCCCCGCGCCAGCGCACGCGAGGAGGAGTCAGCGGCGGAAGGCGTTCGCGCCAGGCGCCGATATCTGTCTCCTCGTCGGCCATGACCAGGCCGCCGCACGCATGCACGACATCCAGCAACGCGTTTACGGCGGAACATGAGGGACGCCGGCGCCATTCCAGCAGGAGCGCCAACACAAAGACGGGCACAAGCCCGGCAAACCCCCAGGCCAAGGCGCCCCGCGAGATGCGGGTGGCGACGCGCAGGACCAGCACCACCGTGCCCAGCACAAACAGCCACACGGCAGCCCCCAGGGCCAGCCGGCGCAACGCCCGGAGCATCCAGAGCTTCAGGCGAAAGGCCGCAACCAGCCGCGGCCTGCTCTGCTTCGGCATGTTGCCTTCGGTCATGAGGACAGTCCAAATGCTTGCGGTGCAAATTCTGCCGGATAGCCTAGGGCAGAACAAAGCTTTTGGGAATCTTTTTTTGCGGGGCCGGCCGATGCGGCATCGCGGCGTGGGCGCGGGCGAGACGGCAGGGGTTCACGGGAGCCCACCCGACCCCGGCGTTCGGCCGGCGCCCGACAGGCTCCCGGTTGACTGACAGAACGCTCAACCCTTCTTCAACTTCGCCTTCAGTTGGCTCAGAGCGCTTTCCACTTCCTCGCGGCGTCGCGTCTCGTCGAGCTGCTCCTCGAGCGCGGGTTCGGTCTTCATCAGCTCGTGGCGGGCCTCCGTCTCCGACTCAAGATCCAGCACGGCGTCCTCGAGCGATTCCAGCGTTTGGGCCGAATCGGCGACTGCCGCTTTCATCCCATCGTTCTCTGCGCCGCCGCGCAGTGGCCGACACCGATTCCGACGGATGACGATAGCAGAAATTGCCGTCACCGTCCATGTCCGCCGCGGACGGGTCCGCACCTGGGCGGGAAACAAGTGGTTTCCCGCACCGGGATATGCTATAAGGAGGTCGCGCCGGGACGGATGGAGCAGGCAAAGGGTCCCGCGGAGAGTAAGGAGAAAGCGTGATGAGTCGCAGGCAAACAGGCGGATGGTGGAGCGTGGTTTGGCTGCTGGCGGCCGTGACCGTTTTCGCGATAGCGGCCGAGCCGGAGCAGAAGGCGGAAGCCGACCGAAAGGCGGCGGACGGCGAAGCGGTGGAGGCCGGGCAGAAGCAGCCCGCGGAGGACCCCGAACTGCAGGCGCTCAAGACGGAGAAGGAGAAGTTGGCGCTTGAGAACGAGCTGCGGGCCCAGCGGCTGGCGAAAGAGCTGGCCGCGGCGACCGACGAGAAGAAGCGCCTCACCGCGGAGATGGAATTGCTCGATGCGCGCAGGAAGAAGGAACTTGCCGCGCTGCAGGAGGAGAAGGAGCGCCTCGAACTCGACTATCAGCTCATGCTGCAGCGCCAGAAGCTGGCGCTGGCAAAACTCGAAGAGGAGAAGAATCGCCTGGCCATGGACCAGGCACTGCGTCAAGCGCGGCTGCAGGACAAGCTGGCCCAACTCGAAATGCAGAAGACGGAACTGGAGATGCAGAACGCGCTCGAGGCCCAGAAACTGCAGCAGGAAACGGCGGCGATCAAGGCCGAAAAGGAACGGCTCAGCCTGGAGAATCAGAAGCAGTCGGTCCTGCTCGACAAGCTCGAACTCGATCAGCGCGCGGAGAAGATGGATCTGCTGCGCGAGATGGAGAAGCTGAAGTTCGAGCAGGCCAAGATGGAATTCGACAAGAAGAAGATCGCGCACGAGCGGCTTGGATCGGAGGAAGCCCTGGCCAAGACGCGACTGGAGATCCAGTTGCACGAGACCGAGGGCTCATGGCAGGAAAAGGCGCGCCGGGAGATGGCGTACCGGGCCGAGCCCGTCGAGGACGGCTGCCTGCACATCACGGACCGCCGGGTCGTTCTGACGGGTCCCATCGTGGGCGGCAGCGCGAAGTACGTGAGCGATCAAATCGATTTTCTGAACAACCAGTCGACCACGCGCCCGATCTTCCTGATCATCGACGACTGCCCCGGCGGCTCGGTGATGGAAGGCTATCGGATCATCAAGGCGATGGAATCGAGCGAGGCGCCGGTCTATGTGGTGGTCAAGTCGTTCGCGGCGAGCATGGCCGCCGCCATCGTGGCGATGGCGGACCATTCCTACGCGTACCGCGACGCGGTTGTCGTGCACCATCAGATGTACAGCCGCGTCAGCGGCAACCAGACGCAACTGTCCGAGGTGCTCGAGTTCATGAAGGAGTGGGAACAGCGGATCCACGGCCCGGTAGCCAAGAAGATGGGGCTCACGCTCGAGGAGTTCGTCAAGCAGATGTACGCGCACAGTTCCGACGGGGACTGGCGCGAGTTCGGCGACGCCGCCGTCACGCAAAAGTGGGTGGGCGGCGTCGTCGCCGAGATCCGCGAGCACGGCCTGCTCGTGAAGCCCGAGGAAGTGTCCCCGCGGGGCCTGTTCATCCACTTCGGGGCAGAGAAACGCGACGAACACGGGAACCGGTACGTGGAACTGCCCCGGCTCGGGCCGTGCGACTTCTACTTCCTCTACGACCCCGACAACTACTACCGCTGAGCCGGCGGCCGGCCGTCACTCCGCCGCGGGCGGTTGCGGGCGCGGCTGGAACAGGGAGCGCGGTGTGGTCATCTGGAGCACGAGCGCGACGTAGTCGGCGAACCGCCATGCGTCGGCTTCCTCGTATCCGATCTGGCGCGCCATGTCGTACAGCAGCATGTCGCGTTCCGCATTGAACATCTCGCGCGAATCCCGAATCGCCTGGAACATCTGGCGCCGCGCTTCGCTCGAATCGGATTCCGGGCGCTCGGGCGTCTGCCGCGCGACCTCGTTCACCGCCCGGATCGTCTCCAGCAGCCGGAGATGGTTCTGCTGCCATTCCTGGGGCCAGCCGGCAACGTCGATTCCGGACAGGAACGTGAACTGATCGCTGGCGTTGGCGGTGATCTGTTCGCGCATCTCCCGGCGGCGCTGGCGCAGTTCCTCGTACCGCTGCGGGTTGTCCGCCTGCAGCTTGCGCATGTACTCCGCACGCCGCTCGGCCCGGCCCTGGGGCCGGACCCGGTCCTGCTCTAACTCCCGCATCTTCTTCTGCTGCTCGGCGATCGCCTCATCCCGCCGCGCAAGAAGGTCGCGCAGGCGGGTCGCTTCGGCCAGCAGCGCGGCGTCCGGCCCGGACCCGGCGCGGATCTCCTCCGCCCCGGATGGAACCGGCGGCTCACGTTCCGGCGCCTCGGCCGGGCGCGCGTTTCCCCGCTCATCCGCTTCGGCCGCCCGCCGCCATTCGGCGGCCTGCCGCGCCAGCTCCGCATTCTGCCGCGCACAGATGACGGCCTTGGAAACCGCGACGACGGCCACAATCATCGAAACCGCCGGCACGCCGGCCAGTAGCCACTGCCTGTTCATCGGTTCCTCCGGCCTCTTGCCCGCACCACGCGGGAACGGCCATTCCGCTTGCTCGTCCTTCCAATCGTCGCGAGGTTGTCTTGAACAACCCCGGCGCGCCCAACCACCGCCCGGCTGTTGAGGTTAGCACCTGCCGGGCGGGCACTCAAGCCCTTCCGAAGAACGCGTCAAGGGCGGCGGCGCCGGGGACGGTCGTCACTTCGCGATTGACCCGCGTTATGAATGCCGGGATACTCGCATCCGGCTGTGCAAGCGGCGAGAACCCGCCGCGGAGAACGGCCGGCACATGCAACAGGAATTCGAGAAGACGCTGCGATCGTTCGAACGGACGACGGGGCTGACCATCTGCCTGCGCGATTTCGGCCGGCGCCTGCTCGTCGACGGCAGGCCGATCATCCCCGAAGAGCGGTATATCCACGACACACCGTTCTGCTGGCGCTTCAAGCACCGCAACCTGCCCGCCTGCAGCAGGTCCGACGGCACGGATCTCATTCCGGAGTGCGAGGAGAAACGCGACATCTTCCTGCACACCTGCCATGCGAAGGCGTGCGAGATCATCATCCCCATATTCCGCTTCGACGAACTGCTCGGCGTGGTGTTCATCGGCCAGTTCGCGCTGGGTGACGAACACGAGAAGTCGCTCAGGCGCCTGCCTGAAGAGGCATGCGCCGAGGCGCTGGCGCTGGCGCGCATGTTGCGCAGTTACGTCTCGGACGTGTTCCAGCGCATCGAGCAGCAACAGGAGGAAGAAGGCAAGGAACGCGCGCAGCAGATCCTGCGCTTTCTCGATGCGAATCTGCAGTGGGACCCGTCGGTCGGCGATCTGGCGCGGCACCTGTTCCTGTCGCCGTCGCGGACCTCGCACCTGGTGAAGGAAGAAACGGGCCGGACGTTTCGCGAGTTGAAGGAAGACAAGAAGCTGACCATCGCCAAGCAACTGCTGGCCAACAGCTCCTCCAAGGTGGCCTTCGTGGCCGCCAAAGCCGGGTTCGCCGACCCGAACTACTTCTGCCGCTTCTTCAAGACGCGCAGCGGCATGACGCCCAGCCAGTTCCGGCGCAAGTACGGGCAGCCGGAACTGGTGTAGAGCGTTCTCATGCGGCCATGCCACACGCCGCGGGTTCATTACAGGCAGCCGTCGTGCCCGCGATGGCCGGCACCGGGCTCGCGGTATCCGTCCCAACCCATCCGGCGACCGGAACAGGCCACGGAAGGCTGAGGCCGGCGCACCGCTCACGACGTTGCCCTTGCCCTCCCACCGGGAACACATCCGCGGCAGAAGCGCTACCTTGCGGGTCAAGCCGAAGGGAGGCCGTGAAGATAGGTGAAGCGTCGTTTCGAGTGTCCGTCGTCGCCGCCTGTGCTACCTCGTGTTGGGTTTGCAGGATTCGCCGGCAATGAACTCGAAAGGGAGCGCCCTGGGCTTGTGCCGTTTGGACGGCGCGTCGATCTTACGCATGAGAAGTTCCACGCCTTGTTCGCCGACTCCGACGTGCGGCACGAGAAACGCGCTCAGATGCGCCAACTGAACATACTTCAGGTCGTTGGCCAACGTCACCAGCGACAAATCGTCCGGAACCCGAATCCCGAGGCTGAAGGCAGCCTGCACGGTTGTCAACGCTTCGAAATCATTCAGCGTGACGAGGCCGGTCGCACGGTTGAGCCTCTTCAGCTGCGCCCGCGCAAACTCTGTCCGGTCCCCGTAAGGCAGCCGTTCCGCCGGCTGAACAACGTGCGGGCGCAATCCCGCCTTCTGCATCGCGTGCCGGTAGCCACGCAGCCGATCCGTACTGCTGTAGTGCGGCCCAACAAGGGGGGAGGCGGGATGGAACAGCACGATCTTCTTGTGGCCGAGCGAAATCAGCTTTGCGGTTGCCTGTTCAGCGCCGTGGTAGTCGTCCGGGCGTACGCAATCCCAGCGCTGCTTGGAGTTGAGCCAGACGGACGGCACGCTGAACGCGCGGATCAATTTGACCATCCGCTCGGCCATGCACCCGGAGTAGTTGATCAGAAGCCCGTCGCACGAGAGTTCTCTCAGAATCTTCGGCACGAATTCCTCGTCCGTCAGGAGACTGGCCGGCAGCCTTGCCTGGATCAGGTGCAGGTCATGTTCGACGACCTTGTTCTGGATCCCGAACAGCATGTCGCCCGCCAGATACGTCCCGCCGCGGCTCGCGCGCATGAGCAAGGCAACCGAACGGAACCTGCCGCTCGCAATCGCGCGCGCCGCGGCGTTGGGCTTGTGCCCAAGCTCGGCCGCGATCGTCTTGATCCGCTCGCGCGTTTCGGGCCGAAGCCGGCCCGTGCCGCTCAGGGCCTGGTAAACCGCGGGCACGGAGGCGCCGCTGCGCTTGGCGATCTCTTTCACGATGCCGGGCATGGCACCACCTCCCGCGGCGTTTCACCGCGCTGTCGACTCGACAAGCTCGACCGCGCCGACGTCCCGCGCCTTGCCGCTCGGCGGATTGCCGTGGAAGTCGCTCAGGAACGGGCCGTCGAATTCCCATGCGTAGAGTTCGGCGATGTCCGTCTCCGCATCCTGCAGACTGCCCCGGGATACGCGCAGGAAATCGATCTCGAACCGGTGATACGCGTCTTGGTGCCGGCCGAGCAGGAACACGCCTGGGTTCTTGAGACCGGCATCGGCCGGCAAGCCCAGCCGGACGCGAGTGTCCTGTCTTCCGTCGATATAGAGCGTGAGTTGTCCGTTCGTCCTGTCGGCTTCGGCGATGAGATGATGCCACCGGCCGTCGTTGATGCGGCCGCCGCTCACGGCCCGCACGACGCGTGACCCGGCGGCGGCCAGAGTCACACTGGCCTTGCCGTCGGACAGAATCTCAAGGAGATACCCAGCCCGCCCCTCTCGCGTGCCGGCCATCTTGCTCACCACGGGGCCATGGGCCGTGCTGCGCAGGACCGCCTCGATCAGGAAGCTGTTTATGTCCATATCCATATCGTCCGTGGCATCGAAACGGCCGTACTGGCCCTTCCCGTCAAGGCTCAACGCCGATGTCGTCCAGTTCTCCAGGATCCCCTCCCCGTACGCTTCGGCGGCGAGTCCGTGCCCCACCAGGTTGTTGCGGCGGACCGTCTTGTTGAGTTCCCTGCGATTCTTCCAGTCTTCATTCCAAAAGACGTGTTCATCAAGCAGCACGGCCGGGTCCTTCCGGTACCGGTGAAAGGGCCACTCGCCAACCACCTCGTACAGAGACCAGGGCACAAACACTTTCCGCGCGTTGTCCACGACCGGTGTATTGGGAAGCGGGCGCGGGTTCGCCGCATCGGTGCCGGCCACGAGCGGCGCTTCCGTGACCCACCCGGTCTGCGCGAGCAACGCCTGGCGCGACTCGAGACTCGTGCGCCAGCTTTCCAGCGTGGCGTGGTGCTCCCGCTTCGACCGGGCGCCGGGTATGGCCCAGCTCGGCTCGAACGAGCCGAAATGCGTGGGCTGTCCCCGGCACACGTTGTACCCGAAGGCGAGCGTGTCGAACTCCGTCGCTTTCGACGGCACGGCTGTGTTGAAGAAGTGCAAACCCATCTCGACCATGAGATTGTTCAGGTAATAGCAACGGTTGTGTTCGTAGGTCATGCCCTTGTGCAGGCCGTCGGCGCAGCGGATGATCGTGTTGTTGAACACCATGTTGAGAAAGCCCTGCGCCTCGTTGATGCCGGCGGCATTGTAGATCGGCTGGTTCACGTCGTTCTTGCCGCCGACGAGGATGTTGTTGAAGACCGCCTGCTTGTAGCCCTGATCGAGATAGATCTGGGGGCCCCAGCAACTCGTGCGATAGAAGTCTTTGACCTTCCCGCCGCTGAACCGATAGTCGGCGTGCTTGTAGCCAACCGCGTTGACGGAAATGTTGTTGTAGACGTATCCCGGCCCGTACCAGACCTCGATGCCGCCGTAATCCTGCTTGCCGAGCATGGTGTCCTCAACCGCGTTGTGATGGATCCGGCCGCGGATCAACGGCTCGCGCCGTTCCGCGTTTCCGCCCGTGAAACCGGGGCCATGCCAGAGGATGCCCGAGCCATGACAGCGCTGGACCGTATTGTGGGCGATCTCGACGACGGGGTCGCGCGTGACGAGAATGCCTTGCCCCCAGTAGGCGAACTTGGGCAGGCGATATCCGGAGTTCGCAATGTGGTTATGCAGGATTTTCATATGGTCGATTCGGCCGGTGCTCGCGCGCTTCCAGCGGATCGACCTGGGTTCGAGGAGAATAGCGCCCCCGCCGATATTCCGGAAGCGGTTGCCCGCGACCGTCACGTGGCGCATCGCCTGCCCGGATGCCTGTCCGCGCTCGTCGGTATAGCCGGTGATCCCATAGGGCAGTTCGACAAAAGAACAATCTCGGACCGTGATGTGGCTGGTGTTGCCGTTCAGCAGGATGGCCGCGTTCTCGTCCTCGGAATGGAACGTCGGCTCCCCGTGGTGTCCGGCGCCGATCCCGAGCTTCACCTCATTGAGGAAGCGAAAGTGCAGCCCAAGAAGCGTGATGTTTCTCTGGTTCCAGATCCGGATATGGAAAAGCCGACTGCCGGCCACGACGCGGGCCTCGTTCGGGTCCCGGTCGCCCGCCAGCCGCACGAAGAGGATGTTCCGCTTCGCGCTGTAGAAGAACTCGCCCGGCGCGTCCAGTATCGACGGGATGTTCTCAACGCGGTATCGGCTGTGGCGTCGCGGCGGGCGCGTCAGCCCCGCATGCGGATAGAAGACCAACTCCCCCTTGGCCGGGTCGACCGCCTGAAGCAATCCGGGGTGCGGGTTGCTTCCGTGCAGGTTCTCGATCCAGATCGTGCCTCCGGCCCAATGCGGCGTGATGCGCGGCAGGTTGCCCGGATCCCGCAGTGAATATCGGACGTCGTGCGCACCCGCCAGTTTCGTGATCCGGGTCCTTGCCTTGCCGTTGGTGAGCATGGCGCCGACCTCGAACTCGCCCCTCTTGTACGTCGAATTCCTGAGCGTCAGCAGGCGCGCCCCAACCTCGACAACCGTCGTATCCCCCTTCTTCAGATTGAACGCGTCCTCATCCACATCCTTCCACTTGCCCATGCCGGCGATTTGATCGCCAACCTCGAAGCCGTCCGCACTCTCGACATGAAGCGTGAACGTCCGATCGACGTCCGCCGGCTCGAACCAATGCGCACGCGGGTCGTCGCCGTGGAGTTCAATCTGCTCGTCAAAGTTCGGTTCGCGCGCCTGGTGGATCCGGAGGATCGCGCCGTCCCGCACCTCAAAAAGAGTTCTGGGCGGCGGATCCTGCAGCCATTCCACATACCAAACCTTGCCTGCATCGTCCGGCGGCAACTCCGGAAACTCGCCCGCACGACACTGCCGCCAGACGCCGCGCACGTCGCCGCCGCCCGAGACGATCGCCTCGCCGCTGCCCCACTCCTCGGCCCCCGTGAGCACGACGGGGTCCTCCGGCCCCGCGCCGGAATCGCCGGCGATGAGAGAGCCCTGATAGTCGACTCCCCTCTTGAACACGTACGTGTGGGCGCCCTTGACGCCTGCGGGCAACTCCCGCGCATTCTCGTCCCAAGGATGATGCTTCCACGGCCCTTCCCTCGTGCCGGGGTTGCCGTCCCGGCCGCTCGCGTAGTCGATGTAGTAGGTGGCCGCGCAGGCCGACATCGGAAACCAGAGTAGGAACAAGGCTGTTCGGACAGGCAGGCCCATTCTTGTTGTCATGACTCTCTCCGGATGGGGAGCGCTCAATTACGTTGTGGGACACGCCCAAGATAGGAACCCGACGTTCTTGATATAGCGCTATATCCACTGTAGCAATCCCGAGTTGTGCCGTCAAGAGGGGAAACGGACATACCGAAGAAATCTGACTCCAACAGCCGGCCCCAATCGACAATCGTCAATAGTCAATCCCCAATTCCCCGACGGGTTCCCAGGGCAGGCGCCGGGTGGTGAGTCGTTCGGCGACGAGCGCGTTCGTGCGGATGAATCCTTTCGAAGTCGTGGCCACGGGGAAATCGCCGATGATCGCATGCGCCATCTGGTAGCCGATCTGTTCATAGTCGGGAAAACAGCACGAGAGGCCGAGATGATAGTAGGCCGGGGTGCGCTGGTGGCTCACGATCGAGAGCTGCTGCGGGATCTCGATGCCTGAGGCCCGCCCCCATTCCACGGCGGCGGCCGCCGGGCGGTCCCGCTGAAAGACCCATATCCCGGCCGCGGGCAGACGCCGGCGGACCTCGTCGTAGTCCGTTGCCACGACGAGTTCGTTCTTGAAATCGGCGACAGGCACAGGCTGGTACTTGCCGAGTATCGGCTCCAGGAACCGGGTCTTGTCCATGCCGGCCCGCACGTGGGCGGCCAGCGCCGCCTTCTCCCGCGTGTGGCGCGCGCCAAGGACAACGGGCCGAAAGGCAAAGGCGGGGCGCAGGTGCTTCAGCTCGGCGCGCAGCTTGCCCGCCCAAGCCAGGCTCGCGCTGGCGTCATCGACGAAGAAGCACGCCTCCCCGTACCCCATCCGCATCAGATACTGCGCCAGCACACGGGCTGTGATGGTCGACAGGTTCCCGCGCGACAGGATGTGCACGCCGCCGACCCGCGGCCGAATCTCGCCCGTCCACCAGTCCAGCAGCATCGCCGGCCGCGGCTGGCCCAGCATCTCCGCCAGGCGCAGGACCCTGACCATTCGCACCCGGACCTGCTCATACTTCTGTTCGAGCACCCGGTGAAAGATGAACCCGGCCGGCAGTCGCCGCTGCGCGCGCCAATATCTCAAGAGCCGGTCCAGATTGGCGGTATTGTCGAACTGCAGGACAAACCCCCGCGCGAGCAGTTCCCGCTCCATCCGCTGATACGCCTGCGCCAGCTGCTCGTCCTCGAATACCGCCTGATAGTCCGAAGAATCGTGCATGAGCAGCAGAACGTCCCGTGTCCGCTCCGGCGTCATCGCCTCGGTGAAGTCACCCACCCAGAACGTACGGCCCACGCGGGTCACCAGCCCCTGGCCCTCCAGGATCTTGTAGGCCTGCCGAACGCTGCCCGGTGATACATTGAAGCGATACACCACTTGCTTCACCGGCGGCAGTGCCTGGCCCCGACGTATCATGCCGCTGTGAATGGAGTTCAGAATGTGGTCCGCAATGTTCTCCGCCGAGGTGCCCGGCGTCTCCAGCTCCGGCGGCTCCTCACTCTCGGAGCCGGCAACAAACGTGCCCTTGCCCGGAATCCGGCTGAGCATGTGCCGGTCGCGGTATGTCTTGAGAATCCGCCGTACCGTGATCTCCGACAGCCCGAACATCTCCGCCAATTGCGGATCTGTCGGCAAACGCTGGCCCGGCGCCAGCACACCCAGCTGCCGCTCCAGCCACGCTCTCAACTTCGCCGACGGGCGACCGGTCATATCCCCCTCCCATCCCGCAACAAGCATACCCATCCTCGCCGCGTCCCATCAACCCAGAAATGATCGGAATGAGCGGTTTTGGGGTCCACCAGTGCCGTTGCCGGAGTGCAAGAACCGGGGCCCGCGGCTAAGCTGTAGGGTAGAGATGGAGGGGGCCGGCACGGTCGTGCGCGTCCCTCACGATGCATCGAAAGGAGCCCTGCGATGAACCGACTCAAAGACAAGGTGGCGCTGATCACGGTGGATGCGGACGGGTTGGCGCCCGCGGTGGCCGCCGCGTACGCGGAGGAAGGCGCACGCGTTGCCGTTGCGGGGCCCGACGCGAACCAACTGGCTTCGCTTGCCAAAGCGGTGACGGATGCCGGGGGTGCGTGCTTGACCGTGGTGATGGATCCGTCGGACGCGGCAAGCTGCGAACGCGGCGTGGGTGAAGTGGTGGCGAAGTACGGATGCGTGGACGTGCTGTGCAATCTGGCCGGCGAGTATCCGCGGACGGGCCCGCTGCACGAGGTGTCGGAAGCGGACTTTGACCGCATGGTGAAAGTCAACATCAGCAGCGTGGTGTTGACGGCGCGGTTCGGCATTCCGGCCTTCCGCAACGGCGGCCGGCAGGGCTCGATCATCAACGTCAGTCACGCCGCGGCCTTGAGCGGGGTGGCCGGTACCAGCCTGTTGGCCGCCACCAAGGGTGCGCTGCTGAACCTCACACGTTGCATGGCCATGCAGGGCGCGAAGCAGGGCTATCGCGCCAACTGCGTCTGTGTCGGAAACACGTTCGTGCCGGTCGTGCCCAGCATGCTGGACGAGGACGACTGGAAAGCGACGGGCAGCCGGGAGTTGGCGCCGACGTTCGTCTACCTGGCGTCCGACGAAAGCCGGCACATGTGCGGGCACATCCTCTGCGTCGATGACGGGATGTCGGCCTGGATCCAGGAACCCGGCAAGAACCGCGCGCCGGCCGGCAATCCCGGCCGGCCGGTGCCGAGGCCGCCTGCGCGCTCGGATTCGCCGGTGCGGGGCAAAGGCTGCCTGGAAGGGCAAGTCGCGCTGATCACGGGCGGCGGCGGCGCCATCGCCCACGCCACGGCCGCCCTGTTCGCGCAGGAGGGGGCCAAGGTCGCCCTCGTCGACATCGTCGAGGAGCGGGCCGCGGCGACGGCCGCCGAAATCCGCGCGGCGGGCGGGGAGGCCTGCGCGCTGAGCGCGAACGCGCTGTGCCTGGCCGACTGCGAACGGGCCGTCGCCGAGACGGTCAGCCGCTACGGAGCGCTGACGGTCCTGATCAATCTGGTCGGCATGTTCGGCAAGGGCCACCAGAGCGTCGACAAGGTCGCACTGAACGAATGGAACCTGATGATGGACCTGAACCTGAAGTCCGTCTTCCTGATGTCGAAGGCCGCGGCGCCTGCTCTTATCCGGTCCGGCGGCGGCGCCATCGTCAACACGGGCACGCTCGCGGCCGTCGTGGGCAGGGACGGCGGCGGATACGGCGCCAGCAAGTCGGGCGTGCTCGCGCTGACCCGCGCCATGGCCGCCGATTACTTCCACAACAAGATCCGTGTGAATGCCGTCTGCCCGTCCGGGGTCGACACGCCCATGTTCAGGGGGCCGGCCCCGCAGAACGATCCGGCGAGCGAGAAACTCCGCAAGAAGATCGACGCGGCACGCAACAGCGATCAGGGCCTGTCGACCCCGGAACAAATCGCGCCGTCCTTCCTGTTCCTGGCGTCCGACCAGCTTTCGCCGAAAGTGACCGGCCACATTCTTCTGGCCGAGAACGGGTACAGCACGATCAGGAGGTAGTCCCGTGAACGCGAAGGCCAAAGCCACAGAGGAACTCGGAATCGGGCTGGTCGGGTGCGGTCGATGGGGCCAACTCCTGGCGAACGCCGTGCAGGAACTCGGCGGCGCCCGGATGGCAGCGGTGCAGAACCGAACGTTCGCCAGGGCGCGCGAATTCGCCGCGACGCTGAATGTGCCGGCCTACAAGACGTACCAGGAGCTCGTGAAGGACCCGAACGTCGACGCCATCCTCGTGGTGAACCCGCACAACCTGCACGAGCCGGTCGTCGCCGCGGCGGCCAAGGCGGGCAAACACATCTTCTGCGAGAAGCCGCTCGCCATCGACGTCGCCGCCTGTCACCGCATGATCGACATCACCGACAAGTACGGCGTCAAGATGATGTGCGGCCATATCCGAAGGCTCTGCCCGACGTACCGCAAGGCGGCGGAGATCGTGCACAGCGGGCGGCTCGGCGCGCTGGCCGCCGTCAACATTGCGAACATGGTCCACATCGATCGCGTGAACTGGTGGGCCAAGTCCGAGACCATGGGCGCCCTGCTCCACTCGCCCGGCGTGCACGTCATCGATTACCTGCTCTCCCTCTGCGGGACGGCACGCTCCGTCTACGCCGTCGAATCCCGGGTCCGCGTGCAGCCGCGCGTCGACTACCAGGACAGCCTGTTCCTGACGGTCGAATTCGAGAACGGCGCGATCGGTTCCGTCCAGTGCACCGTTTCGTGCCTGACGCCGGGTAATCAGGTGCAGGTCGTCGGGACACTGGGCTCGCTGCGCTTCGATCCCGGCAAACCGATTGACGTCGCACTCTGGAGCGGAAAGAAGGAGCGCGTCGCCGCCGGCTCCGACGGAAGCTGGGCAAGCGAGGAACGGGCCGGCGTCGATGCGGAACTGGCGAATTTCATAGACTGGGTGGCGAACGGCGACGAGCCATTACTGACGGCCTGGGACGGCCTGCGTGCGGTCGAGATCGTCGACGCGGCGTACCGTTCGATCGCCAGGCAACGGCCAATCGAGCTGCCGCTGCCGAAAAAGTGACGCGAGCGAAGCGAGCCCATGACGCGAACGGAGTGAGCCCATGACAGTCTGCGATTCACATTGTCACGTGTCCCCGTACTGGTACGAGCCGGTGGAGAGCCTGCTGTTCCACATGGACCGCAACGGCGTGGAGCAGGCCGTGCTCGTGCAGTACATGGGGCAATACGACAACGCGTATCAGTTCGACTGCGCCCGAGACAACCCCGGCCGATTCGCAAGCGTCGTGCTGGTTGACGCGCGCAAGCCGGCTGCCGTCGAAGAGCTGGAACGGCTCGCGGCGCGCGGCGCCGCCGGCGTGCGGCTGCGGCCAGACACCCGCTCGCCGGGCGACGACCCGCTCGCCATCTGGCGCAAAGCCGAAGAGCTTGGCCTGGCCGTCAGCTGCAGCGGCGACGCCGGCGCGTTTGCGGCGGACGCCTTCGCCGAAGTTGTCCGGGCCGTACCGAAGCTGCCGATCGTGCTGGAGCACCTGGGCGCCGTGAACACACCCGACGCCGAAGCGGCACCCAACCCCCTGCGGCAACGCGTGTTTGCCCTGGCCCGCTTCCCGAATGTCTACATCAAGTTCCACGGCTTGGGCGAGATCTGCAGGCGAACCAGCCCGGTTGAACAACCGTTCCCCTTCAAGCGGGACGGGTTGCGCATCCTGGAGATGGCCCACGAAGCATTCGGGCCGGACCGCATGATGTGGGGCAGCGACTACCCGCCGGTCAGCGGCCGCGAAGGCTACGCCAACGCGCTGCGGCTCGCGATAGAGCCGTTTGGCGAGAAGAGCGAGGAGGAGCGGGAGAAAATGTTCGGAGGGACGGCGAGGAGGGTGTTCGGGTTGGTCTGAAACTTGCTCGAGAACTTACTCGGGAACTTGCTCGAAACTCGCCCCGTGGCAGGAGACGAAGCGAGTACAGAGACGAGGGGAATGGAGAGGAATTGACATGTCCACACCACTACCGGAACTGATTGAGCGCTACGAGCGGCTGTCGAGCGCCGACGTTTGCGACATTCTCAACGAGATGGGCTATCCGAACCAGGCGCTGTCGGCCGCGGTCCGGCCGCTGGCGCCGGACATGGTCGTGGCCGGGCCGGCCTTCACGATTGGCGGCCAGGAGCGGCGGCCGGGCCTGCCGAAACCGAAGGGGCCGTTCTACAAGCAGATCACGCCGGACTGCGTGGTGGTGATGGCGACCAACGGCCATCACGTGTCCGGGCCCTGGGGCGAAAACACGGGAATCACCGCACAGATGCACGGCGCACGCGGATTCATCACCGACGGCGGCACGCGGGACGGGAAGCAACTGGTCGAGCTGGCGTTCCCGACCTTCTGCCGGTTCGTCACACCCGTGATCTGCGCCGGCCGCTTCGACCATACCTGCGTCCAGGAACCCGTCGAACTGGACGGGCAGGTGCAGGAGAAGGTGACCGTCGCACCGGGCGATTTCGTGATCGCCGACTTCGACGGGGCCGTGGTCGTGCCGGCGGATCGGATAGAAGCGGTTCTGGTCGATGCGGAGAAGCTGGCGGAAATCGAGGAGCAGATCCGCGCCGCGCTCCGGCGCGGCGAGGACCGGGGCCAGGTGTACAAGCGGTATCCAAAATTTGCGCATGTCACGAAGAAGAAGTAGCGCAGGCATTCCTGCCTGCGCTCCGCTTGCGCTACCGAGGCTCTTGGGTGGCGCCTGAGCACCGGGCGCGCGGGCAAGAATGCCCGCGCGACCACAGAAGGGAGGCAGAGGATGAAACTGGTGCGTTACCAGACGAACGGCGCGGCCCGGTACGGCATTCTGGAAGAAGACTGGGTCTTCGCGATCGAGGGGGACCCGTACGCGGACGACATCCGGAAGGGGCAGGCCGTGGGCGGGGTGGAGGCCGTGCCGCTGCTGGCGCCGTGCGACCCGAAAGCCATCATTTCGATCGGCGCAAACTACGAGTCGCGCTGCAAGGAGAACAATCTCCCGCTGCCCACCGTGCCGGGCAAGGGCGACCGGTTTCTGATCGGGCTGGATTCGCTCACCGGGCCGGGCGGGCTCATCTATCTGCCTTCATTCGAGAAACGAGTGGATTACAGCGGGGAACTGGCCATCGTGATGCGGCGCACGTGCCGCCACATCACCCCGGAACAGGCGCCGAACTACATTCTGGGCTACACGGTTGTGCATAACGCGTGGGCCAAGGGCAAGCTGACCGGCGACGAACCGGTGCCGCCGGAACAGAAACGAAAATACGTCCGCGCCTACGAATCGTTCTGCCCGGTGGGCCCATGGGTGGAGACGGATATCGATCCGTCCGGCATCGCATGGCAGACCCGCGTCAACGGTGAGGTCCGCCAGAACGCGAACACATCGGACATGATTTTCGGCGTGCGCGAACTGGTCGCCGGCGTTTCGGAGTGGCACACACTCGAACCGGGCGACGTGATTCAGACCGGCACCGCCTGCGGGGTGGGGCCCATGACTGACGGGGACGTGATCGAAATCGAGTTCGACGGGATCGGGGTGCTCCGGAACCGCGCCGTTCGGCGGGACGGCATGCAACCGATCGATCTGGTGTTCATCGACAAGTACGAGGGGAAATAGCAGACGCACGGCACGGCACACGCGGCGGCGCAGCCGGCCGGAGGGAGGCAAGCGCATGAAGCTGGTACGCTACGGGGAGCCCGGCAAAGAGCGGCCGGGAGTCTGGGTTGACGAAGCGAACGGCGGGCCCGGGATTCTGGACGTTCGCGCGGCGGCGCCGGAAATCGGCGACTACGACGGGGCGTTCTTCAGCGATTCGGGCCTGGCGCGCGTGCGCGAACTGGCCGGCGAGCCCGGCCGCCGGCTGATGCCCACCGACGGCGTTCGGCTGGGCCCGCCGATCGTACGCCCCAGCAAAATCATGTGCCTGGGCAAGAACTACGCGGACCATGTGAAGGAGTTCGGCCTGGAAATGCCGGAAGTGCCCGTGATCTTCACCAAAGCCACCACCTCCATCAACGGGCCGTACGACCCGATCGTGCTGCCGCGAGAATCCAAGGTCGTCGACCTGGAGGTGGAATTGGCGTTCGTGGTCGGGAAGACCGCGCGGCGCGTGAAGAAGGAGGCCGCGCTCGACTACATTGCCGGCTACACGATCCTGAACGACACGAGCGATCGTGAGGTGCAGATGCGCGGCGAGCAGTGGTTCTGCGGGAAGAGCCCCGACACGTTCTGCCCGATCGGCCCCTGGCTCGTGACGAGCGACGAGGTTCCCGACGCGCACAAGCTGCGCCTGTACTCGAAGATCAACGGGTTCACGCTGCAGGAGAGCAACACGGCGCAGATGGTCTTCAGCGTGCCCGACATCCTCGCCTACACGAGCCGCTTGATGACCCTGCTGCCGGGCGACATCATTGCCACCGGTACGCCCGCGGGATGCGGGTCCGTCCGCAAGGAGCCGATCGTGTTGAAAGAGGGCGATCACATCGAGCTCGGCGTCGAAGCGCTGGGCGTGCAGGCCAACCGTATCCTGCGCGAAACGGAGGAACAGCCCTAATGAAACCGCGCGACTGCGTGATCGAGCAACTGAGACACCGCCCGACCTCGCCGGTCCCGTTCACGTTTCCGTTCGAACCGGAAATCGGCGAAGCGCTCGATACGTACTACGGCGGGCGCGAATGGCGGCGGCGCCTGACGCCCTACATCGTGCAGGTGCGGACGGTCGACACCGACGGGCGGGCCCCCGTTGACGACACGCACGCCCGCGACACGTACGGCGGGCTCTGGCGCATGGACAGGCGGCCCTGGCACCTGGAGAAGCCACCCTTGCGGGAACCCTCTTTCGCCGGGTACACGTTCCCCGACGCCGGGCAATTCTTCCGGCCCGACTGCAAGGAACAGGCGCTGCGCACCTGTGAGCGCTGCAAGGACAGCTTCCTGCTCGGCAAGATCGGCTGGGGCCTGTTCGAGCGCAGCTGGTGCATGCGCGGGTTCGAGAACGCACTGACGGACATGGTACTCGAGCCGGCGTTCTACACCGAATTGTTGGCGAAGCTCACGGATCTGTACCTTGCGTTTACCGAGTACACGCTGGACCTGCCCGTCGACGGCATCTTCTTCGCCGATGACTGGGGCGATCAACGCGGTGTCATCATGGGGCCGGACCGCTGGCGGCAGTTCATCAAGCCGAACTGGGCCAGGATCTACGCATGCGTGCACAGGCGCGGGAAGAAGGTGTTCAGCCATTCATGCGGGGCACTCACCGAAATTCTGCCGGATATGATCGAGATGGGATTGGACGTCCTGGAGAGCGTTCAGCCGGAGGCGGCGGGGATGAACCCCTACGAGCTGAAAGAACGGTGGGGCGGCCAGATCACGTTCTGGGGCTGTCTCGGGAGCCAGAGCACGATCGCACGCGGCACGCCCGAGGACGTACGCGAGGAAGTCGGCCGGCTGGTCAGGGAAATGGGACGCGGGGGCGGATTCATTCTCGCGCCGGCAAAACCGCTGCAGCCGGGCACGCCGATCGAGAATGCGGCGGCCATTCTGGAGGCGGCCGCGAATCAGGCGTCCGTCGCGGACGTTGAGGCGAAAGCGAACGCGGCCTTGGCTTGAGCGTTGCGAAGCACGAGCGGACCGTGCGGTACGGGACAGACAGGGAGACGAGACATGCCGGAGCAAGAGACGCTGCGAGGCGGAATGATCGGGGCCGGTGCATGGAGCGAAGTCCAGCTCAAGGGGTGGCGCGACGTGCAGGGCGCCCAAATCGTCGCGCTCTGTGACCGGCACCCGGACCGGCGGGAGCCGGTCCGCGCGAAATTCGGCATCGCGCAAGGCTTCGACGATTTCGAAACGATGCTGGCACAGGCCAACCTGGATTTCGTGGATGTCTGTGTGCGGCCCTACTCCCACGCCGCGCTCACCCGGATGGCGGCGCAGGCGGGGCTCCCCGTCCTGTGCCAGAAGCCGTTCTGTCCCGACCTCCCGTCCGCATGCGAAACGGTCGCGTTCTGCAAGGAGCGCAACGTGCGGCTCATGATCAACGAGAACTACCGCTGGCAGCCGTGGTACCGGAAGGTGAAGGAACTGCTCGACGCCGGGTCGATCGGCACGCCGTTCTTCGCCGCGCATCACTACCGGCACCGTGCGGCGATGGGCAACTGGCAGCCGGGCCAGGCCTATATGCTGGAGATGCCGCGGCTGCTGACCTACGAGATGGGGCCGCATTATCTCGATCTCTTCAGGTTCCTGCTCGGCGACCCGGACTCCGTCTTCGCGCGGCACCACCACATCAGCCCGCGACTCAAAGGCGAAGACGTGCACGTCATCACATTGAACTACCCCGACAGAACCGGCATCATCGAAACAAGCTGGTCCTCCATGCCGATCCCCGGCCTGGACAGGCTGGAGAAGGCCGGCCGCGCGGCGCGCCTGATCATCGACGGGACCGAAGGGAGCATCGCGCTCAGGCCGGACGGGGTGTGTCAACTCCTGCGCCCCGACGGGAAACGCGAGTGGGATGACCTGCATTTGCCGCAGAGCAGCCAGGCGGCTGCGCAACAGCATTTCGCCGACTGCCTCCGGACCGGCGCCGAGTTCGAGACGAGCGGTGAATACACGCTCTACAGCATGGCGCTGGTCTATGCGTGTTACGTATCGGCGGAAGAGGGACGAGTTGTCGAAGCGGGAGAATTATTGGGGAGGGCTGCGGCAGCTGTGTGAGGAGACGAACCTCTTCGTCTTACTCTTTGTCTTGCTCTTCGTCCTCTGATCCGCGGGAACACCTTAGACGAAGACTAGGACAAAGGGTAAGACGAAGATTCAACTTCAGCGAACTCAGGATACCCAGGAGGAACAGACCATGAGCAAACCGATCGCCCTGTTCAACATGAGACGCCCCTGGATGAAGGAGCAGGTACTGGTCGTGGCGCCGCCGGAGTTCGAAGTCAAATTCCTGGAAACGAACGACCGGGCAACCCGCGAATCGTTGCTGGGCGAGGCGGATTTCCTCATGACCACCACCTGCCCCGCCGCCTGGGTGCCGCTGCTTAAGCGCTGCAAACTGGTCCAACACCAGGGAGTCGGCCACGAAGGGGTCGATCTCGAGGCCCTGAGCGAAGCCGGGATCCCGTTCGCGCTGACGCCGGAAGGAACGGTGTTCGGCGTGGCGGAGCACACCGTCCTGTTCATGCTGGCGCTCAGCAAGCAACTCGTCCGCGTGCACGAGTACGTGCGCAGCGGCAAGTTCGACTGCTTCGAATGGAGACCCGGTTCCCATTTCCTGAACGGGCGCACCGTCGGCATCGTCGGGTTCGGCCGGATCGGCCGGCGCGTCGCGCACCTGGTCAAGGCATTCGGCGTGAATCTGCTCTATTCGGATGTCGTGCGCGCCGACGAAGCCCTTGAACGGGAGCTGAACGCCACGTTCGTGCCGCTCGAGACACTGCTGGCCGAGGCGGACATCGTCTCGGTCCACACGCCGCTGACGGCCGAGACGGAAGGCATGTTCGGCGCCGGGCAATTCGCCCGGATGAAGCCCGGTGCGCTGTTCGTCATTACCGGGCGCGGCAAGACCTACGACATGGACGCGCTCTACGAATCGCTCAAGGCCGGCCACCTGGCGGGGGCGGGACTCGATGTCTTCAATCCCGAACCGCCGCCGCCCGACCACCCCATCCTGCAACTGCCGAACGTGATCGCCACGCCGCACATGGCGACCGGCACCGTAGAGGCACACCGGCAAAAGGCACGCGCCCAGTTCGAGAATTTCCAGAGAGTGCTGCGCGAGGAAGAGCCGTTCAACGTGGTGAACACGCCGAAAGCCGCCGCGCCGGCGGGAACATGAGGAGGGCGTGCCCATGCAGGAACAGGCACAGGCTGTCTATGCGGATTCTCACTCCGCCGAACACGCGCGAACGAAGACCCAAAACGCGGCCACATGGGCGCGCTGGGAAGCCACGCTGACGAGTCCGACGCGTTATGCGAACCCTTACCGGGACGTCAGGCTGACGGTCCGTTTCGCAGGGCCGGACGGCCGGGAGATCCGGGGCTGCGGGTTCTGGGACGGCGGAAATACGTTCCGGCTGCGCTGCATGTTCCCGGCGCCCGGCACGTGGGAATGGCGGACGACCTGCTCGGATACGTCCAATGCCGGGCTGCATGATCGCACCGGCCGGGTGAACGTTTCCGCCTATTCCGGAACGAACCCGCTCTACCGGCGCGGCTACCTGAGGATCAGCGGGGACGCGCGACATCTCGTCTACGACGACGGAACGCCGTTCCTCTGGGTCGGGGACACGCCCTGGTCGGCCTTCGTGGCGGCCACCCAGCCGGAATGGGCGAGCTACGTGCAGGATCGAAAGGCCAAGAAGTTTACCGTCCTGCTGCTGGACTTCATCGGCATGGGCGTGGCCAAGACCGTGGGGCACAAGGACCGCAACGGGAACCTTCCGTTCGAGAACTCGGGCGACGCGCTGCAGTGGAATCCGCCCTTCTGGCGAGGGGTAGACGAAAAGGTGCAGTACGCCAACGAACAGGGGGTCGTCTGTGTTCTGGCCAACGTGAAGATGCCGGCTGCCGCCAGTCTCTTCCCTCTGGACGATGCGGCCGAAGTGCGGCGCTTCGCGCAAAGCCTTGCCGCACGGCTGATGGGGAATGTCGTGGTGTACTCCCCTACGGCCGACTACTGGTGGCTGCCGATGGATGACGTCTGCGGCGACGCCCTGCAGGAGGCGTCTTCGGTGCATCTGGTGACCGCCCATCCGGAGTTCAATCTGGTGCCCGCTCAGGTCTTTCACGGGAAACCCTACATCGATTTTGCCGGCCTGCAGACGGGCGGCGGGTGGACACACAACCCTCACAAGCGCGAGCCCAAGACGCCGTTCGACGCGCGGGTCGCGTGCCGCAACGCGATCGAGTGGCCGTCAATCCTGCGCGACATGTCGCCCCGCAAACCGGTCCTGAACCTCGAGGGTGTCTACGACACGAAAACACTGCAGCAAGAGGATCCCCAATACTTCAGCCTGCCGTTCCCGTCCCGAATGCCCCGTAGCGGCGCCTATCTCAGCTTCTTCTCCGGCGCCATGGGCCACATCTATGGGTGCTGGGGGGTATGGAACTGGGGGATCCCCCAGCGCTGGAACGGCGCGGACAATTGGAATCGCGAAGAAGGGATCGCCCAACCGTCCTCAACGCATATCCGGTACTTCGCCGAGTTCCTCGACGGGATCGAGTGGTGGCGGCTCGAGCCGCGCCCGGACCTCATCAGGAACCAGGCAACGGACTGGCTCGACAGGATGGCGCTCGCAAAGACGCCAGACGGCGATCTCGCTGTCGCCTACCTGCCGGACAATGAGAAGGTCGACATCGATATGACGGCCTTTCCCATGCCCATGCTCGGCCGGTGGTACAACCCCGCGAGCGGAGACTACACGGAGATCGGCCTGACGCCGAACAACGGCGTCAGGTCCTTTGTACGACCGGCGGCCGGCGATTGGGTTCTGTTGCTGACCGCGTCTCCGGGCAAATGACGTTGGACAGCGAGAGGAGGGGCCATGGGCCGGTTTCTGGGCATCTTCATCAACCCGGCCTTCGTCCAGTACGAGGGACTGGATCGGGTCTTCGACAACCTGCAATCCGCGGGCGCCACGGCGGTCGTCACGCACCCCGGCGTCGCCAGGCCCGCCGCGGACGGCAAGGGCGGCCGCTTTCCCCCGCTGCACACGGACGGGTACAACCGCGTCCTGGGCCGGGAGCTGTGGGGCAAGCGGGAACTCCATCTGCAGACATTCCGCGCGTTCGATCCGGACCCTGCGCTGTACGCCGACACGGCCTACGCGCCGACCGCGCGGCCCGTCCCCGACGACATGGACCGAGAGGTGCCGGCCAGGATCATCGCCGAAGCCCACAAGCGCGGTATGCAGGCGCACGTTCAGATCAGTCCCTTCCAGCCGCCCGGTGTGAGACCGGAAGACCGCCCGATCTGCGTTGACGGCGCCCCGCCGCGCGGGCCGCTCGTCGCCAACGTCGCCTGCCTCAACAGTCCGCAGGCACACGCCTACGCGCTGGCCGCCGTGCGCGACCTGCTCGCGCACTACCCGGATGCGGACGGTCTGTTCATGGACTGGGTCGAATACGATGCTTACGGGATCGAGGGGTGCTTCACGTGCTTCTGTCCCCACTGCGAAGCCGCAGCCAATGGGCAAGGGTTCGACTGGGCCCGGATCAAGGGGGACACGATGCGACTCTGGGACTGGCTGCACGCCTTGACCCCGCGCGAGCTGGTGCGATCCCGCCGCGTCATGCGGAACCCCTCGGAACTCCTCGAACGGCTCACGGATGCGCCCGGCGTCGCAGAGTTCCTGCGGTTCAAGGCCGACACCGTCGTCGGGTTCTACCGGCAGGTCCGAGACATGTTGAACGGCAGCGGCAGGCCCAGACGCCACATGTCCGCCCGCGGCTGGCCGCCGCCGTGGAACCGGTCAAGCGGAATGGACTATCGCCGGCTGGCCACGATCTGCGACGCGGTCACGCCGAAGCTGTTTACGTTCGACTATTGTGCCCTGCCCCGCTGGTACGGGCAGACCCTGCTGGACTGGAACCCGGACTTGCCGCAAGCGGCGATCCTGGATGCGCTCGTCGAGTGGATGAACCTGCCGGACGACATCGAAAACCGGTCATTCGCCCACTACAACATCCCGGCACCCGGCGAACGGCACCCGGCGAAGCTCGAATCCTATCGCGCGCGCATCGAGGAGGTCGCCGCCCAGATCGAAGGCCGTGCAAGGTGCCTGCCTTTCGCGCACGCCTACCTGCCCGAACCGCAATGGGAAGAAATGCTCGCCCTGCTGCGCGACAGCCCGGCCGACGGGATCTGGGTGCAGATGTATGGGTATCTGAGCGATACGAAGCTCGATATTCTACGGCGCGTGTGGCGAACGGAAGCCGGTTGAAACCCACCGGATGCCGGGGATCGAAGCGGTCGAGGCCAATTGTCCAGATGTGCGTTGCCCGCCCGGCACGCAGAGGATTCCGCGCTCATGGCCCTCCCCCAGCCGATGCGCCCGCGCGCATTGACAGCCACGCTTTGCGGTTGACCAAGGGGATACGGCCCGATAGGATTTCCCGCGCCGGGGGAGACCCTCTGCCGTCCGGCAGAGACGCCGCGGCAGGTAGCCGCGGGTGAACGCGGTTTGGCGAGACCGTTGGCTCGGCTGCGCAGCATGGGTTTGCAGCAGAAAGGAAATGCACGGTGGACGAGAAGCCAAAAGTGGGATGCGCTCGACCGACAGGCGGCCCGGTCGGCGAGCCGGTAGAGACATCACAGCAGAATGCGACACAACCCGCGAAAGAAGAGGCGCGCAAAATGATCCAGGTTGGCAAGAAAGCTCCCGACTTCACCGCTCCCGCCTACCGCAAAGGCGAGTTCACGGCCATCAAGCTGTCCGACTTCCTCGGCAAATGGGTCGTTCTGTGCTGCTATCCCGGTGACTTCACATTCGTCTGAGCGACCGAAGTATCGGCGGTCGCCGATCAGTACCCGGAATTCCAGAAGCTTGGCGTCGAAGTGCTCTCCATGAGCGTTGACAGCATCTTCGTGCACAAGATGTGGAACGACAACGAACTGTCCAAGATGGTCAATGGAGGCGTGCCGTTCCCCATGCTGTCCGACGCCGGCGGCAAGGTGGGCACGGTCTACGGCATCTACGACGCCGATGCCGGCGTCGAGACCCGCGGCCGGTTCATCATCGACCCCGACGGCGTCGTCCAGGGCTACGAAGTGCTCACGCCGCCGGTCGGCCGCCACGTGGCGGAGACGCTGCGCCAAATCCAGGCATTCCAACTCGTGCGCGCCAGCAAAGGCGCCGAGGCTACGCCCTCGGGCTGGAAGCCGGGCAAGCCGACGCTCAAGCCCGGCCCCGACCTCGTCGGCAACGTTTGGAAAGTCTGGAAACCCGAGATGGGGAAGGACTGACCCGTCCGGTCTTTCTCGACGCACATCGCTTCGCGCCGTCCGCTTGCCAGGCGGACCGGGGCTCCCGTACGAATGGCCACAAAAAGGCAAAACATGCAAACGGCAGTTCTCATCGGCGATTCGATCCGAATGGGTTATCAGGACACGGTACGCGAACAGCTCAAGGGCCGCACCGAGGTCTGGGGTCCCGAGCAGAACGGGGGCAACAGCCGCAACGTCCTGGCGCATCTGGACGAGTGGGTCATCGCACGCGCGCCCGATATCGTGCACGTCAACTGCGGCCTGCACGACCTGCGAAAGGAATTCGGCACGGACGAGGCCGCGGTGCCCCTCACGGAGTACACCGAGAACGTGAACCGCATCCTGACCCGCCTTCGCGCTGAGACCCATGCAAAGGTGCTCTGGGCGACGACCACCCCGGTCAACGAAGAATGGCATCATGCGCGGAAGTCGTTTGACCGCTACGAAAAGGACGTCTTGGCCTACAACGCGGCAGCGCAGCAGGCGGCCCGGGACGCGGGCGTCCCCGTCAACGATCTGTTCAGCCTGGTCCAACAGGCCGGACGCGACGAACTCCTGGTGCCGGACGGCGTCCACTTCAAACCCGAAGGGTACGATCTCCTCGGAAAGACCGTGGCGGAATTCGTTACGCAGCATGGAGCAAGCTGACATCCGGCGATGTGAACAAACTCTGTCGACAGGGGTTGACGGGAATAACCGTCCCGGAACCACCCTCCCCCCAGAATAGGCGGGCATTCCGCCCGCAAATATGTCATAAATCCCCCGCGGGCCGATCATAACCTGTAGAGACGGCCCATGAACCGTCAACCATGAGTCCACTCCAAGAATCGGCTCGCGAGGACGCTCGCCCTCCATGGGCGCCAGACGGAGTGCCGACGGAGGGCGCGGTTCCACCCGCACCGTTTCTTGAGACGGACATTGACCATGGGGCCCAGGGTCTCGTGCACAGCCTTGAGATATACGAAATCCTCGTCAGCGAGCATGAAAAGATGCTGCAGGCCTACGTGCTGGGCATCGTGAAAGACCCCGTGCTCGCCGAGGAGATCGTCCAGGAAACCTTCGTGCGAGCTTACGAGAAGCTGCCCTCACTGCGGAAGAAGGCGGCGTTCGGGAGCTGGGTTCGAACGATCGCCCGGAATCTGGCGTATGCGGAGTTCGCGCGGCGCGGGCGGGAACTGACGACCGATCCCGAGATCATGGAGGGCATGGAAGACGTTTTTGGCGAGTTGGATCAGCCGGAACTCGGCGATGTGTGGGAGGACCGCGTGCAGGCCGCCCGGCACTGCTTTGAGGATTTGCCCGACAAGCTGCGCGACTGCTGTCGGCTGTTCTATTTTGAGGACCGGTCCACGAGAGAGTGCGCCGACACGCTCCAGACCAGCCTGGCCGCGGTGCTCAAGCGGCTGGAACGCGCGCGAACGGCTATCGCCCGGTGTATCGAGAAACGCCTGAAGCTGGAGGCCGTGTAGAGTGGCCAACGACACGACAGACAGGCCAGATGCCGAACCGTCGAAGCGGTTCCAAGGCCGGATGATCGCCTGCGAGGGCATCCTGCGCTCCCGGTTCGGCGCACGTCCCTCCAGCGCCGGCGCCGAGGCGCTGCGCGAACTGCGGGCGCGCCAGACCGAACCGCTGGCCGCCGCCAAGCAACGGGCAGGAACCCGGGCGCAGGCGCCGCGAAGCCGTCTGCCGGACGCCGCCCGGCCGTGGGGCTGGCGCCTGACGGGCATAGCGGCTGCCCTGTTGGCCGGGCTCGGCCTCCTGTTCGGGCGCTACGCGGCGCGGCTGCGGCTGGAGGCCGACCGCATGGCGGCCGTTCAACAGCTTGCCGGCAGGGCAACCGTCCAGCGTGGCAAGGCCCGGCTGCCGCTGCGCGCCGGCCAAGCCCTGTACTGGGACGATCGAATCGTCACGGAGCCCGCCAACAGCGCCGTCCTGGTTTCGTGGGATGACGGGAAGACATTGGAGTTGGGCCCGGAGACCGCCGTCGAATTTCGCGCCCGCCCCGCCGCGGAAGCCCGCCAAATCCACGTCTCGGCGGGTATCGTAACGGCCGACGTGCCGGACTCGTCCGATGCCCGGCAATGGGTCTGGACAAGCCCGCATGCGGAAGTGCGGGTTGTCGGCACGCGATTCGTCGTGGAAGTCCGGCCCGCCGCGACACGCGTGGAAACCCAAAGAGGGACCGTGCAGGTGACCAGCAGGCAGAGCGGGCAATCGGCAGCGCTCGCCGCGGGCTCTCAAGCCATGGTCGGCCGCGAGCTGGCGGTCGCGGCACGACCTGAATCCGAGCCGCAGACTGCCGGGACGCCGGGTCGCGTCAGGCGCAGTCTGCAGGCGTTGTACACCTTCACGGAGCGGGGAGGGCGGATTATCCGCGACCGGTCCGGCATGATGCCGGCGCTCGACCTCACGCTCACGGGGCGCGGATACCGATGGGTGCCCGGCGGCGGGCTGTCCTTCACGGGCCCCGATCATGATACGATCGCCTCCTCGGCCCAGCCGCCTGCCAGGTTGCTGGCCGGCCTGACGGCCGGCGACCAGATCACGGTCGAGCTGTGGATACGGCCCGCGGAATCCGTCCAGCGGGGCCCGGCCAGAATCCTCGTCCTGGATGCCCCCCAAGGCCTCTCGAAGGAGTCGGGCGGGGTGCTCAACTTCGAAGTCAACCACGGCGAAGCCGACACCATGCGGGTCGGCAGTGGAAACATCGTGTTCCGACTCCGCACCTCGACCACCGACTGGGCCAGCATGATGGGCACAACCGACGAACCGCTCCGAACCGCTGCGCTCAGCTACCATGTCGTGTGCACCTACAGTTCCGGCACCGGCATGCGAATCTATGTGGACGGCGACCTCAGGGCGGCCAAGGAGCAGTCCGGCCTCTTCGAAACGACCGGCCCGAACGCCTGGCACCCGAACTGCACGCTGAGCTTGGGTAACCGTACCGGCCTGCTCGACCGTGACTGGCAGGGCGACATCTACCTGGCGGCCATCTACAGCCGCGCTCTGTCGCCGGCCGAGATTCGACAGAACTATGAGGCCGGCCAGCCGAACGCCGCGTCTGAAATCCCCCGGCAGTCGTCCGCGCGCGATTAGCGCCTGCTCGGATATATCACACCCACGTGTCGGATATCCGGGCATGTCCAACCGGTCCGACCGGCCTATTCCCCCGCCGGAAAAAAGCATGTCATAAACCCTCTGTTCCCCGATCCATCTCTCTGGGAGGGGGAAAAGGCCCGATTTCCTTCGCAAACAGGCCCGCTTGAGTCAAATCGAACCGGGAGAAGAACATGAGACAGCCCATTTCCGACCGATCCGTCCGAAATCGTCCGCCTCGTCCCGTCGCCAGCTTCGGCTCGCCATGGCTTGCCCGAATCCTGCGCCATGAGTTCGCAACGTTGCGGAAGGAGCGGCCGGGCGGCGTGGGAAAATGGCAGCCCGGGACCGCGGCGCATTTCCCGCGGCCGACGATCCTGCCGATCCTGCTGCTCGGTGTGTCGGTCGCGACCGCGGCCGAGACGCTTGTTCCCATGGGTACCACATGGAAGTACCACAAGGGTACGACCGAAGCCTCCAACCCGCGCACGGCATGGCGGCAGCCGGACTTCGACGATTCCGCGTGGCCGTCGGCGCAGGCCTCGCTGGGCTACGGCGAGACGCACATCGCCACCACACTCAGCGACATGCAGGGCACTTACACAACCCTCTTCCTTCGGAAGACGTTCACCCTCGCCGACGCGGCGGCCGTGACCGACCTGAAGCTGACCGCCGACTACGACGACGGGTTCACCGTGTGGATCAACGGCGAGCAGGTGCTGGCCGTCAACGCGCCGGACGGCACGCCGCTGCACACCTCCGAGGCGTCCGCCGACCACGAGTCCGGCACCGCGGAGGCATTCGGCGGAGCGCAGCTTGCGTGCGGTCCGGACGACTGCCTCGTCAGCGGCGAGAACTGCATCGCCGTCCAGGTCTTCAACACGCCGATCACGAGCAGCGACTGCAAGATCGACGTGGGGCTGCTTTCCGTCAAGAAGGTGGCGGACACGAAGTTCAGCCACGACCGCGGTTTCCATGACGCGTCGTTCTACGTTACCGTTTCGACGGCGACGCCGGGCGCCACTATCCGGTACACGACCAACGGCGCCGCCCCGTCCGCGACGTACGGGACGGCGGCGGGCACCAACGCGGTCGTGCACATCACGACCACGACCTGCCTGCGCGCCGCCGCATACAAGAGCGGATACGATGCCACGGACGTCGACACGCACACCTACATCCTCCTCGCCGATGTGCTCACACAAAGACGCCCCGCCGGCTATCCGTCCGCCTGGGCGCACAACTACCAGCGCCGCAGTTCGGATCCCCTGGAGACGATCGAGGGCGACTACGACGTGGATCCCGACATCGTCAGCGCCTACGGCTCGAGCATCAGGACCGATCTGCAGTCCGTGCCGGCCCTGTCCGTGGTTCTGAACAAAGACGACATGTTCAGCACGAGCCGCGGGATCTACATCAACATTCTCAACAGTGGCGCTAACTGGGAACGGCCCACGTCCGTCGAACTGATCCATCCGAACGGGGACGGGGGGTTCCAGGTCGACTGCGGAATCCGGCTCTCCGGCGCAGGCAGCCGCGAATGGTGCTACACCAAGAAGAAATCGTTCAGCCTGCGGTTCCGCGCCGAGTACGGCGCCTCCCGGCTGAACTACAAGCTCTTTCCGGATTCCCCGATCGAGTCCTTCAACTACCTGCGGCTTCGCGCCGGGCTGAACGACCATTGGGCTCTGCACCCGCGGCGCGGCCAGTTCGTCATCGATCAGTTCTGCCGCGACACGCAGCGCGACATGGGCTGGCCCTGCGCACACGGCATCTATGTGCACCTCTACATCAACGGCATGTACTGGGGGCTCTATAACCTGACCGAGCGCCCGGACGCCGCTTGGGCGGAGGAACTCTTCGGCGGGCGGACGGAGGATTACGACGCCCACACAGGCGGGTACTGGTACCGCGTGACCCCGGACCCGTACGAACCCAATGTCTACCCTCGCATCACGGACGGCGACCCGGTTGCGTTCAACGAGATGATCGCACGCCGCAACAAGGATCTGTCCGCCCTCGCCAACTACCAGGGCCTGGCGCAGTACGTGGACGTCGCCCAATACGCGGACTACATGCTGCTGAACATGCACAACGGCACCCAGGACTGGGCTCCGTTCCCGGGCGATGCGACCAGCCTGCAGGGCAAGAACTTCCGCGCCACACGCTGCAGCCGCAATCGCAAACCCGAATCGCCGCTCTGCCAGTATTGGAGCTGGGACGCGGAAGAAAACCTGACGATCCACGGCGACTGGAACCGCGACACGACGGACACACTGGGGATAGACCGGCTCCAGGAACACATGCTCGCGAGCCGGGAATACAAGCTCCTGCTCGCCGACCGCACGTATCGCCACTGCTTCAACGGCGGAGCACTGGCTCCCGACCAAGTGGTCGCGCGCTACGCCGCCGCGGCCGGCGAGATCGACCGCGCGATCGTGGGGGAGTCCGCGCGCTGGGGCGATCAGGTCATCGGGTACACGATGTGGGCGGGGCGTGCCGAAGAGTGGCAGCCCTACCTCGATTCCAAAGGCGGCGGCACGCGCTACGAGTACCCGCCGGTCTCCCGCGACGATGACTGGCGCCCCATGCGCGACTACTTGCTCAACACGCATTACCCCGCGCGGACGTCGAGTCTCGTCTCGCAGCTCAAGGCCCGCGGGCTGTACCCCAACCTGGCCGCGCCGGGTTTCAGCCGGCACGGCGGTGCGGTCGCGAGCGGATTCAGGCTCACCGTGTCGAACCCGAACAGCACGGGCACGATCTACTACACGCTCGACGGAACCGACCCGCGCCGGCCCGGCGGGAGCCGTTCGCCGGGCGGCGTCCAGTACTCGGCGCCGATCGCCCTCTCCAAGACCACGCACGTCAAGGCGCGGGTCTGGAAGAGCAACAGCACCTGGAGCGCCGTGCACGAGGCCACCTATAACTACACCGCCCACTACGAGAGGCTGCGCATCACGGAAATCATGTACAACCCGCTCGGCGGCCGCGACTACGAATTCATCGAGATCAAGAACACCGGCACCTCCACCCGCGGACTGTCCGAGATGCGCTTCTCCGACGGCCTCCAGTACACCTTCACGCCCGGCGCCGAGCTGGCCGCCGGCGAATTCGCCGTGCTGGTCCAAAACGAAGACGTCTTCACGAACCGGTATCTCGGCGTCAGGGCCTGCGTGCGGGTCTTCGGAAGCTATCGCGGGAAACTCGACAACGGGGGTGAACGTCTCACGCTCTCGGATTGTGACGGCAACACCGTCGTCTCCGTGACATACAACGACAAGAACGGCTGGCCACGCGAGACAGACGGGGACGGGTTCTCACTCGTGCCGCTGGCCACGGACGGACAGTATGCGAACGAGGCCGCCAGTGACGCCGCCACCTGGCGCGCGAGCAACCTGATCGGCGGCTCGGCCGGCTACGACGACGGGACGCCCTACCGCGTCCACATCAACGAAGCGCTCAGCCACACCGACCTGCCGCAGGTGGACGCCGTCGAGCTGCATAACGCCGGGTCGGCAAGCGTCGATATCGGCGGGTGGTACCTCAGCGACAGCGACAACGACTACAAGAAGTTCCGCATCCCCGACGGCACAACGCTGGCGGCCGGCGGATACGTCGTGTTCGACGAAGCCGACTTCAACACCGCCACGAACAGCCCGGCCTGTTTCGCGCTCAACTCGCATGGCGACGAAATCCATCTCACGCGCTGGGACGCGAACGACAACCTCACCTACCGGGACTCGGTCCGGTTCGGCGGCGCAGAAAACGGGGTGGCGTTCGGTCGTTACGTCAAGACCGACGGCGATCCGGATTTTGTGGCACAAAGCACCGGGCCCACACTGGGCGTAGCCAACGCCTACCCGGAGGTGGGCCCGGTCATCATCAACGAGATCATGTACAACCCCGACAAGACCTCCCACCCGTCCGATCTGTCCTACGAATTTATCGAGCTGCTCAACGTCAGCGGTAGCGCGGTGAGGCTGTATGATCCGGCCAACCCCGGGAACCGCTGGGATCTGGACGGAGCCGTCGACTACACATTTCCGGCAGGGGCCGAAATCCCCGCCGGCGGCTACGCACTGGTGGTGGCCACCAATGCCGCGGATTTCCGGGCGACGCATAACATTCCCTCCGGCGTCCAGGTGTTCGGGCCCTATTCCGGCGTCCTGGACAACGGCGGCGAGAGCGTCAAGCTCTGGCGGCCCGACACGCCGGACCCGGACGGCGTGCCCCGCATCCTCGTGGACCGCGTGCAGTACAACGACAACAGCCCGTGGCCGGAAAGCGCGGACGGCGACGGGCCGTCGCTGGAGCGGATTGCTCCCAGCCTGTACGGCAACGACCCGGCCAATTGGTCCGCCAGTCTCGCCGCCGACGGCACCCCCGGCGAGGCGCATTCGGGCGTGCTCGTTCCGAAAACCGCCGGCTGGAAATACCACGACCGCGGGGAGGACCTCGGCTCAGCCTGGCGCACGACCGCCTATGATGACGGTTCATGGGAAGACGGCAATGCGCCGCTCGGCTATCCCGAGGTGAAAGCCGAAGATCCCGCCTGGGACATGGGTACCGAAGTCTCGTACGGCGCCAACGAAAACAACAAACACATCACCACGTACTTCCGCAAGACCTTCCTGTTCGATACGGACACGGCGGAAGTCAGCAGGCTGACGCTCAAGGCCAAGTACGACGACGGGTTCGTGGCCTACCTCAACGGCACTGAAGTGGCCAGGTGCGGCATGCCGGCCGGCACAATCTCGGCCGGAACGCAGGCGACCGGCCCCGCCTCGAGCACCTACGCCGTGATCGGGCTGAATGCCCATATCGGCAAACTCGTGGCCGGCGTCAACACGCTGGCCGTGGAGGTCCACCAGTCCGACCCGACCAGCAGCGATCTGTATGTCGACATGGAACTCTCGTGCGAGCGGAGCCAGTTGCCGGCCGTGGCCACACCCCGGTTCACGCCGGCCGACGGGACAGCGTTCGGCAACTCGCTCACCGTCACGATCAGCACGGCGACTGCCGGCGCCACGGTCTTCTACACCATTGACGGCAGCTCGCCGGGCGCCGGCTCACCGCACGGCACCGACAGCGTGCAGGTGACGCTCACCGGCGACGCGACGGTGAAGGCTAAGGCGCAAAAATCCGGCTACAGTGCCAACGAGGCGTGGGCAAGCTACACCCAAATCCTGCCGCAGGCGGCTACCCCCACCATCAGTCCGAACGGCGGCGACTTCTTCGGGTCCGTCGAGGTCACCCTGGCCACGTCAACGGCCGGCGCGACGATCTTCTATACGCTCGACGGCACCACGCCCACGACCGGCTCGAGCCAGTACGTGGACACCCCGATCACGCTCAACGCGAGCGCGACGCTCAAAGCTATCGCCGACGCCGCCGGATACGACCCGAGCGCCGTGGCGAGCGCATCGTTCAACAACACGGCCTTCACGGCCTACAACGACCTGGCCTGGGAGAGCGGGCAGCTCCAGCAGAACATCACCCTCTACACCCGCAGCCAGAGCGGAACGCTCGTGGATTACGCCACCGGTCGAACGCTGCCCGCCACGCTCGCCATCAACAGCGGCGGGGCCGGCCCCTATGCGCAGGGCGCGGACGCCGCGGCCGGCACCGACGCCGCCGGCGTGTTCGGCGGCAAAGTCGATTGTGCCGGCCTGATCAGCTACGGCGCCGACCTGACGCTCACCTTCGGCGGGCTCGACGCCGCAACGCGATACGAAGTCGTTCTGTTCGGCAACCGGGCCGGATCCGAGAGCTACACCAACCGGCTCACGACCGTCACGATTTCCGGCGCGGACGGGTTCAGCAACAAGAGCACGGCGGGCGCCGACTTCTCCGGCGCCGCCGACCCGTCCACGCGCATCCGTAACGGCTATAACACGGCCGCCGGCCACGTGGCCCGCTACACGCGTATCGAGCCCGGCGCCGACGGGACCTTCACGCTTGCGCTGAACGACCCGAGCGGTCAGTTCTACGCCAACGCCGTCGTGCTCGCCACCGCATCCAGCGCAGACGATGTGCTGGTCGCCCGCGGGGACACCTGGCGCTATCGCAAGGGCACCGCCGAAGCGTCGAGCCCGGTAACGGATTGGCGCACGACCGGGTTCGACGACAGCGGCTGGGACGCCGGCGCCGCGCCGTTCGGCTACGGCAGCGTGGGGCCGTTCGGCACGACCCTGGCCGACATGCAGGGCGCCTACACGTGCCTGTTCCTGCGCAAGACGGTCAATCTCGACAACCCGGCGGCCGTCACGGAGATGACCCTCTCCGCCACCTGCGACGACGGGTTCGTGTTGTGGATCAACGGCGAGGAAGTCGACCGGTTCAACAGGGGCACGGTCGGCACGCCGATCGCCTACGACGATCTCGCTACGGGCGGCGCCGGCGACCCGCAGCCGTGGACGCTCACCTTGGCGGGCGCCGATCTGCCAGACTTGCGCGACGGGGCCAACGTCGTCGCGTTGCAGGTGTTCAACATCAAGCCGCTCAGCAGCGACCTGATGATCGATCTCGACCTCTCCGTTGTGCGCACCACCTTGCCCGTGGCGGACGATTCCGATCAGGACAGCCTGCGCGACGACTGGGAAGCGGCCAACCTGGGCGGGACGAGCAGTTCCGCCGAGAACGATCCCGACGGCGACGGGTTGAGCAACCTGGAGGAGTACATCGCGGGCACAAGCCCGATGGACGACACCAAGTACTTGGACGTGCAAGTGGCACTGCAGGGCGGCGCCATCGTGGTCTCCTTCACCACCATCGAGGCGACCGGCACCGGCTACGACGGCGTCAGTCGCCACTACGCGCTGGAGGCCTGCCCCGGATTCGACGGCTCGGACGCCTGGGCGGCTGTGCCGGGCTATGAAGACATCCTCGGCTCAGGCCACACGGCAACGTACACCAACACCAACTCGAGCGCGGACATGTGCTACCGAGCCCGCGTCTGGCTGGAGTAGGTGCGCGAGGCGGAAATGGAGAGTTGTCTCTGTCTCCCGCTCCCACCGCAGATCCAACGGCTAGCCCGAACATTGCACCAATAGGTGCAATGTCTGGGCTAGAGTAATGCCCCCTCAGGTTCTGCTTGTTTGACGCAACATTTGTAAGGGCCGCGCCTGTAAAATTCTGTATTTTGGGCTTGCAGACTCCAAAAGTATCACTATTATGGAGTTATGTATTCCAGAATCAACAGAATTAATGTCAATTCGAGCTGGTTTGTGTTCGGACCGCGGGGCACGGGCAAGACATTCTGGCTCAGGCACACATTCCCGGACGCGGTCTATGTGGACCTGTTGGAGGCGCGGACCTGTACGCAACTTCTGGCGGATCCACAGCGGCTGGGCGAGCGAATTGCGCCTGGATCCAGCGGGCCGGTCATCATTGATGAGATCCAACGGGCACCGGCATTGCTGGACGAAGTGCATCGGTTGAGCGAGGCGCGCGGACTTCGATTTCTCCTTACAGGCAGCAGCCCACGAAAACTGCGCCGGGCTGGCACAAACCTTCTTGCCGGGCGGGCCCTGACCCATCAGTTCTTTCCACTGACAGCGGCTGAACTGGGCGAGGATTTCGATCTGGAGCGAGCCGTCCGGATCGGGATGCTGCCGACGCTTTACGACCCGGAGAAGCAGGTTGACCCGGATGCCTATCTGGCGAGCTACGTGCAGACCTATCTACGGGAAGAAATAGTGGCTGAGGGGTTGACTCGGCAGGCGGGTGCGTTCGCTCGTTTCCTGGAGGCTGCCAGTTTTTCGCAGGCGCAGGTTCTGAACGTCTCCGAGATAGCTCGGGAATGCTCGGTTCACCGCAAGCTTGTCGAGAGTTACTTTGGGATCTTGGAGGACCTGCTCATTGGCATTCGGCTGCCGGTTTTCGAGCGGCATGCGAAGCGCCGGCTGACCCATCACCCGAAATTCTATCTTTTCGATGCCGGCGTTTACCGCGCGGCGCGGCCGCGTGGCCCGCTCGACGCGCCGGAGCAAATCGACGGTGCGGCCCTCGAGACGTTGGCGTTCCAGGAGCTGCGTGCGGTCAATCACAACCTGGGGCTGGACTACACTCTCCACTACTGGCGAACCCCCGGAGGCATGGAAGTGGACTTTGTTCTGTACGGCCCACGCGGTATTGTAGCCTTCGAGGTCAAGCGCAGCCGCCGCATCCGTGGACACGACCTGCGCGGGCTGCGCGCGTTTATCGCCGACTATCCGATGGCCAAGGGGTACATCCTCTACGGCGGGGAGCAGAGGCGCCACTTCGACGGCGTGACCGCAATCCCCGTTGGCGACGCCCTCCTTTCACTGGCCGAACTGCTCTGAGCGACGATCGTTGCGTGCGTCGAAATGCAAAACGTCAGGGGACGCCCGGCCGCTTCAATCGACAATTCCACGTGGTTCATACGGAACGAACTGCTCCAGCCGGCCCGACATCTGCCTGGGCTCCGGGGTGGGGACCTCGCCGTGGCTGGTCTTCAGCGGCCGGCGCGGATCGTAGAAGTGGAGGAAGAAGGCGAGCCGAAGATCCTCCCACTCCGGCGCCTCGGATGCATCCATGGCACCTCGCCCGTTGAGGGTCAGGAAGGTCAATTGATGGGGCGATTCATCGCTGCCCGGCTGGCCGAAATCGTCCACTCGGAACGGCTCGTCGACATTCCTGACCAACACCTCGATCAGCGCGATCGACGACAGCTCCCGCTTGACCGCCTTCTTCGCCTTGCGCCGCTTCCAGAACGACAGGCGCGTTCCCGCATACTTCACGGCCATGGCGCGTTGCAGCAGCGCCTTGGTGTAAGGCACGTCATAGACCCCAAGCACCTCGATCTCACACTCCGGCATGGGTGTCTCCAGTCCCAATCTTTGTCGCAAGCGCCGCTTGCCCGCCGTAGCGCTGCGCGAAGGCGGGTCGTAATCTTTGTCGAACGCCCTGGCCACAGTCCAGTATACCCCTCCCCTCCCGGCGATGAAAGGGCTTCTTGAACCAACGGCGAGACGACGAGTCTGCGCGTGACCCCGGCTCGCGAGGACCCGCCTTCGCTCAGATAGCTACGGCGGGCAGGCCGCTCGCCCTCCAGTGTGGCAAAGCAATGCGCCATGACCAAGCCGCTGCATGCCGTGCCGAATGGAGGGCGAGCGTCTCGCGAGCCGCTTCCCGGGTGACCTCAGGTCGAGGTGCCAGGCTGTTGGTCTGTTGGTTCAATGCCGGCATGAACCTTCGCTTGGCATTTCACGGCTTTTCTCAGATAATCCGGCCAATCGAACCCATCGGAGACCACCCATGACAAACGAACTCCCCGCAAACGTTCAAATGCAATTCATGCGCCCGGCCCAACTCGAGGCGGCGGGTCGCGCGTTCCCCGTGGTGTACGTGCCGTTCGGACTCATCGAATGGCACGGCCGACACTTGCCGCTGGGCAACGACGCGCTCAAGGCGCACGGCATCCTGGTCAAGGCCGCCGAACAGTTCGGCGGCGTGGTTTATCCGCCGGTCTATTTCCATAACGGGTTCGGCCAGGACATTCTGGTGCCGGTCATTACGAAGCTGTTCAATGGAAGAATGGCAGATTGGGGAAACGGCACTTTCCCGATGCGCACACGCATCTTCGCGTAGGCCTCATGGAGGGCCGGCCTCCGTGCCAGCCGCGGTCAGGACGGAGCCCGACCCGCCATTTGAGTTGCGCCTGGACCTCGCTCTGGGGATTAGCGGCACATGCCCTGTGAGATCATTCCTCTCGATCGAGTGACCCCGGAGAACGCCGTCCGCTGCGGTCCGAAAGCGGCGAGTCTGGCACGCCTGATTGCGTTGGCCCTGCCGGTGCCACCCGGGTTCTGCGTGACGGCGGGCGTGTGGCGCGCGCATCTGGCGGCGAACGGCCTCACCCGGCAACTGGAAGACGTGTTGGCGCTCTCACCCGAGACAGGGCCCGACGACACGCGCCGCCGGCTCGCCGCGTTTCGCTCGGCCATCGTCGAGGCGCCCGTTCCCCCCGCGATCCGAACGGAGATCGCCACGCACTTCGCGTCGCTCCACGCCGACTCCGTCGCCGTGCGTTCCTCCTCCACCGCCGAGGATCTGCCGGGACACTCGTTCGCCGGTCAACACGATACGTTCCTGGGCCTGACCGATCTCGAGTCCGGCCTGGACGCCGTGAAGAAATGCTGGGCCTCGCTCTGGACCGAACGCGCGTTCGAGTACAGAGCACGCAACCGCATCGCGCACGCGGACGCCGAGATGGCCGTCATCGTGCAGGCGCTCGTCCCCGCCGACGCTGCCGGCGTGATCTTCACCGCCGACCCGGTCACCGGCGACCGCGACCGGATCATCGTCGAATCGACCATCGGGCTCGGCGAGCCGCTCGTGGCCGGCAAAATCGCGCCGGACCGCATCGTGCTGGCCGGTCCCGAACTCGACGTGCTCGAGAACCGCGCGGGACAGAAGCCCGTCGCCGCGACGGCCGACGACGCCGGTCGGGTCCGGGAACAGACGCTCGCGCCGGAACAGGCGACCAGCCCGTCACTCGAGCCCGGCATGGCCCGGCGCCTCGCGCGCCTCGCGCGCAAATGTGAGCGCCAATTCGGATACCCGCTCGACATCGAGTTCGCCGTCGCCAACGCAGAGCCGTTCCTGCTTCAGGCGCGCCCGATCACGAACCTGCCGCCCGCCGCGCCACGCGCGGCCGGCCGCCAGATCTGGACCAACGCGAACACCGGCGAGGTCGTGCCCGACGTCGTCACGCCCATGTCCTGGTCGCTGATGGAGCCGATCGTAAACCAACTCATCACGCAGGTCCTGCGCAGGTTCGGCATGCGACTCGGCAGCCATCCGGGAATCGGGCTGGTCTGCGGGCGCGCCTACTTCAACCTGAACATGATGCTCGCCATCAACCGCCGCGCGCCCGGCCTCGACGACGAGGCCGCACTCGAAATCTTCGGCGGCCGCCACGCGGCCGCCATGCAACGGGCCCGGCTCCAGATCGGCGAGCAGGACATCCCGAAACTGCATTTCAGCCCGCTCCGCTTGCTCGTCGGTATCCCACGCCTGCTCTACGAAGTGCTCACCTTTTCCGCCGCCAAAGGCGACGCGTTCCTCGCACGCCTCAAACGGCAGGCCGACAAACTCGACGACACGCGGCCTTCACAGCTGAGCAACGCGGAATGCGTCACGCTGATCGAAAGCACCTTCCAGGAGTTCCACAGCGATGCCGAACTGCTCAGCGCAATGGGCATCCCGCAATGCTACCCGCTCGCACTCCAGAACACGCTCCGCAAATGGCTCGGCGAGGAGGGGCAGACGAGCGCCAGCCGCCTGCTCATGGGCCTGGGCGCAAACGACAGCGCCAACGCCGGGCTCGCATTGTGGCAACTCGCGCAAACCGCGCACGACCACCCGCCCCTCGAAGCTGCGCTGCTCGAAGCCGCCGCTTTCGAAACACTGTGCGCAAACGCACGCAAACGCGCGGGCGGTTCACAATTCCTCGAACGATGGAACGCGTTCATGCGTACCCACGGCCATCACTGCCGAGGCGAACTCGAACTCCGAAACGCGCGATGGGCCGAACAGCCCGACTACGTCCTGAACCAGGTGAAGAGCTACGTCCGCGCACTCGGCGCCGACGACTTCGGCAGCCGCTACGAACGACTCGCCGCACAACGCGAGGAAACACGGCGGGAGACCCGACGCAAGCTGCGCAACCCGCTCAAACGAATGCTCTTCGCCTTCCTCTGCGCACGAGCCCAAACCTGCGCACCCCTGCGCGAAACACTCAAGAGCCACGCTGTCCGACGGCTCGCCGTCATCCGCGCACTCCTGCTCGAACTCGACCGACGCCTCAGAAAGGAAGGGAAGCTCGAACAACCCGACGACGTCTTCTTCCTCCGCGTCGAAGAGCTCCGGCCGCTCATCACGGCCCCCGGGCAAACCCGCGCGCTGCGCAAGAAGATCGCCGAACGCCGCACCGAGTACGACCGAAACCAAACCGTCACTCCGCCACCTGTCGTCGTCGGAGACTACGATCCGAACGACCGATGCGACGACGAACCGCCCGATCCGAACCAGCTGCTGACCGGAATCGCCGTGAACCCCGGCGTCGTGACCGGGCCGGCACGCGTCATCCTGCGCGCAGGCGACGAACACGTCCTGCCCGGCGAAATCCTCGTCGCGCCCTTCACCGACTCCGGATGGACTCCCTACTTCCTCAACGCCGCGGGGATCGTTATGGACATGGGCGGCCTGCTCAGCCACGGCTGCATCATCGCACGCGAATACGGTATCCCCGCCGTCGTCAACGTCGGGCCCGCTACCAAAATCATCAAGACCGGCCAGAACATCCAGGTCGACGGAACAAGAGGGACCGTGCGGATCCTGCGGGAAGACCCTACGCCCTGAAGCGATGCGGCGAAAAGGAGAGCCTGAGGCGGACGTCGCGGGCAATCGAACGAACGTCGAACATCGAACAATCAACATCGAACGTCGAATTCATTGCAGCCCAAGCGCGACTACCCAAGCCCTTGCTCCTCCATGAACGCACGGATCCGGATGGCGTGATCCTTGTCGTTGTTGTTCACCTGCCGCACGATCTGCAGGATCTCGGACCCGACATTCTTGACCATCGCTTCCTGATAATACATCTCGCCCGAACTCTCTTCCAGTTCCACGGCGAACACGTACGCGTCGCGCTTGGCGGGGGGATGCTCGCGGAACCGCGCAAGGGCGGCCAACACCTTCCCGTTCGCCGCTCGCAGGCTGTCCAGGTCCGGATCCAGCAGCTCACGCGGAAAGAGCCCGAGCGGCACGTACGTCTCGAACATCGTCTTGACGATCGAGGCGTGGTTCTCCTCCTCAATCTGCAGCCCGCGCCAGAAATCGGCATCTTCCGGGTACAGATCCGCGTACAGCGCGTACAGTTGCCCCGCACTCCGCTCCAGTGCAACCGACGCCTCACACAGGGCAGCCAGATCGGCGGTCATAGGCGCTCTCCACAATTGACGAACCTGCCCGGCTCAGCAGCGAAACGCCCCTGTCCGCACGATGCCCCTGCCCCGTTCGCTTCTACTCAAAGGTATAATGCCCGCGCAACGCCGGCTTGTCAATACCAGAGCCATCACCCCTATTCACGCGTGAGAATCCGCGAATAGGGAGGGTCGATGCTTCAGGGTTGATGGGGGCGCCCGACGCGGCGGGCAACGGCGAAGGCGGATATCGGCATGAACCCCGTCGAGACCGGCGTACCCGCATGGATTCGGACGCGCTATTCTTTTCTTTCCGCGTACAATCCGTTAGATTCACACAACGGCCGTTTACTCGTTGTCAAGAAGGGCAGACCGATGGACGAACACGAACTGGTCGACCGGGCCAAGAGCGGCGATAGGGATGCGTTCGGCGAGCTTGTGCGCCTGCATCAGGCGCGGTTGCGCGCGTTCGCCGCCTGCAGCGTGCCGTCCAGCGCGGACGTGCTCGACATCGTGCAGGACGCCTTTCTGGACGCATTCCGGCACATGAACCGGTTCGACTCGAACAAGGAGTTCGGGCCCTGGCTCCGCGCGATTTGCCGCAACCGGATCCGGAATTTCTACAGAGCCAGAAGAACATCCAGAACCTCCCCCGTGGGGCTGGTCGACGGCGCGCTTGAGGCGCGGATCGCCGCGACTGAGGACGCGGACCCAGCCGACGCGCTGGCGCGTATTGCGGCACTGCGCAAGTGTGTCGGCCGACTGCGCGACTCGCAGCGGCAGCTCGTAACATGGCGCTACGGGCAGAACATCGCGGTCAACGTGATCGCGGCCAGATTGAAGCAGACGGCCACGGCCATTTCCATGCGCCTGATGCGGATCCGGGAATCCCTGCGCAAGTGCCTGCTGCAGTCCCTGCAGACGATCGAGACATGAAGACCGGCGAACTCCATGCGCTGCTGGAAGCGTACCGCGACGGCGAGCTGACCGATCGCGACGCCCGGCGTCTGGCCGGCGCGATCAACGCCGGCGACGCCGACTCGGATCGGATCATGGCCGAGGTCCGCTTCACGGGGCTGTTGTCTGAAGCGCTGCAGCAGATCGACTCGGAGACATTCCTTCGCAGCTTCATGGAGCGGCTCCGCGCGGAGGAGACGGCGGACGATTTCGTCACCGCCTTCGAGAGGCGGGCAAGGGCGCCGGTCGGACGGCGTCAAGACCCACACGAACCGGGCCGCATGATTTCGAGAGGCGCCGGCCGTTCGGCATTGCGCCGATGGTATACCGCCGGCCGGGGCTGGCGCATCACGGGCATCGCGGCGGCGCTGCTCGTCGCGTTGGGCGCCTTGCTGCACCACCAGTGGCGCGCGCTGGCGCCGATCCGGGGTGAGGCGCCGCGGGCCGTCGCCTCGATCGCGCGCCTCAACGGCCAAGTCTATGTCGTGAGAGCGGGCGGGCGAGCGGCAGCCCGGGCGGGCGACGAGCTGAAGCCGGGCGAGCAGGTGATGACGGCGGGTGCAGGCAGCACCGCGTATGTGACCCTGGGCGCCTCGTCGCATCTGGAGCTCGGGGCAAACGGCTGCGTGTCGTTCGGCCCGGTCACGCCCTCGGCACCGGCGGGACACGGGGCCCTGCCCGCCGCTCGCCTGTATGTACAGCAAGGCACGGTTCAGGTCCATGCGGGCAAGACGGCCGACCGGCCGACGCTGCTGGGTACCCCGCACGCCGCCATCCGGATCGCCGGTACGCGCTTCGAGCTGGCGGTCGGGCCGCAGGCGACGCGCATCGACTTGGCCGAAGGCCGGCTCCTGGTGCAGAACAGGACCACTGCCGAGACGATCACGCTGGAAGCCGGCTTCCAGGCGCGGATCGGCGCACAGACGGTCGTCGCGCCATCTGCCCGGGCGGGCCCAGCCCGCACGGGCGAGGGCCTGCAGGCTCTGTACACCTTCCGCGAAGGCCGCGGGCGAACGGTGCGGGATGTGTCCGGGATCGGCAGGCCCCTGGACCTGACGATCCCCGACGAACAGGCCGTGCAGTGGCTGCCGGACGGCGGGCTGACCGTGCGCGCACCCACGCTTATCGCCTCTCAGGCGCCGGCGGCGAAGATTACCGAAACGTGCCGCGGCAGCAACGCGTTCTCCGTCGAGGTCTGGATCCGGCCCGCCTCCGTCACACAGGGCGGGACCCCGACCACGGGGCCGGCCCGGATTGTGACCGTCTCCGCCGAGCACCGGGTCGACGGCCTGATCGCCCGCAACTTCATGCTCGGCCAGTGGGCGGACCGATACGACCTCCGCGTGCGGACCACCGGGACGGACCCGGCCGGGAACCCCGGCGTGTCGTCCGCACGCGGGGCCGCCAGAGCGCGGCTGACTCATCTGGTGCTGACCCGTGATGCGGCGGGCGTCGTGCGGGGCTATGTCGACGGCGGTCCCGTGCCGGAACGCATCGCCGTGGAGACTGCGCGCGAAACGCAGGCGCCGCGCATCGGCGGCACACTGGCCCGCTGGGATCCGCGCCTGCGCCTGGCGCTGGCCAACGAGTTCGCCGAACCGCGCGCCTGGTGCGGCGAGTACCACCTCGTCGCCATCTACTGCCGCGCACTCAGCCCGGCGGAGATCCGCGCGCATTTCAACGCCGGACCCGCGGCGAGGTAAGGGAGGCGAAGGCAACCGCCGCCGCGAGACTCGGTGACGCCCTCCTCACCGCGTCGAATCGGCCGCCCAGCGCCCACGCGTGCCGTACTGCGATGGCGGATAGCCGAACTCGGCCCTGAACAGCCGGCTGAAATAGAACGCGCTCGAATAACCCAACTGCGCCGCGACTTCCTTCACGGTGTAGGTGCCCAACCGCAGCAGTTCCTGCGCGGCGCTCATTCGTACGGCGTGGCCGTACTGCTTCGGGGATCGGCCCGTGGCCGCTCGAAACGCGCGCCGCAGATTTCGTACGCTCATGTGCGCCACCTTCGCCATCGCTTCGACCGTCCACGGCCTGGACAGGTCTTCGTGCAGTGCGTCGATCAGTTGCTGAAGGCGAGCACGCCGCGGTTCGCGCCGCACGCCGAGCTGAAAGCGGGCCTGCCATTCGTAAAGCAGCCAGAGAAACCCCGCGGCGGCCGTGGATCGGTCCGTCCAGAACTCGTGGCGCAACGCGGCAAACATCGTCCGGAACCTTTCCTCCTCACCCCGTGCCGGGGGCATGTGAAGCAGACGGTACCGGGGCATGTGCAGCGGTGCGTGCAGACTGAACTCGAACCAGCGAAACCGCCACAAAGGCCCCACGCAACAGTAACGCCGCACGCGCAACGCCTCCAAGAGCACAAGCGTATCGGCCGTGACCTCGATCGGCGACCCGCAGTCCACGTGGATCCGGCCCGTACCCGCCAACGTGCGAACGGCAATCTGACACCGCTTGCCGCGGGCACCCCACCGCACGTCGTAGGTGGCGTACGCTTCCACATCCCAGATGCCGTACAATGCCAGCCCCCCCGCTTGCGCGGGGCCGGGCGCGAGCGAGAAGCGCGTCCGCCGATGCCGGTCAACCCGATGGTGCTCGCGCGAAGACACGTGCCTGCCCCCCCCCCCTGCCTGTGCTACCTGTGCCTGTCCCCGTTCGGGCGGGGCTGCTGGCCGCTCTCTCCAGGTATTTGGCCGATTTCTACATTCCCATACGGCAGAAATTCGGTGAATACTATGAATATTCGACATACAAATACAATGCAAGGGCCGATTTATGATGAGCAGGAAGCTTCTGGTTCTGGGGATAGACGGCGCGGCAGATTCCGTCACGCGCAAACTGCTGGCGCGGGGCAAGTTGCCCCAATTGGGCCGCCTGGTTGAAAGGGGCGTTTACGCGACCGCCACGCCGTCCTGGCCGGGCGAGACCGGTGCGAACTGGGCAACGATCGCGACGGGCGCATCGCCGGCGGTTCACGGCTGCGCCTACAACGTGCATTTGCCGGGGACGCCGCTGGACGCGTGCGTTTCGGGATTCCCCTCGACCCGTTGTCTGGCGGAGCCCATCTGGGAAACGGCCGCGCGGCACGGCAAGCGTTCGGTGATTTTCAACTATCCGCAGTCCTATCCGGTCACGTGCGACAACGTGATCCACGTGGGCGGCGACGGTTGTCCGGACCCGGACCACACGGAGATTTTCGCGCAACAGGGCTACACCACGGGCGAGCCGCCGGCCGCGACGATGTGTGGAAACCCGGTGATGACCCGGATCGTCCCCGTGCCCGCCCGTGGCTGGGCCCACGTGGACTCGGCCGGAGCACTGGCCGCGCCCCTCGAGGTGCGACCGGGTTGGAAAGCCATGGCGCGACTGGAGCCGACCGCGTTCCAGCTGTTGATCCTGCCGGCGAAGCCGGATGCGCCGGCTGAGGTGCTGCTCTGCCGGGAGCAGGACGCCGCGACGGCGTTGGGTCGCGCCCAACGCGGTGCGTGGTCCGGCTGGATGGTGACCGCGGTCAGCACGGATCGGGGTGCGGTGGAAGTCGCCTTCCGCATGAAGCTGCTGGACCTTTCGGACGACGGACGGCGGGTGCATCTCTACCTCACGCAGGGCTGCCCGACGACGGGCTATACCACGCCGGAACCGCTGGCCGCGGCGCTCAACGCGCGCTGCGGCTACTATCGCCGGCGGTTGGTCACGCAGCAATGGGTCTTGCCCAACGCGTGCGATCGGCAGACGTTTGTGGAGGAGGCCGCCTATCAGGCCGACTGGTATGCCAAAGCGGCCGCGTACATCTTCGCGGAGCATGACTCGGACCTCTTCGTGCTGAAATGGCACGGGCCGGACATCCTGCACCATCACTCCTGGCACCTGATCGATCCGATCCACCCGCTGCACGATCCGGCCACGCGCGATGAAGGCTGGCGGCTCTTTGAGAGCGTGTACGGCATCGGCGATCGCATGATCGGCCGGATCGTCGAATCGGCCGGCGAGGATTGCATCGCGGCGGTCGTTTCGGACCATGGTGCCTACGCGAATATTCTTTCGGCCGATCCGGTTCTGTACCGCGAGCTGACACGCGCGGGGATGATCGTTCACAACGCGGACGGCACGGTGAATTGGCGCGAGACGCAGGCGTACCCGGGCAAGGGCGGCGTGCGCGTCAACCTGGCCGGGCGAGACCCTGGCGGCTGCGTGTCGTCGCGCGACTATGCGCGCGTGCGCGGCGCGACCATCGAACTGATGCAGGACATGCGGCATCCGGCAACGCGGGAGCATCTGTTCTCACTCGTTTGCGTCCGCGAGGATGCCGCGTTCATGGGGTTCGGCGGTGAGCGGGCCGGCGATGTCTTCTACTGCGTCAAGCCCTTGGGCATAGACGGGACGGCAGCCGCGGCCTTTGAGGGAGTCGCGGCCAGCCCGCACATGCAGGGCAACACGACGGGCACGCACGGCGCGTGTCTGCCCTCAACCCGCTTCTCCGAGGGGAGTCAGGAAGGCATCTTCATCGCGGGCGGCCAGGGCCTGAAACGCGGGCTGTGCCGGCCGAACCCCATTTCGTTGGCCGATGTGGCGCCCACGCTCTGCCGGCTCTGGGGCATGGCCAGCCCGCGCCATGCCGAGGGCCGCGTGCTGGAGGATCTTCTGGCCTGAAACTTGCCCGAGAACTTGCTCGAGAACCCCCGCCGCAGCGGCGGGATCGACAAGGATTCCGACAGAGTTGGGACCGGCCATAGCGCGCTATGTCGGCGGGGCGAATAGATCGTCAAGCAAAGAAACCCGAATATCGCGCAGAACCCTCTCCGCGCTCAGCGGGGTATCGGCCGGGAACCAGTCGCGCGCGCACGCCGCGAGCGCCAACTTGTTCCAGTGCGCGGCGGGCGGCTCCCAGCAGCGGTGCTCACGAGCCTGTTCCATACCGGCGCGCCACGCGGGGAGATCGGACGCCTCATCCGCCGCGGTGGGCCCGTGTTTGAAGAGCCCGAAGGTCGGTAGCGCGGAGAAGAACGGCCCGTGCCGGTGCGGCTCGGGCACATCTCGCATCCAACGCACGCGGAAATCGATGCAGCGCCATGCCGCTTCCTGCTGCGCGGGCGAGGCATGCGGATTGACGACCCAGCCGCCGATATTGGCGAGGCTGACGAACCGGCCGGACGGTCCGGCCGGCAGGACGCACAGCCCGAACTCGGCGGCCAAACCCACCTTGGCGGCGGCACGCAGGCACGTATGGGTGTAGCCGAAGACCATGGGCACACCGCCGTTCACGAACCGTCGCGCAAGCGAACCGTTCTTGGGCGCGAGCGCCACGAGCCCGTCGTTGCGCAAGGTGGCGAAGTAGCCGGCAGCAAGCTCGGCCTCCTTGCTCGTCCAAGCGATCGGGGCCAGCCCCGCCGGGTCGATCGCCGGGGCGGCCTGGTAGACCAGATGCAGCAGGAAATGGATAAGGTTGTAGGTGCCCTCTACGTACAGACTCGGCTTGCCGCCGCGTCCGGCGCTCAGACGCCTGGCCGCATCGCGGAACTCATCCCAGTTCGCCGGAGGCCGGTCCGCGTCGAAACCCGCCTCGGTCAGCAGCCGCCTGTTGTAGATCAGCGGGGAGTGGGTGACGAATTCGGGGAACAGACAGGGGACTCCATCACAGGAACAGACACCGACGACTTCCGGGTCGAGTGCGTCGAACCAGCTGACGCAGACCGCCATGTTGACGGGCGCGAGCATGTTCCCCGTCCGCATCAGCGGCAGACAGGTGGCGTTGGTAAGCCAGAATGTCGGTTCCGGCCCGCTCATCACGGCACGCAACGCGCGGCTGTCGAATTCGACGGTCGACATCATCATCGCGTGCCGGTCGAGATCGATGAACGGATACTCGCGGGCAAACGCGTCGATCCATTGCCCTTCCCGAACCAACGCGGAGATGTGTTGCAGACCCAGCGGATCCCGGCTCCACAAGGTCAGCCGCACGCGCTTGCCCTGTTCCTCATGCAGCAGGGTTCGCGACGGAACCGCAAGCAGCCGTGTGCAGGAACCGCGAAAGCTGGAGACGACGCCTTTCCCCTGCAGAATCTGAAACGCCCGCGACACGGTGTAGGTGCTGACTCCGAGCTGCGCCGCCCATTCGCCTTGGGTCGGCAGGGGCTGGCCGACGGTGTACGTCCCTCCGGCCAGCTCGTCCACGAGCCTCGACACCGTACGCGCAAGCAAGGCGCCGCCCGTGCGCTTCATTCAAGGTCCCTCGGGCCGGTTCTCCGCCACAACGGCGTGCCGGCCGCGGATGCGATCCACAACCCTGGCGACATTCCCCGTGACGACGTAGCCGTCCAGCGTGCCGCCGCCCGGCCCGCGATCGAGGAGGATCCCCGCCGACTTGGCGCCAGGCGCGCGTACCCCGTGGATGCGCAGGTTGCGAAACGTCTCGCTGGAGTCGATCCGGCACAGAATGCCCGTCTCCAGGACGTCATCGACGCCGGACAGGGCCGCCCCCTCGAGCCGCACGTCGTTGCAGTCCGCTATCAGGACGGCCGGGCCCGGGTTCCGGCTGTTCTCGACGGCCGCGCCGGAAAACGCGACCGTGTCACAGTTCCGCAGCAGCACGGCGTGCGGCCTGGTGTAGTCTCGGATGCGAACATTCTCAATGACGACGTTCGCCGTGTTCTGGACGTGAACCGGCCGCCACGAATCGGAGTTATCCCACTTGCCTTCGCCGAGCACATTGCGAATCGTGAGTCCGTCGTGGCCGAGCGGGTGGTTGACGGTGCGAACCGCGCAGGCGCTGTCTTTCACGTGCACGTCCGTCACGGTGATATGCCGGTTCACCTGCCCTTTCCGCCGGTGGTCCTGAACGTCGACCCCGTAACCCGTGGCCTCGCCGTAGACGTTACTGACCGTTACGTTCTCGCACCCGTCGCACACTTCCACCGTCCCGCGTTTCAGGGAGCGGCAGCCTTTGATGTTCTCGACTCGGACGTCCCGTACGAACACGCCCTTCTCCCCGCCGCCTTCGATGGAGACGACGTCGCGGCCGATGTTGTACCCCTCGATGTTCCGCACCACGCCGTTGCGCACATCGCGGCCCCGCCGCGCGGCGCTTACCAGCACACCGTGCCGGGTGCTGTTGCTGACCACGCCGTTCTCGATGAGGAAATCGTCGGCCAGCACTGTAACGAGCGACGCGCGCTGCGCCTGCGAGACGGAGCCCAGGTTTCCTGCCAGCGTGAAATCCGCTACGCAGACACCGTCGGCGCACACGAAGAGCAAGTCCGTGTTCGCGACGCGCTCGGCCAGCCTGGCGTTGAGCCCCTTGAGCGTCAGCGGCCTGTCGATCGCGAGGGACGCCGACAGCGTGACCACGCGCGTACGGTCGGCGACCACCGTGGAATGCGGCGGCGCGCCGTCGATGACAGCCTGCACGTCGCGTTCGCCCACTTGGATCACCTGCGGCGGCCTGGACGGGGCCTGAACGGACTTGGCCGGGTCGTGCGCGGCCGGAATCGCCTCGGGCGGCGGCAGGACTGACTCAGTCGAGACGCCGGCCACCGAAAAGTCGGAGATGTCGACTTCGTATGTCTGGGCGGCTGTGCCGCAGAACTGCAGCACAATCTGACTCACCGGCGTGCCGGCTCCCTTCACGGCCGATTCGAACGCGTTCGCCTCGCCCTTCCGCCCGAAAGGGAAGGTATAGGTGCGCCAAGTGCCGGCGGCAGTGTGGAAGAAGATGTGGTGCGAGATCCGGCGGCCGGTGTCGTCCGTGAACGTGCAGCGCAGAAACGGAAGCGGCTTCGACCGCGGCCGCACCCGCACCTGAAAGGTCTGGCCGTCCAACGCCAAAGCCGGGAACGGCCACGACACGTTCACCCCAGAATTCTGACCCGTGCTCAGGAACTTCAGGTTCAGCACCGGCTTGCCCGTCGGCCCGGTCTCTTGGACTCGGGCGGACCGCACGTTGGCCCCACCGTAGAAAGCCGCCACCTCATAGTCCGCGTTATCCGAGAAGTCCTGACTCACTGTCCGGTTCGCGACGGTCGCGGATACCGCCGGGCGCAGCGGCGGGGGCACCGGCTCCGCGTTGGCGAGGCCGGCTTGCGCTGAGCCGCCCTCCATCGAAAAGTCGGATAGCTCGATTTCATACGACTTGCCCGCGTGTCCGCAGAACTGCAGCACCGCTTTGCAGACCCAGGCACCGGGCGTCTTGATCTCCTGCTGGAACGAGGGCGCCCCGCCTTGACGGCCAAAGGGGAACGCGTAGGTGCGCCACCCGCTCCCACCCGCCTGGAAGTAGCCGTGACGCGAAACACGGCGGCCTGCTGCATTCAGAAACGTGCACCGAAGGTAGGGTACGGGTCCACGCGGCACGCGAACGTGCAGACAGAACGTCTTGCCGTCCAACGCCTGTTCGGGAAAAGACCAGGCGACGTCCACTCCCGAATTCTCGCCGGTACTCATGAACTTCACGTTCAGAATCGGTTTGCCGCTTGGCCCCGGTCCGTCCGTACGGGTCGCCTGCATGTTGGCTCCACCGTAGAACGCCTTCAGCTCGTACGCTGTCTCGTGCGAGAAGTCCTGGGAAGGCTCTCCCGCCGGCGTCTCCAACGCAAAAACAGCAACTACAAGGCGGCCCGCAGCCAGCGCCGCCAGAATCGTCGAGAACCTTCTCGTAGCGTTCATCGCCTCGCCTCCCTCGGACCCGCCAACAGACACGCCGGGGACCCCGCCCTCAAGGCCTTTGTGCGTGCACTCAGGCGCATGTGCCCACCCGCCTCATATAAGTATAGTAGTAGCTAATAATATTTTCAAGTCCTGACTGGCCACGCTGATGCGTGAATTTGGCCGCGAGCGTCCGATCCTGTGTGTTGCCGGTGCCGGCTGACGCAACGGATTGTCAAAGACGTCCCCCCCGCTATACTGCACCGGACAGGGGTTTCGGAGGCCAGCACATGAAAACGCCGGTCGAGAACAAGAAAGAGGCAAGACGACCCGTTAGATTTCGCATCCAGCCGTTTACTCTTTCGTGAACACACACGGAATCCGCCCTGTTCTCGGGGCGAAAACGGGGAGCTACGCACATGAACGTCGTTTTGATCATTTCGGACACCTTCAGACGCGACCATCTGGGATGTTACGGCAACGAGGCCATTCACACCCCGCATCTGGACCGATTCGCGAAGCGCAGCGTCGTATTCGACAACGCGTACGCGACCTCGTTCCCGACCATGCCGATGCGGGCAGACCTGTACACGGGCCGGTTCACGTGCACCTATCTCGGCTGGGCGGCGATGCCGGCCGACGAGGTCATCCTGCCCCAACTCATGACCGACGGCGGCTACCTGAGCATGGGGATCGTAGACACGCCGTTCTACACGAGCCGGGCCTACCACTACGACCGCGGGTTCTCCAACTTCCTGCGCAACCCCGGTCAGGGCACCTACAGGCCCTACGACCGCCGCGACGCGTGTTACGAGCGGCGCTATGAGGACGATTACTTCGCGCCCAAGACCTGCCTCATGGCCGAGCACTGGCTCGAACGCTATGGCCAGGAGCAGTTCTTCCTGTACGTGGATACGTGGGACCCGCACGAGCCGTGGGACCCGCCCGCGCACTATGTGCGGCGCTACAAGCCGGACTGGGACGGCAAATCGGTCGGCCCGGTCTACTGGCGCTGGCGCCAGCGGGGTATCACCGAGGAGCAGATCGCGACAGCGCGCGCCTGCTACGCCGGCGAGGTGACCATGGTCGACCGCGCCGTGGGCCGCTTGATTGACCGGCTCGACACCATGGGCCTGCTCGAAACGACGGCCGTCATCTTCACTTCCGACCACGGTTTCCTGATCGGGGAACACGGCATCTTCGGCAAGGCGTTGATGAAGGACGGGCATTTCTACGGCGCACCGCTCTACGCGGAAATCGCGCGCGTGCCGCTGATCGTCTATCGGCCCGGCAGAGAGCCGGGCCGCCGCCACGCGATCGTCTCGCACCCGGACCTGATGCCGACAGCGCTGGAGATCGCCGGCCTGCCCATACCCGACGGCGTGCAGGGCCGCTCCTTCCTACGGGTCCTCAACGGCGAGACGGATCACCACCGCGACTTCGCCCTGACCACGATGCCGCTGTCGAACCCAGGCGAGGTCACGCGCGTGGTCGACAACTACGACCGCAAGACAGAGGTCTTCCTGCCCGCGACGATCTCGACCCGGGAATGGTCGCTCCTCTACGCCGCCGCCGGGCAGCCGGTGGAGTTGTACGATCTCAAGGCCGACCCGCGCCAGGCGGACAACGTCGCCGAGGCGCACCCGGAGGTGGTCGAACGGCTCCACGGCCGCTACGTGGCGCTGCTCGAGGAGGTCGGCACTGACGAGCGGCTGCTGGAACCCAGGAGAAGGTTGCAGCCCAACCTCCGCAAGCCGGCCCTCGCGCGATGACGCGCGTGGGGGGCGAGTCCTCCCACGCGCACGATGGCCTGTCGGATCCGGCTCAATTGAACCGGAACCGCAGCTTATCATACTCATCGAGCATCGCCATGAAGTTGTCGTACCGGGTCCCGTACGCAATGGAATGGCTCGGCCCGAGGATGAACCCGCCGCCCGGCGCGGCCGCTTCCATCGGCGCCGAGCGGGTTGGCGGTTGGTGGGGCCAATTGATGCGGGCAGCGCGGGAAGACGCGAAGGGCGTCGTAGGGCCAAGAAGTGACAGGGCGCGAAGCGAGAGAGGACAGACGATTCATGTGCCTCTCGTCGTTTTGCCCCGCCGCTCTTCCGGAAGCAGTTTCGGGCCAGCCACGTAGTGTGCCGATCGCCCTCTGCCCACCGTTCGTGCGACACCTTCTTTCCTCAGAGCTCGCATCAGCCGAAGCACCTGCCCGCGAGAGTATCCCGCTAACCCCCGGACTTCTGCGTTGGTCAGACGTCCGCGCTGCGCGAGCGCGGCACGCACTCGGGAGCGAACCGTGTCCTCGTCGAACAGTCCGGCCGTGCCGGGATCGAGGGATATTCGGCGCAGATCGGAAAGGGACCGCGCAAAGTGATAGGCGGTTCCCCGCCCCCGTCCGCGCGGCTCAATGTAGCCGCGTTCTCGAAGCCATATCAGCCCGGCAGAGGCTTCATCCTCGCCCGTTTGAAGACAGCGGGCTGCCACCCAGCGATCCAGACTGCCCCGCTCCGCTATCGCGTACAGCAGGATCAGATCGTCCAACTCGAGCCCTCGTCCACGACGCGCCTCCCCGGCCAGGAACCGCACGAACGTCGCCTGCGTCCGGGTCGGCAGACTTAGTGCTCCCCAACACAAATATTGTGACGTTGGCCGGAGCCATTTTTGGCGCTGGACAAGGCGCCCGGGAGGGGCAATGCCCGC
>JAFGHX010000415.1 GCA_016929905.1 Kiritimatiellia bacterium
CTTCCACCTCCTATCCCATGCCGGTCTTTACCGGCGCTTTCCCCGATTCACCCACCTCCCGAGATTCGACGAGTAGAATCTGTAGCCGTAGTAATACAGCCCATGATCAGGCTCGAACATCTTGGTGCTAAAGCGGAAGGTGTTGGTCTCGGCCATAGAGCCTGAAGACCGGGTGATGTTTCCGAACGGATCATAGTCATAGCTGGCGCGCTCGCTGACCCCGTCGTCCTGGTAGACATAGGTGATATTGCCGTTGCCGTCATAGAAATAGACATATCGGAGGAGATTGTAGTCTTCGTGGCCGACGCCGGTCATGCCGATAAGGCCGCCGATGCCGCCGGCGCCTTCGCGGCTGCCGGAGAGGTCAAGACCCCAGGTGTAGTGGTTGGTGACGTCGTTATTGGAGGCAAGCTTCGCCATGACACGCCAGCCGTCGTAGACGTAGCGGGTATCGTTGGTGGCGGTCCAGTCGGTGCCGTTGCTATCCGTCATATTGCGGCATTGGTGCCCATGACCATCACCACGCTCATATCCGCGTGGGTAGAAGCGCCATACACGTCAATCCTACCGCTGAACTCCTGGCTTGTCAACTGGCTCAGATTGTTGAATGTACCTTCGATGTCGAGCTGGCCTCGGTTCTCTTCAAGTCTGTTGCCGACCCCTATGCCAGTTGCGCCCGGAATACGAAAACATTTCTCGGCACGCCGACGGCTGCAGTCCGCTTGGCAAGAGCAGGAATAAGGCTTGACAGGAATACAGTTATACGGTTAGCATGTCGACATGAAGGCGACGATTGACATTCCCGAGATGCTTTACCGGCAGATCAAAGCCAAGAGCGCGCTGGAGGGCCGGCCGGTTCGAGATGTGGTCATCTGCCTGTTTCAGGAGTGGCTCGGCAGAGCAGACAACGAGCGTGTCGCCGCCAGCGCGGAGGAGGGCGCCGGCCCGACGCCGGCGTGGTTTGGCGCCGCACGCCGGTACGCCAAGCGGGTGCGGCGTCACGATTTGGCCGCCGTCCGCCGCAGCATCGCCCGTGGGCGAGGCGGGCAGGGCCGCGCCGGCACTTCAGGCGAAGGCAGCGCATGAGCAGCGGTTTGGACACTTCGGTCGTTCTGCGTCTGATCACGGGCGAACCGGAGGCTCAGGCTCTGCGCGCGCTCAGGGAACTGGAGCGGATTCTGGGGCAGGGCGGGGCTGTCTATGTCTCGGATCTGGTGATTTCGGAGGCGTACTTCGCGCTGCAGCACCATTACGGTGTGCCGAAGAAGGAAGCCCTTTCCGTCATCTCGCGGTTCTTGGTCGACAGCGGCGTGGACGCTTTGGGCGCGGCGCCTGAGGTACTGGCTACGCCCGGACTGGCCACAGCCAAGCCCGGGTTCGTGGATCGATTGATCCACGCCGAATACATGCGGTCCGTCAAGGAAATCCTCACGTTTGAGAGGGGCGGGGCACGTCTGCGTGCCGTGCGTGTGCTGCAAGCGGAATCGCCGGCCACCCATTCGTAGACGGTATCCGCCCCGCGAGGGCGGGGCGGCTCAGCGCAGCTTCGCCCTCCATTGGGCTGGGGTGGTGTGGTTGGAAGGGCGATGTCGACCCGGTCCTTGCCGGACTGGCTTGGGATGGAGTCCGGCATGTGTCTCACTCGCCCGTGGCGCTGATCGACAACCGGGTATAGAACTGCTGGTTGCTGGCGGCCGCCACAAACACGTCCAGGGCCTGCACGGCCAGGTCACCCTCGATGTCGGCCGCGGTTTCCGTTGCTCCGCCCAGTGCGGACCAGGCCGCCAGATTCGTGGAGCCTTCCAGGCCGCCGGTCACCCCGTCCACATATCTCCGGCGTTGGTAGCCGGTCACAAACGAGGCGGTCGGCACATCGTATCGGCATGTCAGGCCTGGCGCCTCATCCCAGGTCGCCGGATCGAGATTGCAGAAGTACTCGGCGAAATTCGGGAGGCCGTCCTGGTCGGGGTCGGCGTCGGGCACGGCATTCGTCCCGAACACGAGGTTCAGGCTGATCCAGTTCGTGTAGTCCGCGATCCCGTAGTCGGTGGCCAGGAAGCAGCCGGGCAGATTGGTGGGCGCTTCGCTCGCGGCCAGCAGCACCACGCTGCGGAACGGGGCGATCGGGACGGCGTTGGACACCGCGCCCTCGTCGAGATCCTCCCACGCCACGTCCGCGGGCAGCGGGAACTGGATCGTGGCATCCGTATCGTTGACGAAGAGGAAGGCGGCGCCCTGGCGCAGGGCAGGCGCCGGATCGGCCCAGGCCGGCTCCGCCGCCTGCCACTCGCCGATCGTGTATTCGGCGCGGTCCGAGTCATAGACCAGGTCTTGCCCGTTGGTGCTGATGAACGTCGTGTCCGTCAGGGTGCCGTAATCCAGGTCGCGGTCGCCGTAGACATAGAAGCCCAGCGCATGCGCGTTGGTTCGGGCCCAGGACTCGAGGTTTTCATCGTCCGCCGTCCGCCAGGGGTAGGCGCCCATGCCGACAATGTTCCAGCGGATGTCGTGGTTCTGGTTGGTCTGCCCGTCGGAGCGGCCGGGCTCGCCGTAGCCGAGTTGGAGGCCGGCCACCCGGTTGGCGAGGAATGTGTTCGACCAGACGAGGCAGTCGAAGTTATTGGGCAGGAACAGGCCGTGTCCGCCGCACCCGAACACGGTGTTGCCGACGAGTTCGGACCCGCGGAAATTGCTGAGGAACTCCGGCCAGATGCCGTGCCCGAGCGGGGTCCAGGGGTGCGAGGAGTCGAGGTCGCCCACCGCATTGAGGATGATGTTCTCCCGGATCGTGTTGGTGTGCGCGTTGGCGTAGATGGCGGCGCCGTCGTTGAGGGTGGCCATGCACCCGATCAGTACGTTGCGCTCGGCCACCTGGCGGTCGGCGCCGAGAATGATGCCGGCGTAGCCGGTGCCGAGAATGCGGTTGCGCCGCAGCCGCACGCCGTTGCCGTCTTCGTTTGCGTTCGAGATAATGACGCCCACCGCATGCCACGGGCCGCTGCCGCCCAGGCCCGGCACGACGCCGATCCGTTCGAACCGGTTGTGCTCGATCACCGTTCCGCCGGCGCCGGCGGGGTTCTCGTTCCAGGTGATTCCCACGTTGAGGATGTCGCGGATCAGGCAGTACGCGACGGTCGAGCCCCCGGCATTCCACGTGCCGCTCAGTCCCGTATCGCCGCCGTGTTCGAGCACGCAGCCCCGCACGGTGCTGGCGGAATTTACCCGGACGGCGTCGTCGGTGTAGTGGCGCAGGCAGACCCGGTCGAGGGTGGCGCCCGCGACCGAGAGGCCTACCGGCTGCCAGGCCGCTTCCACGACCATGGAGGTGGGCGTGCTGCCGGCGGGCGGGTAGAGATAGAGCACGCCGGCGTCGCCGTCCCAGAACCACTCGCCGGGCGCATCCAGTTCCAGCAGCGTGTTGTCGATGTAGTAGCCGCTGTCGATCCCCGCGAGGCCGCCCAGCGAGGTGGAGCCGCCCAGCATCAGCGTGCCCTGTCCGTTGTCGTTGGTGATGGGGCGGGTTTCGTACCACCAGCTCCATTTCCGCCAGCGCAACTGGGCGCCGGCCCAGCGGCCCGGGGCGGCGTCGGGATGGTTCGTCAAGGCCGTGTCGACAACCAGGTCGTCGCCCGTCCCCGTGTCGGTCCGCAGCCAGCCGGAATCGGGATAGCGGGCCAGTGTGGCGGGCAGGCCGTCGACGTAGAGCTGCTCGATCGCCGTGCCGGGCGGCAGGTCGGAGCGATAGATGCGCGGGTCGGTCACCCACGCGCTGAAATTGGTGGCGAGCAGGCTGCCGGCCAGGACCGGCAGCGCGTTTGACGGGTCCCCGTACGCCGTCAACGTCTCGCCGCTGTTCAGCGCCAGGCCGCCCTCCCGGAAGACGCTCCCGCGCTGCAGGAAGACGGTGTCGCCGCTCGAGGCCTGGCTCAACGCGTAGGCGACGGTGGCGAACGGAGCCGACTCGCTGCCCGCCTGCCCGTCGTCGCCGCCGTTGGCCACATAGTACTGGGCCGCCTCCAGGCGGCCGCCGAGCCGCATGGCCAGCGCGACCGCGAGCAGGACTGCATTTGTCGGTCGTGCGCGCATGATGGTGCCGGGCATGAAATGGGGCGTGCCGCCGGCCAAGCAGACCGTCGTTTGCCCGCCGTCATCGACTCGTCCATCGGCCGGATTGTCTCATTCTGCGGACACGGCATCAAGCCGCGAGCCTCGCCCAAGAACCTGGAAACAAGCCGACCGGCCACTGCGGGGAAGCGGCGAAGCGCATTTTTGCTTGATAATTGATGATACAAGGGTTATTTTTCAAGCATGAACTATCGAAACAGGCATCTTGAGGGCAAGTTGCGGCGGTATGCCGACATCTTTCCAGTCATCGTACTACTGGGCGCGCGGCAAGTTGGCAAGAGCACGCTGTTGGCGCACGTGCTGGGCCCGACGGTTTCCCCAACGGTATTTGATCCCGTGGTCGATGTGGGCAACGCGCGCCGAGACCCGGAGTTCTTTCTCGATCAGCAGGGAAGCCCGGCGTTTCTGGATGAAATTCAGTATGCCCCGGAACTTCTGCCGGTGATCAAGCGCCGCGTGGACCGTCAGCCGAAGCCGGGGTCGTATTTTCTCACGGGCTCTCAGAATCCAGCGGTACTGGGTGCCGTGAGTGAGAGCTTGGCTGGGCGTGCGATGGTTTTGGAACTTGGCGGCATGACGCTTGTGGAGCGGAGCGCGGGAGCGGGGGGCACGGAGGATTGTTGGCTCGAAGCCCTGCTTTCGGGACAGCTCGATCCCCACGCCGTTGCCCGCCGCGAACGTTGTGTCGTGCGTCCGGCGGAAGACACGCTGTTCAAGCAACTCTGGCGGGGGGTGATGCCGGGGTTTCTTGACTTGGAGTCCAACGACATTCCGGACACGTACGCCTCCTACGTCCGGACGTATGTGGAACGTGATGTCAGGCGCCTGGCCGAAGTGGAGGACCAGCAGTTATTCACACGCTTTGTCTCGTTGTGCGCAGCTTTGACCGGGCAGGAGATCAACCACAGCCAACTTGGCCGTGAACTCGGGCTGAGCCCGCAAACCGCGCGACGCTGGCTGGCGATCCTGAAGGCTACCTACCAATGGATGGAGATTCCTCCTTATCACGGAAGCACGGTCAAGCGCATCAGCGGGCGGGTCAAGGGGTACCTGCGGGACACCGGCCTTGCGGGCTATCTGCAACGCATATCGAGTCCCGAGGCGCTGGCCGGCCACCCCCTGCAGGGCGCGATCTTCGAGAGCTTTGTTGTCAACGAACTGATGGGGCGGTTCCCGTTGTTGCGCATGCCGCCGGCCGTCTACCATTGGCGGACACATGCCGGGGCGGAGGTGGATCTGCTGCTCGAGCGGGACGGCTGTTACTTCCCCGTCGAGATCAAGAGTGCGGCGCGCGTTACCCGTGGCGACACGCGCGGAATCCTGGCGTTCCGCGAGACCTATCCCTCGCTCCGCCACGGGCCGGGCTTGGTGGTTGCCGCCGTGGAGGAGAACTCGGTTCTGCCCGGGAATGTGTTCGTCATCCCGTATGACCTGGTGTAGCGCGCGCCCGGCGGGGTGGCTCAGTCTCGGCGGGCACCGTCGTTTGCGTCTGCCCGCTCAGCGAGGCCCGGCGTGCCGGCCCGGTCCCGCCCGACGTGGAGCCCGTTCCCCGCCGTTCCGGCATAGAGCGCGTTCGGCTCGCGCGGGTCAAGGGCCATGACGTTGACGCGCAGTCCGTTCAGGCCCGTGACCTCGTGCTGCCAGGTTCGGCCGCCGTCCGCGCTCTTGAGGACACCTTCCGCCACGCTCTCGTCGTGATAGGCGTGATCCGTCGTGGCCGCGTACAACGTCGTCGGGTTGCTCGGGCTGACCGCGAGGAAGCTGGGGAACCGGAAGTTGAGGATGCGGCCCCAGGTGCGTCCGCCGTCCACGCTTTTGAAGAAGCCGCCTGCGTACGTCCGGCGTGACGCGCCGGCGTATTCGTGGGAGTTCCGCATACCGAGGTAGAGCGTGTCGAAACTGTCCGGAGCGGCGGTGAGGCACTTGACATCCGCAAACAGCCCGCGCGGCGAGACCGGCGTCCAGGTGATGCCGCCGTTCAGCGTCTCGTAGACGCCCGCCGTTGCCGGCTCCCCGCCGCATGCCAGGCGCAGATGCCCGGGTGCCGCCGGGTTCAGGACGACCGCGACCACGCCCCGCGCGGCGGGTTCGGGCAATCCGGTGCTCGCGCCGTTCCAGCGCGCGCCGCCGTCGTAGCTGGCATAGAGTCCGTATTCCCGGCAGAGGACATACAGGCGGCGCGGCACGCCGGGCCGCGCCGGCTCGATCAGGATTTGGGCGGGGTACCCGGCGGGCAGCCCCGTGACCGGCATGCCGACCGCGCGCCAATTCGCGCCGGCATCGTCCGAGCGGTACACGCCGCCGAGTTTGTCGCCAAACGCGTACGTGCCGGCCCACAGTCTCCGCGGCTGGTCGGGGTCCACCGCCACGGTTGTGCAGCCGGCGTCCGGCAATCCGTGTTTCAGGCGCCGCCAGCTCGACCCGCCGTCCTCGCTGACCCAAAGGCCGCTGCCTCTGGCGCAGAGATACAGGCGGCCGGGCGCCGCCGGGTCGCGCACGATGTCCAGCACGAACGACAGCTCGAGGCCCCGGCTGCCGGCGGTGCCGTCGGCGTTGCGGCGGGTGTAGAGCTGGCGCCAGGTCTGCCCGGCATCGTGCGTGCCGAGCACCTGGTCCCATGTACCCGCGTACAGACGCCGCGGGTCGCGGCTCGAAATGGCGAGGCAGCTCACCGGCGTCCAGCGCCCGACCCACCCGTGCTCCGTTCCGGCGGCCCTCTGCCCGTCAGGCACGGCCCGCGCCCAGTGCGCGCCGCCGTCGACGGTCTTGTAGACGCCGGCCGTGCCCCAGCCGTACTCGCCCACATACGCGATATCGGCGTCGGTCGGATCCACGACGATGGCTTGAGGATCGGAGCCGCGCGCGAGTTCCGATCCGGACGGCGGCACGCGCGCGGGCAGTCCGCTCGAACAGGCGCGCCAGCTCAGGCCGGCGTCGTCGCTGCGAAAGACGCCGCCGTTCCACGGCGCATCGCCGACGGCCGTATTGCGCACGATGACGTAGGCCACCTGGGGCGCCGACGGCGCGCAGGCCAATGCCTGCAGGCGTTCGTGCGGCAGCCCGGTCTGCGAAGGGCGCCAATTCGCTCCGCCGTCCGTGCTGCGGAACACGCCGCGGCTGGTCGCCGCCAGCACGACGTGCGCCTCGCCCGGCCGTACGGCCAGGCCGGAGACGGCGGCGTCGGCCGGCAACTGCCCCACGCCCGATGCGGCCCACGACTCCCCGCCGTCGGCGCTGCGGTAGAGGCAGGCGTCCCGGGCGGGAGCATCCGGTTCGGCCGCGTGCGCGAGCCCGGCATACACGACGTCCGGGTCGGCCGGATCAAAGCACAGCGCGGCGATCGGCAGGGCGTGCCGCCACGTGCTGGCACGCGGGAGCCCCGTCTCCAGCCGACGCCAGCTCCGGCCGCGATCTGTCGTCTTGTAGATTCCGCCCCGTGTCCCCAGCAGAAGGGTCCGGATGTCGGCCGGGTGGACGGCGATGGCGGTCACGCACACGTCGCGCAGGCCGGTGTTGCGGCATGCGTAGGTCAGCCCGCCGTCGGACGAGATGTGCAAGCCACCCTCTTGGCTCCCTACATAGAGCAAATCCGGCGCGCGCGGATCGCAGGCGATCGCATTCACACGGCCGTCCCCGCCAAAGCCGGCCTGCCGCCAGACGACATCCTTGCCGTACGGCGCCTCTTCCGCGTCCATCGCGTCGGCCGGGAACGGGTCCGGCGGGCGCCCGTCGCCGGGCGCCGCGCTTCGGAGCGCGACCGCGGCGCCCGCGCCACCGAGCCCCACCGCCGCCGCGGCGATCAGTGCCGCCGCCTTCACCTTCGCCAGCAGCATCGCGCGCAGCGCGGCCTGCGCCGCCGCCGACACGGATGCGGCCGCCGCGCCCGCGCCCGCGGCTGCGCCCAACGCGGCGCCGCACATGCCCTCGAGCACCGGCGCCGCGACCGCCTCCGCGGTCTTCGCGGCGAGCAGCGAGACGAGAATTCCGGATGAAACCGCAATCCCGCGCGCCGAAAGCAACTCGCGCAGCCTGGCGACGCCGTTCTGGACACGCATGCGCGCGGCGTCCGCTTTGATCCCGAGTTCCGCGGCCAGCTCGCCGTGCGACTTGCCCAGCAGATAGTGGGCCAGCACGGCCTCGCGGTTCCGGCGCGACAGGGCGCCCAGCGCCCGATCGAGTTCCGGCGCCAGTTGCGCCCACAGCGATTCCCGTTCTTCCACCGCCGGCTCCTCCGCCGCACGCTGCTCGCGCCGCGCGCGCGCCGTTCGCTCCCGAACCATATGGCCGGCCACATGCCCGGCCGTTCGCCAAAGCCAGCCGCCCAGCATCGTCTTCTTTCTCAGCGTGCGCGCCTTCTCGGCCAGCACGACAAATGTCGCCTGCGCCGCGTCCTCCGCCAGATGGTGGTCGCCCAGGCGGCGGTAGGCCGCGCTGTAGACAAACGGGCCATACCGCTCCACAATCCGCCGAAACGCCGATTCCGACCCACGCAGGACGTAGTCGGCCAGCAACTCTTGATCGATCAAGTCCATCGGTGCCCCTTGCGCGCCGCGCGTCCACCCACTATATGCCAAACCGGCGGGGGAAACGAAAAGAAATCTTGCACCCGAAACGCCGCGCGGCGGCGCAACGGATCGCGCGCAGGTGCTCGGCCGATGATCCGGGCTTCGTGAACCTGACGGTTTGGTGTGCAACCAGACCGCGGTCTGGAATTGCCTTGCGCCGGGCCTGATGCGGGGGATACGATCTGCTCGCATCGAAACGCAGACGGTACGGTTGCGGGAGGGCGGGACGGCATGGCGCCAGCAGAGCGCAACGCGGGCGGGCGGCCGGTGCCGGTCCCGCGCAGCGGGGAACGGAATGTGCCGCGCAGCGCGGCGGGCTCGCTGCCGAGTGTGCTGCGGCCTTCGCTCCTGCGGCCCGTCTTCATGCGCGCGGGCATCGTGGAGGAGCAGCGCCGGTATACGGTACAGCGGCACCAGCATACACGCTACGAAGTGATCTTCGTCGACCGCGGCACCTATCGCTGCCTTCACAACGAGATTGCCGTCCGGCTCAAGCGCAACGCCTTGCTCGTCATCAAGCCCGGCGACTGGCACTCGGACGTGTATGACGGCCGCCCTGTGCGGTTCTTCGGGATGGGCTTCGAGCTGCAGATGGCGGAGGGGCTGCCGCTCTCGATCTTTCGCGAGGGGGCTCCGACGGCGCGGCAGAACTTCGTGGTCAGCCGCCGCGACTTCCTGCCGGTCATCACGAAGATCATACGGGAGTCGCAGACTCCCGACCTGGTCTCCGGCCACCTGCAGGACACGTTGATCCTCGAATTCTTCTACCGCATGGTGCGGGCGGTGCCGCGCGACGTGCTCTCGCCCTACTTCCTGGAGGCCTCGCGCGAGGCCTCGTTCGCCGCCACGCTGCTGGCCCTGCTCAACGGGCAGTTGACCCGTTGCCTCCCGCTCGCCGACCTGGCCGCGCGGCTGGGGATGAGCGAGAGCTCGCTGGCCCACAAGACGCGCACGATCATGGGGCAATCCCCGGCGCGCCTGTTCCTCGGGCTGAAGATGGAGCGGGCGATGCAGATGCTGCTCTCGACGGACATGTCCGTCAAGGAGATCGGCGCCTATCTCGGCTTCGACGACCAGGCCCACTTCTCGCGCGCCTTCAAGAAGACCTACCGCAGCCCGCCGTCCGCCGTCAGGGCCAACCCGAGCCCGTGGCGCGTGCGGCTGTAGGTCGAGTGTGTCCGGGCCCGTGACCGGTTTGTCCGTGGCGATCCGCCCCATCGTAACGTGCGGGCAATGCCAATGGAGTGTCCTTTGGGCGTCTCAAAACCAGGGCGACGTGCGCGCTGAGTGCGGCTCACCACCGGTTTCCGCCGCAGGCGGACGGGCAGCCCTCCACTTGGCGCAACATAGTGCACGTCTGGAGGGCGAGGCTGTGCCGAGCCGAGGTTTTGAGACAGCCTCTCCTCGCGCGCGGGTTTCGCGGGCCCGTCCCGCTTGCAGGAAATGGCAAGCCTTCTGCAGCCTCCGTCATTCCATATCGCACCGGTGTGTACTACGCTGTCGACGGAGGCCGGGACCCCGGTGCTCGAAGGATGAAACGCGGTTGGCGCGGGAGGAGACGGACGGATGAAGAAGGTACAGGGCAAGGTGCGGGTCGCGATCGTGGGCGCCGGAGGCATCGCGCGGGAGCACATCAAGGGTATGCTGGAACATAGGGACCGGCTCGAGTGTACGGCGTTGTGCGATATCTCGGATGAGAACATCGAGCTGCGCTGCGCGCAGTTCGACTCGCGGCCGGCGGTTTTTCACGACTGGCGCGAGATGCTGGCGCGCCACGGCGCACAGATCGATGTGGTCGACATCTGTCTGCCCCATCATCTGCACGCCCAGGCCATCCTCGACGCCGCGGCGGCCGGCAAGCACATCCTGTGCGAGAAGCCGATGTGCACGAACCTCGAGGACGCCGACCGGATTCTCGCGGCGGTCGGGAAGGCGGGCATCGTCTACATGTCGGCGCACAACCAGCTCTTCATGCCCGTCGTGCAGGAAACGCGGCGGCTCATCGACGAGGGACTCATCGGCCGCGTGCGCTGGCTGCGGTCGCAGGATTGCTTCGTGATCCAGCCGAAGGCTATGGTGGGCAAGTGGCGCGCGCAGGTGAAGTTCCAGGGCGGCGGCGAGTTGATCGATACGGGCTATCACCCGACCTACCGGCTTCTGTACCTGGCCGGCGCCCAGCCGGTCGGCGTACGCGGCAGCATGGCGCGCCACCAACTCCTGATCGAAGGCGAGGACACGGCCAGCGTACAGGTCCGGTTCGCGAACGGTGTGATCGGCGAGATTCTCACGTCCTGGGCGTTCGCCAACCCGTACGGCACCCATCAGATCCACGTGATCGGCGAGAGAGGCCAGCTCTTCGGGTCCCAGGGCACGCTGCATTTCCTGCCGGCGGGTTATACGCAGCCGGCGGTCATGGATCTCAAGCCGATGCACACACTGGGGCCGCAGATGCTGCATTTGGCCGACTGCCTCCGTGACGGGAAACGCCCGCTGCACGGGGCGGAGGAGGGCAAGGCCGTGCTCGAGATCATCCTGCAGGCGACCGCCGATGCGGAAGGCTGGCGCCAAGTCGCCCCGGTCAGACTACCGCGGCGCCGCATACGGCGCGCGTCGTGAGCCGGGCGCTCTGCGTTCATCACGGCGCGGCCCTACTCGCGGAACGCGGCGGGCGAGGCGGCCAGCCATGGCTCCTCGATGCCCTCGATCCTGAAGTGCGCCCATTTGGGTGACCAGATCGTGATCACGAGCGGCTGGCCGCGCAGGCGGTCGGGGAATTCGAGCGGCAGCACGTCGGGGTCGGGCAGGCCGAGCGGGCGTCCACGTTCCGAGGCACCGCTAGGAACTGCTGGTCCCGGGTCTGAACGCCAAGGGGCCGGTTGCGCCCCGGCCCGAACGCCGGCGGCCCACAGTCGGATCGCCGCCGAGCGCCAGCCAACGGGGCGAGTCAGCGTTCGCTCCCGCCCCGTGCCGCCGACGATCCGCTCACCGCAGGCTGCCGAAATTTCCGGGATCGGTGAACGCGCCGTAGAGGTGCGGGCGCCGCTGATACCAGGCCACGTCCCGGAAGGTGCTCCCGTTCCACACGCGATACGCATCATCCAGGAGCACGTCGGCGGTGACGAACGGCAGGTCGCCGTCGTTCCAGACGAGCCACTCGCCCTTGCGGTCCACGATGCCGCTTCCGAGCGCGCCATTGCGGGCCACCGCCATGCAGACCTGGTTGTCGATCGCGTGCGTGCGGGCAATGGCCCGCCAGCGGTCTTCGCTGAAAATCGGCGAGCCGCGGCTGAAGCGGTCGGCCCGGTGGTCCCCCATGACCGAGTAGAGCAGGAGGTCCGCACCGTTGAGGCCAACCAAGCGTGTGGATTCCGCCGCCGAGCCGTCCATGCAGATGTTGCAGCCCAGCCGCCCCACCTCGGTCTCGAAGACCGGGAACCCATCCCCAGGCAGGAGACCGGAGGTATCCTCGCCGCAACTGGCCAGGTGGACCTTGCGGTAGCGGCCGTCGACCCTGCCGGCCGGCGAAATCAGGATCAGGCTGTTGTACACGGCATCGCTGTCGCGCTCGTACATGCCGACCGCGATCCGCACGCGGTGTCGGCGCACGAGTTCCGCAAAGGCCTCGATCTCCGGGCCGGATGCCGGCACGGCCACGTCCAGCGGATGGCCGGGTACGCCCCACTGGAGCGCGATCTCGGGCAGCACGATGAGTTGCGGGTGGTCCCGCCCGCAGGCGGCCTCGCAGAGCTGGCCGTAGAACGTGAGGTTGTCCGCCAACGTCTTGAAAGACCGGCCCTGCCGCTGCGTCGAGTGGCCGGTGACAGCACACACGCGTACCGGCGGGCGCGCCGTCAGCGGCGCGGCCGCCACGGCCACACGCGGCATTTCCCACAGGGTCTTGCCCACCGCCGTCCAGCGCAGCGTGGCACGGATGGTCAACTGGCACGCGCCCGCCGGCCCCACGCTGGTGCGGGCGAACCGCCAGGCGTCGGGGCCAGTCGCGCTGGGCAGCAGGTACTCCCAAAGGGTGCCATACCGGTCCTGGTTGGCGGCCGGCGCGCCCCAGGCGGCGACGCAGCGCAGCATATCGCGTGGCGCCGCCAGGCCCTGATGCCGCATCTCGACCGTCAGGGCGTACGTCCGGCCCGGCACGATGCCTTCGAACCGCCATTGCCAGCCACCCGCGCAGGTGCGGGTGCCGTTGGCGTCGGCCGCGAACGCGCCGTCCCGGCGGGCGGTGACGACCGCCGCCCGCGCGTGCGGCGCCCACGGCTCGGCAGCCGCGAGGGCCAGCCGCGGACCACCGGTGTCAACGACAGACGGAACCAATTCCATATGGGCACTCCTGTGTCACCAAGTTGCGGGCCTCTTCCCTTATGATTGGCGCCGCACCCCAAAACCGAAAAGCTGTTCCGTGGTCGCGCTGCCCACGCCGGGTTGCTGGGCAGGCCGCCGGCGAGTTTCAGCGGCCCCCCGCGCCGACCAGCTCGACCGCGCCGGCGTCGCGCGCGCGGCCGGCCGCCGGGCGGCCGCCGAAATCCTTGAGGTGCGGACCGTCGAATTCCCAGGCATGGAGTTCCCCTATGGTCGTCTCGGCGTCGGCCAGGGTGCCGCGCGCCACGCGCAGGAAGTCAACCCAACCCGCGAAGTAGCAGTCCGCCGGCGCCAGCGCGCCGCGCGGCAGCTTGCCGACCGTGAAGTCGGCCGGGCAGGCCAGCGAGGCGGCGCCGTCCATCCGCCCTTCCCACGCGCCGTTCGCCGGTTGGCCGTCCACATAGAGCGCGATCCCCTCCGGCCGGTCGCGGTCAACCTCGGCCAGCACGTGGTGCCACTTGCCGTCGGCTACCGGGCCCGCGCTCTGGCGCGCGCAGGAGCCGCCGCCGAACGCCAAGCGCAGGCGCAGGAAACCATGTTCATCGAGATCTAGCGCGTAGCCGCGCGTCGCGTCGCATTTGGCCACCAGCCCGGCGGCGCGGGCCGGGCCGTCGGTCCGGAAGACGATCTCGATCAGGAAGTTGTTGGTGTCCATGTCCACGGTCGGCCGCTTGCGGCCTTCGAGAACGCCCTCGTGCCTGGGCACGTAGCGCGGCGCCCCGCACTGCCAGGGCACGTCCTGCTTGAGTTCGGCTTCCGTGATCGCCGCATACTGGTCCCGGCCGTTGAGGTGCAGCGCGCCCTCGACCCAGTCCTCGAGCAAGCCGGGCTGGAAGTCGGCCAGCCCGACGCCGTGCGCCTCGAGGTTATGGCGGGGGATGAGTTGGAACATACTGCGGAAATACCATTCCTCGCCGTAGTTCACGTGCTCGCCCAGAATCAGGCCGGGATCGGCCGGATGCTTGAGGAAGTTCCACTCCCCGACCACCCGCGCGAGCGCCCAGGGCACGAAGACCCGCGCGCCCCGATCGACGGCCGTGGCGTCCGGCCGCGGGGTGAACTCATGGCCACGCGCATCCGCGACCTGCTCGCCCGCCGCCAGCGTCCCGGTCTCCCAGGCGATCAGCTTGTCCTGCCGCATGGCTTGCTGCCAGTCGGCCAGGGTCTTGTAGGAATGCGCGCCGAGCTGGCCGAAGTCCGGCGGCGCGCCCGCGAACACGTTACCGGCGTAGCCCAGGCTGTCTCGCTCGATGCCGGCCTCGGTCGGCTCCTGTTGGATGTGGCGGCGGCCGCAGTCGAGGAACAGATTGCCCACGTAGTAGCCGCGGTTGTGCTGCCGCATGCCCTTGTGCAGCCCGACGCCGCAGTTGTAGAAGGTATTCTGGAACACCGTGTTCAGGAAACCCATGGCCTCGTTGAAGGCGGCGGCATTGTAGACGCGGTCGTTGACGTTGTTGTTCCTGCCCCACACCACGTTGTTAAAGACATAGCTCTTGTATTGGCCGTCCAGGTAGATGCCCGGCCCGTAGCAACTGGTGCGGTACCAATCGCGCCGCCGGTTCAGCCGGTGGTCCATGTGCTTGTAGCCGACGGCGTTGCCGGAGATGTTGTTGTAGATGTAGGCCGGCCCGAGTTGCCAGCATGCGATGCCGCCGTAGTCTTGCCGTGCCAGCAGCGAGTTCTCGACGCGGTTGTGGTGAATCTGGATCCGCACGAACGGGCGGTCGATGTCCAGCATGCGGTAGTCCCGGCCGCCAAAGACGAGGATGCCGGCGCCGTAGGTGGTATCGGTGACGTTGTGATGCACGTCGACGGCCATGCCGCCGCTCACCTCGATGGCGTGCGTACTGCGCAGGTACGAGATGTTGACCGCGCGGTTCCGCGCCACCCGCACGTGGTTCAGAATGCCGACCGCGGCGCCGATGCGCGTTCTGTCCGCCACATGGACGGCGCTTGACGTCAGGTTCGCGAAGTCGCAGGAATCGACGGTGATCCCGTCCATGAGCTGCTTCTTCTTCTCCGTCGTCGCCAGCACGCCGCCGGTCGCGTCCCGCATGAGGCAGTTCCGCACCGCGATGTGGGAACAAGCGCCGCGCATGTGCACGCACGCACGCTCATCGGCCCCGTCTTCCGCCGTGAAGGTCAGGTAGCGCATGTCCAGGCCGGCGATTTCGATGTGCCGCCGGTCGCGGATATCGATGAGCACGGTTTCCCGCCCCAGTTCCAGCTCGGCCGCGTTGGGGTCTGCGTCGCCGGGCAGGCGGACCAGCAGCTTGCCGGCATACGGCCCGTGCGCGTAGTAATGGAACTCGCCGGGCACGTCCAGCAGGTGCGGCAGGCCGCTGACATAGTAGCGGCCGCACGGCCACATGTCGTTTCGACTGCCCTCGCTCGCCAGGGCGTGGCGTGCGGGGTCATACGCCAGAACGGGCGCGGGCGCGGGCCAGATGCCCGGATGCCGCTCGCGCCAGAGCGTGCCGCCGGCCCAATACGCGGCCTGCGGCTGGACGAGATGCGCGGGATCCGCGATCCAGTATCCATCGACATTCGCCATGTCGAGGACCTTGGCCACCGCCCTGCCGTTGGCGATCTGTTCCCCGCGCTTGAACTCGCCGCGTTTCCAGCCGGCGCACGTGACAAGCAGCGTGTTGCGCTCGACCCCGATGACGCGCGTCCGGCTGCTGTCGAGGTTGAAGCGCTGCTCGTCCGCGTCCTCCCAGATGCCCGAACCCGTGATCTGGTCGCCGACCGCAAACCCCTGGACCGCGTCCAGCGTCATGCGCATGCGGAAGAAGCAGGAGGCCCATTCCCACCAGCCTTGGCGCGGGTCGTCCGGGTTCTCGATCTCCCAGTTCGGCGCCCGGGCCGGCACGAGCCGCGTAGCCTGGCCGTCGCGGCGCATCCAGAGCATGCGCACGGGCGTGTTCGTCCCCAACTCGGCGTACCAGATCCGGCGCTTCAGTTCCGGGCTCAGATACGGGATATCGAGCGTATCGGCGCTTCGCCAGAGCGGAGCCAGACCGACGGAGCCCCACAGGCACGCGGGGCCTCGTCCCCAGTTCGGATCGGCGGTCAGCCGGATCGGGTTGCCCTGTGCCCCGGACTCCCGGACGAGCAGCGAGCCGCGGTAGACGACGCCGCGCTTGAAACAATAGGTATGGATCCCGGCGCATTCGGCCGCCCGGTCCGTGGCGCGGCGGTCCCACGGGTGATGTTGCCACGGCTGTTCGCGCGTGCCGGCGCCGCAGTCGTCGCCGTTTTCGAAGTCGATGTACTTGCGGCTGGCGCCCGGCTGAAAGACGAACGGCGTCGGTTCCCACTCGATATCCGGCATCGCGGCGTGCGCGCCGTATGCGCATAGGCCGGCCAATATCGCCACCCGGCGGGCAAGTCTCGGCGCGCCATGCCGGCCGATCGCGACAGAATGCCCGATGGGGCTCGACCCGTTTGCTCGTTTCATCGCTTGTCTCCTCGTTCCCGACCCGTCCGGCCGGGTGCTGCGTTCGGGTCCTCGGCGTCCGCTTTGTCCGCGTCGGCCGTCGATCGCGACGGCATTCTACCTTATATGCCGGCCTGCCGGCTAAACCGAAAGAGCGAACTTGCCTTTTCTGCCAGGGCCGCGAACGTGCGCCGGCCGTCATCCGACGGCCGCCCCCGCGTGAGTGCGCACTTTTATGGTGTTGGCTTCCGCGCAAGGCGTTAACATAGCCCAGCGTCCACGTGGCCGCGCGGCATCATGCGGGTCTTCGGCGGCAAAGCGCCCTGTCGGGTTTTCGGTTTGGCGGTTTGGCTGCAATATCAACAGTGAAAGCAGGGCTCGGAATGGACACGATCGAACGGCAACTGCTGAGTCAATATGTACGGGAAGGCTCCGAAGGGGCGTTCCGGCAGATTGTCGAACGGTTCGGGCCGCTGGTCTACAGTGCGGCCCGGCGTCGGTTGCGCGATCATCAGTTGGCGGAGGACGCCGCGCAAATGACTTTCGCGATTCTGGCCCGTAAGGCGGCCGGTCTCGGCCGCAAGCCGTCGCTGGCCGGCTGGCTTTGGCGGACGGCCATGAACGTGGCCGGCGACATAACGCGCGAACGTGCCGCCCGCGCGCGCCGCGAGCGGCGCTGGGACGCCGAGCAGCCGGTCGTGCCCGACGCCCCATGGGAGCGCATCGCGCCCGAACTGGACGCCGCCCTGGCCGCGCTGTCGGCGCGCGCGCGGGATGCCTTGATCGCGCGGTATTTCCTCGGCAAGTCGCATCGCGCGATCGGCGAGGAATTGGGCATCCGTGAGGACGCAGCCCGGATGCGTGTCCGGAACGGTGTCGAGAAGCTGCGCGCCGCGCTTTCGGGCCGGGGGCTGGCGGTGTCCTCCGCGTTGCTGGCCACGTTCCTCTCGTCGCGTACGGCCGAGGCGGTTCCGCCCGGGTTGTGCGACTTGATCCACACGGCGGCTCTGGGCGCGGCGGCCGGCGCGGGCGGGTTTGCGCATGGGTTGGGCGCCGGCCTCGAGTGGAGGCTGCGCGCGCTGTGGGCGTCGAAACCAGCGTGGGCGGCGGCGGGCGGGCTGCTGGCGGCCGGCGCGCTCGGGATCGGCGCTGCGCTCATACACGGGCGCGGCGCGATGCCGCCCGGCTGGCATGTGCCGGCCTGCGAGCGCCGCATCCGGATGGACTGGGCTCCGGCCGACGGGCAGGTCCCGGACGAAACGTTCGAGTGGGGCGTCGAGCTGGACAAGCTCGGGAAGGCGTCCGGTCTGGACGCGGCCGTCTCGCCCGAGCGGGTCGCGATCGTCGCGGAAGATGAGGCCGGGGTCGGCCGGCTCCTGAGTTTCGATTTTCAGACGCGTCTCGAGCCGTTCAGCCGCACCCGGACCGTGTTTCGGTTTCAACCGCCGTACCCGTCGAGCAGGCTGTGGTTCTACTTCGCGGGCGAGCCGCCTGCCCGCGCGCCGTTTGCCGGGCGCTGGAACCTGCTCGACGGGGCCTTGCGCCAGTCGGAGTTCGGGCAGTGGCAGAGGAGTCACGCCGCCTTGCCGGCCCGCATTCTCGCCGAGGCGCCGGGGCCGGCCCTTGAGTTCGACGTGGACGAACAGGCGCGCACGGGACTCGGGAAGGCGGACAAACTTGAACTCGCGCGGCGGTTCCCCGTCGCCGAAGCCGACCGCGGCGCGCCGGCTTCGGTCGCGATCGACGTCCAACTCGTCGAGGCATTCGGATACGTTCCCTTCAGAGTCAAGTTGGAGCAGTATGACCGCCGCGGCGAGCGGATCCCGGCCGACGTCGTCGACCCGCGCTGGCTGAGCATGAACCTGGCCGTCGGCCAGGACGTGAAGCTGCGGGAGACGGGCCGCATCCATCCGCGCGCCGAGACGATCGAAGTGCGGATCGCCATGAAGTACGAACCGCACGCTGCCGCCGGCTGGGACGAACTGCGGACCACGGCCGAGCCGGTCCCGCCGGACGAACGCATGCGGCTCCAGATCCGCCGGCTGGAACTGCGCACCGGGCGCCGGGTCCCGTTGCCAGGGCGCAACCCGGAACTGTACCTGGCGGGCGTGAGCGGGCGCCCGGACGACCGCTGCCTGATGCTGGGCAGCACGGCGCAACTCATCTTCGATGCCCACCCGCCCGGCGTCTGGGGCGCCGGCCTCGATGTGACGGAGCCGGCCGCCTTCCACTGGCCGGCCGGGGCCGGAACCTTCGAGTGCTGGTTCAAGCCGAGCGAGCCGGCCGCCGATGCCGCGCGCCAGACCGTCGTGCAGGCTGTGGCCGGCGACCCGGCCAATGCGGGTGCGGAGGAAACCGTCTTCCAGATTGACCATCACGGGGGGGCAGACGGCGGCACGTTCAAGGTTCTGTTCCGCGATGGGGCCAAGCACGCATTCCGGCAGGGGGGGCGCGCGTCGTTGCGCCCGGGGCAATGGCATCACTTGGCCTTCTGCTGGGACCCCGCATTGGGGAGGCGGGATCTGTTTCTGGACGGGCAATCCGTGTCCAAGGCGGACGGTCCGTCCTTCACGGCGCTGGACTTGTCCGATGACGCGCGGCGTTCGGAGCAGGTGCCGGCGGCGGTGTGGGTAGGCTCGGGCATCAGGAGCAGGAACCCCTTTCACGCCTGTATCGACGAATTGCGCATCTCGGACGGCATGCGATACGCGGCGCCGTTCGCGGCACGGCCCGCCGCATTCGCCGTGGATGCGCACACGCGCGCGCTCTGGCATTTCGACGGGAGCAACGAGGGCGTGCACCATGGCGACGACCGGGTCGTGACCGCGGCCCTGCTGTCGGAGACAAGCCCCCGGCGTCGGACCGTCGAGGTCGAGCGCCGCGCGGACGCCGCCGTCGAGCGCCAGAGCGTCGAGTGGTTCCCTGCGCGCCTGCCCGAATCGCTCAACCCGGAGTTGGTCCTGCCGCTTCAGAGCTACGACCCGCTGGATGCCGGCGAACTGGCCGCCGCCTACACGCCCAAGCGCCTGACGCTGCGGCTGGCCGACGGCCAGACCGCGACCGTGTCCTGCGGCGCGGAGCCGGTCATGGACTATGTCGAAATCGCGGTCGCCGACGGCGAGCAGGAACTGGTCGCACCCTGGCTCGGTCGCGACGACGAGGTCGATTCCCGCTCGCTCGAACGGATCGCGCGAACCCTGCGGCTGGCCGACCTGCCGGACGAGCGGAGCCGGGCCATTCGCCTGTTTGCCTACCTGGTGGCGAAGACCGACTATTTCAGCATGGGCATGTACGACTGGACTCCGACACGCGGCGTGCGCCACATGTATCACGATCCGCACAAGCTGCTGAACAACTACCTGCAATTCATCTGCGGCGCGCTGAACCGCACCGCCATGCACAGCTTCCTTGCCGCGGGGCTGTCGGCCAACGAGTTCCCCGGCAGCGGGCATTGCTTCCAGCAGGTGTACTACGACAACGCGTGGCATTTGTATGACCTGTCGTTCCGGCGCTTCTTTCCCGCCCGCGACAACACGCGCGCGGCAAGCGTGGCCGAGGTGCAGGACGACCCCGCCATTCTCCACCATTACAACCCGGGCTACTGGCTGCCGGCCGGCAAGCGGGGCGCCCGCTTCATGAATCGCGAGCTGCTGTTTCACGATGCGACTTATGCGTTGCGGCCGGGCGAGTCCTTTCGTTATTCCTGGTGGAATGCGGGTCGGGTCCACGACGCGAAGACCTACGAAGGCGGTGTGGCAACGGAATTGACCGATCGTTTCCAGCCGCATATCTCCAACGGCGTGTTGACGCTCGACTGCCGGCCGAGCCGCGAACATCCGGCCCTGACGGACTGGACCGATGCCGGGTTCGGCTACACCGTGAAGACGCCCTATGTCCTCGCGGACGCCGAGTTGACCGTGGCGGCCGCATTCGCACGGCCGGCCGCGGCGGTCGGCATCGAGCTCTCGAATGACGGCGGGCGGACCTGGCAGGCGGTGGCCACGCTGAGCGGGTCCCCCGGCCGGCGCGTCTTCAACCTGAAGAAGTGGGTTGTCGGGCGCTACACCTATGCGCTCCGGTTCCGGCTCGACGGCGCGTCGATCGAGCGCCTCGCGCACCGTGCCTTCGTGCAGATGAACCCGCGCGTGCTGACGCCCTGCCTCGAGACGGGCGCGAACCGGCTGACCTTTTCCTGCCGTTCCGGCGCGGCGACGGTCACGCTCGGCTATCGCGAGGTCGCCGGCGCGCTCGAATGCGCGGGCGGTGTCGGGTTCGGGTTCATCCGCGGCCGCGAACGCTACCTGCTGGCCTGCCGGCCCGGGGAGAGCCGCAGGCTGACCGTGGCGGCGTGCATGCCGTCCGTCCAACTGCGCGTGCCGGCCGGCATCGAATCGCGGCTGTCCGCCAGCACCGCGTCGGCCGGCCCCTATACCTTCGAACTGCAGCCCGAGTCGGCACTGGCGGACGGGCTTTACAGTCTGACGCTCGCCGCCGGCGAGAGGGAGAAGCGGCTCGATCTGCTCGTCGCGAGGCATGTCGGGCTGTGGACGGGCGAGGCGTTGGCGGGGCCGGCCGGCGCGGCGCTGATCGGCGACCCGGACGTCGCGGGCCGGCGCGTGCTGCGGCTCGGCGCCGAGGGCGCGCGCGCGGTCGCGCTGCCGGGCGCGGAGTTCGCCGGCGGCGACTATCTTGTGTGGGTGCTGCTCAAGCGCCCGCGCGGCCAGAGGAACGCCGCGCCGTACCTGCAAGTGGCTGACCGGCGCTACCCGTTCCGGCGGAGTGTTCACCGCTACTACGAGCAGCAAATGATGGACGGGTGGTGGGGGTGGCGCGCGCTGGAACCCGAGTCCAAGGCCGGCGCCGTCTCGATCGTGCCCGGCGCGCCCGTTCGCCTCGGCTGCAAGGGCGGCGAAGTTCATGTCGCCGCCGTCTGCCTCGTGCCGGCCGCCGATCCGCGCCTCGCGCGCCTCGGCCGGCTCTACTTTGAGAACTACAATTTCGATCCGGTGCCGTTCGAGTAGAGCGCCGTTGGCGTTCACAGCCTCCGATCACGCGGACGGGCGTGGACGAAAAGACATTCGCCTGACCCCCGCACCGCTGCACCGGGCGTGGGCGCTCACTGCCGCCGGACTCCTCGGCGTCGTCACGTCCGGTCCATCGCCTTGCCGGCGCCGCGGGCGGCGCCAAGGAGCAGGCAGAGGGCTGCCGATCGGATGAGCGTTCCGTTCCCGGCCACTGTTCGCATGCGGTTCCTCCTTCCGTCTTCTCCAATGCGGGCCCGCAACCCGGAGGTCGGAGGTCGGCGGACGCACGCTGTTCTGAGTCTGCCTGACTTCTCACCTCTGACCTCTGCAATGTCGGTCCTGCCGAATCCCGCTCTACGGGTGAAGTCCGTACCTTGGTGCCATGACGTTCACCGGCGCGCAGCATCGGGGTCAGTCTCTCGTCCGGGAAACTCGCCATGCGAAACCCAATTGGCCGAGCAGTCTGGCACGCGTGGGGCGGAGCCGTCCTCGCCTGTACATAGCGCGCTGCGTTCCGATCAGGCTCGGCGAGGTCGCGGCGCCCGCGTCGAACGCCGCCGCCAATGCCGTCGGCACGTTCCGCTGAGGTTTCAGCCTCATGCTTGCATAACGGTCGCGCCAGATCCGGCCCGCGGTGCCATGCATCTGTCTGCTTCTCGACGTCCACATCTGCTTGACCAGCTTGGGCAGAACCATGAGGTCGCCCAGCATGTTCTCGTGCGCGCGCCGCGCCGCGCGCGCCGCGGCCGGCGCGTGCTTCGCCTTGCTGAACACGGTCCGCAGCTCCCGTGCCTGGCGTTCGCCGCGGAACGCCTGAACACGCCGGACGATCGGCTCGCACGCGCCGGCACTTGAACGATCGCCGCGAACCCCTCGGAACCCACCGCCAGGAAGCCGACGCGTATGCCGAGGAATGCCGCCACGCGCGCGACAAGCTCGTAGAGCTGCTCGGCGTCCGTTCGGCTCAGACGCCGCGCGTCGTCGCTCAGAAATGAGGTCACGGCATACGAGGCGGGTCCGTACCTGTCCCCTCGCCGTTGCCGCATGTCTGGCCCTCCTCACAGATGGTCGCGAACATGGACCCCCGCGGATCCGACATGTCACGCATACCGGCACGGGGCAGAAGCAGCCGATAGTACCCGTGATTCATCGGGTTGGCAAGATGTTCCCGGAGGACGACGCGTTGCCGCGGCATCCGCGCCGGGGTACATTCATCGCAACGTGAGATTCCATGCTGAACTCTACGCCGCACGGCCCGCACGGGACAATGTCGAAATCTATGATTCCATGCTGTTTCCTAACACGCCCCCGGGTTCCGAATGGATTCGCCTTACCCCTTGTGCCTCGCGCTGCCGATGGGTAGACTCCCTCTGTCGCCGAACACGTCGAGCCGGCGCTTGGAGAACCAGCCCCTGAGGGCCCGTTGCAGGAAGGGCGGATCGGTGCAGGCATTTCTTCCCGTCTGTCCACGCATTATGGCGGTCCGTGCGTGTCGCCTTCTGGCGCTCGTGCTTCTCTCCCTTCACGTCACGCGGGCGCAGGGCGCGGTCTGGAACGTGTCGACCGTCGCCGAGTTGAACCATGCGGTCGCAAACTACTCCGCCGGCGACGAGATCGTGATGGCGTCGGGCACGTATCCGCTCAGCCGGGCGCTGTGGCTGCACCGGCCGGGGGTGACCGTCCGCGGCGGCACGGGGAATCGCGAGGACGTTGTTCTGGTCGGCGGCGGCATGAACGCGCGCGGCGTGGACGAGGGTATATCGGTCGGCGCCGACGACATCGCCGTGCGCGACCTGACGCTTGCGGAGTTCTACTTCAACGGCATTCACACCCGCGCGGAGAACGACGTCGACAGGACGGTCATTTCGAACGTGAAGACGCTGAACATCGGGGAACGTCACATCAAGGGTTCGCGCGACCCGAACGACTCCGCGAAGGTCTCGAACGATATCCTGATCGAGAACTGCCTGATGCTGCAGACGAAGGCACGCAGCGGGCATCCCGACACCAACCCCGACTATATCGGGGGCATCGACATGATGATGACGAGCAATCTGACGATCCGCGGCTGCGTGGCTCAAGGCATTCACGGTTCGAACAACGGCGGCAACGCGGCCATCTTCCTGTGGCAGGGCCATCGGAACGTGACCATCGAATGCAATCGGATCGTCGCCTGCGCCAAGGGGATTGCACTCGGCAATCCGGCGGCGCCGAGCGCGAACCTCAATACCGGCCCCTGGCACGCGGATACGGGGGTGATCCGCAACAACTTCGTCCTGCGCGGGGTCTGGACCGGGGGCAACAACATCGGGCTCGAACTGTGCAGCACGAAGAACGTCAGGGTCTACAACAACACGATCTACAGCGAGAACGCATCGTACTTCCGGACGGTTTCCATCTATGATTGCTCTCCGGACGGACTCACTCAGGACGTGATTCTCGGCCACAACCTGATCCGCGGCCGGACCAAGGACTATACCGACGGCAGCGGCTGGACCGAGACCGGGAATCTCCAGGACGGCACGGGTGCGGTGATCACCGCGGCATGGTTCGCCGACCCGGGCACGGGGGACTTTCATCTGACGCCGTTCGCCGGCGCTGCCGTCGACGCCGGCGTGCCCGTGCCCGAGGTCACGACCGACATTGACGGCGACCCGCGCCCTCAGGGAAGCGCGTCGGATATCGGCGCGGATGAACGCCTGGTGGCCCCAACGCCGCCACACGCGCCGACAAACCTGCAAGTCCGCTGATCGGTATCGGTCACCATGGTGATTGAGCGGCTTTCCTGGCTGTCAGAATCGGCCTTCATCGGATCGACAAACCCGACGGCGGCAGCGGCTGCACGTCCTGCTCATACGCGCCCAAGTCCGGCGCACGGCCAAGGAACGGCAGGCCCATGACTCTCCCGGCATCCACGGCGGGACTGCCGACCAGTAGGCGAAAGTCGTTTCCAGTCGCGTCCATGAAGTACGGATTCGCAATCGCGGAATGCGCGTCGCAGCCGGTCCAGTTCTCTCGCCATCGGAGGAAGGTCTGCTTCGTCCCGGCCCAGGTGAAGAAGGGCTCCACGCCCAAGCCGAAATAGAGGTTGTTGTCCACCTGATGCCCGCCGCCGGCGACCGCATCCGCCCTGAACTCGACCGCTCCGCCCGTTTCGGTGACCAGGATGTTGTTGAAGATGGACACGCTGTCCCCGTCCAGAATCATGATCAGCCGGTGGCGGGCCTTGTAGACGGTGTTGTTGAAGAATCTCGTGTTCGAATTGTGGCGATTGCGCAGTCCGTGTTGGCCCACGTCGTGAACGACATTCTGGAACACCTCCCAGTCGTTGCATTGGTGTTCGATATGGATTCCGTTGCCGCCCGAGCTGGTGGTCAGTGCGATGTCGTGCACCGTGTTGCCGTAGACCTTGCCGCTGTGCGTGCAGACGTCGGCCCAGATGCCGTCGGCCCACACCACGTTGCTCAGCGTACAAATGGGGTCAAAATGATGAACACGATTGTTGCGGCCGATATTGCAGAGGCCTGCATTGGGTACGCCCGACGTGTCACGGCCGCTCATTCCAAGGATATGAATGCCGACCTGGTTGGGAGGCGGGACGGGCGTGCCGGCGCGCCAGCCGCATTTCATGTCCGTCACCTCGTTTCCCTCCACAATGGCGTCGAGCGTGCGGATCAGTTGAATACCCCGCTGGTAGTTCCCCTCGAGGTAGTTGTCCTTGACCAACGCGTTTCGGACCCGGTACGGAATAGTGGCATAGTTCCCCAGGAGAATCGTGCTGGCATTCTCCTGGCCCTTTCCCCAGCGAAAGAACCGGTTTTCAAGGATCGCAACGCACTCCGCATCCTTGTTCCTGCAATAGACGGCCAGTGCTCGGGCCGTTGATTTGGCGACCGATCCTCCGTCAAAGGTGAGGCCTCGAACGATCATGTGATCCACATCGATCAAGGATAAGGGACCGAAGTGCGCGCCATCCGTCCTGGTCAGGACGGGGCGATGGCCGGGATCCGCCTCGATGACCGTGGGGCGGCCCGGTGTTCCGGACTTGGCGGCGCCTTGGATCACGGCCTTCGCGTCATAGGGTGTAGCCGAATCCCGGATGCGAATCGTGTCGCCGCCCGCAAGGGCGCCAATCGCCGCTTCTAGGGAGCGATACGGGTTGTTCGCGGCGCCGGTCCCCGGGCCTGCGTTGTCGCCATCTACGTAGATGACCTTTGCGGGCGAAGGAAATACGGGCAAGAGACCGATGCCGGTGACCAGGAAAGTCCATATGCAGCGATTCATGATCAGGGCGCTCCTTCAACTTATCTAGGTATCATGGAACCTACCATAAGTACCGCATGTCGTCAAGCTGGATTTTCTTCTGGATTACGCTTGTGCCGGCATTCTCGATGGGCGTATAGAACCTGCGGGTCCGCGGCCCTTGACAGCCCCTACGCAACGGCCCTGTGTCCGCGGGACGTCACGTCTCGGCGCCCCACCGTTCGAAGAGCGTATGGGCCACCCCCAACAGGTCCAGGATCTTTCCGATGCTGCAGGGACGGTCCGGGGGCGGCACGTGTTGGAGAGCGAGGGCCGCCGGTACCGATTGCGGCCCGGCGGTGTCGGGTTCGGGTTTATCCGCGGCCGCGAACGCTACCTTCTGGCCTGCCGGCCCGGGGAGCGGCGCAGGCTGACCGTGGCGGCGTGCATGCCGTCCGTCCAACTGCGC
>JAFGHX010000416.1 GCA_016929905.1 Kiritimatiellia bacterium
TCCCTCGATTCTTCGACACTCACCTTGCCGAGCGGGCAGTACCCGATGTACACCTCGCCCAGCCGGCCGACTCGCCACTCGCCCGCGCGGCACGCCTCGCCGCCGAGCGCAGCCCAGTCCGGCAGGTGCACCCGCGTGTCCGGGTGCGTGCGCACGACGCCGGCCGGCTTGCTGTTGGTCGTCGGGTCCCACAGCATCAGCAGTGTGCGGTCGTGCACGAGCCGCTCGTAGTCGTAGAGCTCGTTCTGGAAATCGTCGGGGTTCGCGTTGTGCCCCGTGCCGCCCAGCGCTCGAGTCTGGCGCGTGTGGTCCGTGTCCCCCTTTACGTTCGGCTGGTACTGGTACAGGATCGAGAACCCGCCGGCCGGCCGCCGCACGTACACGCCGGAACTCACGTGCCCGTTCATTGTCCAGCCGTAGGCGATCCCGAAAGACGCCATGCCGCCCGGCAGCATCACGCATTGCCAGGGCGAGACCTGTCCGCCATCGAGGCCCAGGCTGTAGACCGAGTAGGGAGTCCGGCCGCGCCCGTGCACCGCCCCCATCTGAGTCCAGAACGTGTAACCGTCGCCCTTGTCGAGGAAGATGGACCGGATGGTCTCAGGCACCGTATAGTCCGTGGCCGCCGCCGCCAGGAACTGCACGTAGGCCCGCTCGAGATATGGCGCAGCCTCGGGATCGCCGACCAACAGCCAGAGAACCGGCACTAGGCAGCGGTCGCCGCCGTCCGCGATGCCGCCAGCGTAGTCGCGCGATTGCGGCACGCCCAGCCCGCCGCCGGGCAGGTAAAGATGCCCCTGCAGGAGCAATTCGTACTCGAGCAGGCGGCGCGCCGCGATCCGGGCCCCGGCATGACGCAGGGCCTGCAGGTGGAGCAACGGCGGGAAGTGGATGGCGGTGTACAGCGGCGCGTTCCACTCGCCCCCGCCCGACTGCAACACCTTCCCGGTCATGGCCGTGAGGTTGGCCAGGCCTCGTTCCCACAACGTCCCGTTACCCAGGGCTTCGCCCACCAGCAGCTCTGCCGCCATGACGCCCAGCGCCGCATTGTGCACCCCGTCATGACGATGCCACGTCGCATCCTGGACCATGGCGCGAATCGACTCCTTGACGGCCGAAGGCCACGTGTGCCCGTAGCGGTGCAGCGCATAGGCGAGGTTCCCGGCCGCCGTACTGATCGAGGGCGTGCCGGCATTGTTCCAGTGCCACGGCCCTTTCCCCTTCCCCATCCCGACGCCCCGCGCCAAAGCCTGGGCCATGTTGGCCGCCACTCGCGAGGCATCGCGTGGGCTCAGCCCTCCCGGCAGCCGGCGCCGGTCCAGTTCCAGCCGCGCGACCAGCACGGCCGCGTCCCCCCCGATGCGCACGGCGTCCGCGCGGTTGGTGGTGTACGCATGGTCTGCGGTCAGACGGGCGGCGCTGTTCGTGTCGCTCGCCGCGCGTTGCAGGGCCGCCGTCTGCCGGGCACGCAGGCCCGCGTCCGGCGGCAAGCCCGCCAAGGCCGGCGCCCCCCCGGCGATCGAGCCCGCCAGAAGCGCCGCCGCGACCCATGTCTCGAACAGTGCCGAAAACGACTCCCCGCTGATTGTCCGTGCGTGCCGCATAGCGATATCTCCCTTCCTGGGCGCTCGTACAATGCGCTGCGCTGTTGTGAATTCGGCACGATTCAAAGCCGACACCCAAGGCCCGGCTCGCGAGACGCTCGCCCTCCATTCGGACAGGAGACGGTGGTTCGTGCGCGCATCGTCCGCCCTGCCGGCGGGCAGCTTGTCTGCCTCCGGCAGACGCGTCATAGCCGGGCACCGTGCCGCAGGCTCTGGTGCCCGGTCTCGGGCCCGATCTTCGGCGTGCTCTCGGCGCCTTTGCTGATCTGGACTTATCCGTCCGCTCGGGGCCGCATCGAGGCGGCCCTGGCCTTCACTAGCGCATTCGGCCCCTGCGTGCCGACTGTTACATCTTTTCGAGCGTTGTCATGCACATTTCGGTTGCCGGGCGCTCAGAACCACACCAGACACCGCCAGATGAACGTGTTGCCGAGCGCGTCCACCTTTGCCCAGATATCCCGCAGCAGATCCTCGCCCTCCAGTCGTGCCGGCAACTCCGCGCGTTTCTGCGGCCACGGAACGCATACCCCAGGCCCGATCGCCTGCGTCAGACCCGTCAACACCCCGACCATATTCGCCGGCACGGCGTCCCAGTCGAACGCCACGGCACGGCGCCGCACCGCCTCAAACGCGCCCGATACAAGCCTTCCATTCCGCCCATCGCACGCCCCCCCCGGCGTCTCGCGCGGCCCTCGCGCCAGCCTTCAAGCGCCAAGGAGACCGCGGACAATGGCGGCGTTCTCCTCGACCATGTCGTCCTTGTCGCCGCGGTGCATGCCCACGTTCACCACGTCCGTCGGCTTGATATGCGTGAACGCATACTCGAACGCCATCTGAGCGTCGATCCGACCCGCCGCCATGATCTTGTAGCCGATGCACGGCTTGGCAATCGCCCGCACGCATTCGGCGGCTCTGGGCAGATCCTCCAGCTTGAACCGTAAACCCTCGCCGCGGTGCACGCTGCCGCAGCGAAAAAAGCACACCACATGAAAATCAGCCGCGCCCAACTCGTAGACCCACCGATGCGTCGCCGGACTGTGCCCCGCAACCCCCGCGGGAACGCCCAGCGACCGCGCGTGATCCAACCACGCGCGCAACCGCGATTCGTCGCGCTTATCGTACAGACCGTCCACGAGATCGCCGTGGATGTACACCGCCTTGCAGCCCATCTCCACCACGGTGTCGATCGAGCGGATCATGTCGTTGGTGCTGTGCATCGCCACCTGCGCAATCCACTGCAGACCACCGCCTCCCCCCAGATACGCGCGCACCGCCTCCATCACATTCGGCGACTCGTTGTTCGTCACCATCGTATTGATCCCGGACGCCTCCGCCCGCGACCACGTCTCCAGGATGCGCGCAGGCGTGTGATACGCGCGCATCGCCTCGTTCCGATCCCGCGTCTGGTGACTGAACCCGCCAAACGGATTCGCGCCAATCAACAGACGAGTCAACTGCAACCCGCAGAAGTCGACGGTCGGTAGCATGTCCTGTCCCTCCATATTTCCCACCTGATAAATATAGAGTCAAGCAGTAGCGTCTGAGAACACGCGAAGGTCGGAAAACCACGCAAAAACGATGGAATCCGCGCGGCCATCAACCCGCATGACCGTGCACTTGCCCGCCGAAAACAACGCTTTCTGTCCGTAGTGGCCCTGCAGACCCCTTGACAATTGTGTCGCAATACGTCTATAAATGTACTTAATAACAATAAATGGAGGATAGATGCAAGGGCGAACCGGATATGCGGCGGACCCGGGCGCGGCGGCCATGTACCGAGACATGGTCACGCGCATCGAGCGCGGCAAATGGAAGGCGGGCGATTTCATTCCGGCCGCGGTCGATCTTCGCAGGCAATACGGGGTGAGTCATCGTGCGGCGGCCACCGTGCTTCGCCGGCTGCAGCGCGAAGGTTGGATTGGTCGCCGGCCGGGTTTTGGCACGTTTATTCAGGAGTTTCATCCGGGCGCGCGTCCGCCGAACTACCGGTTTCGGATCGGCCTTCTTCTCGACAAGCCGGCTCCGCAGGAGCCGCTGGTACCCGACCTGCTCGCCCGGATCGAGGAGCATCTCGGCAGTCTGCCGTGCAGCGTGGCATGCTGTGAACTCTGGAAGAGCGAGGTCTCCTTGCCTGAGGTCGACTGCTGCCTCTGGCTGCAGCCCCAGGCTGGCCGTGCTCCGGTCGATATTGGTGCGGCCCCGGTCGTCTATGCGGGCACGGAGATACCTCTTTCGGTTACGCGGGCCGCCTCGTACGATGCGGTGACCGCCGACAGCCTGCAGGGCGGCTTCCTGGCCGGTCAGCGGTTGCGGCAGGCGGGCTGCCCGACGGCGACGTATGTGGGGGTGCGCCGGACCACCACGCCTATCACCAACGCGGACATCACAACCCCCCTTCGCCGTGCCGGGTTCGAGGCCGGCTGGGGCGAACCCGTACCGGAAGAGCGGCAGATTCTGATGCCCGCCTATCGTATGCCATGCGGTGTGGATGCCGCGGCGCAGTGGCTGGCGACACGCCCGCCGAACGATGCGGTCTTCTGCTGTTCGGACGATCTGGCTATCGGATTTGCGCACGGCACGCGGGCGCACGGCGTTCACGCGGGCCGGGACTACAGCTTGGTCGGGTTCGACGGGCAGTGGAATGCGCGCCACGCCGAGCCGCCGATCACCACCGTGCGCGTGCCGATCGAGGAGATGGCGGCCGTGGCGGCCCGCATGGCCGTCGAGCGCGCCGAACTGCCGACCCGGCCGACCCGGCTGCTGGCGCTGGGCTGCACGTTGATCGAGGGCCGGACGGTGGTGGGGCGACAGCCGCGCGAAGGCGGCCCGCCCGGCGCACGCGGCGACCGTGCAGACGGCGAAGAATGACGCGCCCTGAACAGGCCGGCGCGCGAGTGTGCGGACGTATGGGAAGGACATTCTGACGGCACCGACAGGAGACCGCATCCCCCCGCGGCGTCCCTGCGGTGAGGCGGGCAACAGGAGAGCATGGGCGATGCAAAGGAGGCGGGACGATGCGAGTCGGGGAGTGGGTCGGTGTGACGGCGGTGAGCGTGGCGCTCCTGGGGGGGGCGGTCCGCGCGCAGGACGCCGCGGCGCGGACGGATCCTGATGGGACCGGATCCGCGTCGCAGGCGGTGATCATTCCGGATACGCCGGTTTGTCTGCGCAAAGTGCCGGTCAGCGATTGCCGGATCCTGCGCGGCTTCGCCGGCGAGCCGGTGGACGGTACGCTCAAGAGCTCCGACCACTGGTTCGGCAGGATCCGCGAGTACCCGCCGAAGGCCGGCGCCTACGCCTGGTCCTACAACAACGGCGACGGGCTGCACATCACGCTGGCCGACGACGGCGGGTTCGACGTCGTCGTGCTGCGCGGCGGAGCCCGCGCCGAAATGTATGCCGATGCCACGCACATCGCCAGGCCGGGCGCCGGCACGCTGCTGCACGCGTTCCCCGGCGGCAGCGAGGTACAGGCGGCGCGCCTCCCGCAGACCGCACGGACCAGGCGGGTGAGCTTCTTCGAAGTGGGCGGGGGCAAGATCGGCGACGTTGCCTTTTACCGAATGGCCAAACCGGACGCACTGGGCGCGGCCGAATCGTGGTGCGCCGGCACGGATCCGCTCACGCTCCCGCCGCCGGCATCCGAGTTCGACGTGCTCAGCGTAAGCCATGGGATGAGCGAGCGCTATGCGAAGGACGCGCGCGACGCCGTGGCTCTGAAGCCCGGCGCGACCGGCGCCGGACCCCTGGCGCTCGGCCAGGGCGGCACGCTGCACTTTGTGACGGAACCGTTCGCGGTCGAGCGCGGTCTGGCGGCGGTGGGCATCGAAATGAAGCTGACCGGCGCCGCGCGCGCGACCCTGGTCGTGCAGGACCCGCTCAGCCCCAAGCGGGATCTCGCCTGGGTGCCGGTCGCCGTGCCGGCCGGCGGCGTGCTGCGCCTGAGCGCGGACATCCCCGACCAGGTTCTGCCCAAGGATACGCGTCTTTGGCTCACGCTCATCTGCGACCAGCCGGCGCAGGCGGCCGGCCCCGCTGGCGGTGCACCTGTCTTTCGCCTGCACTTTGTGCCGCGCGAGCAGGCCGTGCCGGAAGCGTTGGCCCATCGCAAGTTCCTCATGCGCACCGTGTTCGGACCCCAGTCCGAAGCGGCCGAGTGGATGTTCCGCAAGTCCGCCGATATCGCCCGCGAAGAGTACTACGCCAAATCCCGGCGCAAGGGGTTCCTGCCCGAACTGTTCAACGCCATAGACCAATGCACCGCGCTGGGGCCGACCGATGACCTTGTCCGCCAGTTCCGGGAGTGGGTCTTTCACCCCGACTACAGAGATAAGCTCGTGCCGCTCCCGCCTCCGCCCGCGCCGCCGCCGGACGTGCCCGACTGGGCGTGGTACCCCCGATTGGCCTGGCTCGAGCAGCGGCGGGTCATGGACTACTGGCTGAAAGAGCGTATGGCGCCGACCGGCGAGATCGGGGGCGGCGTTCAGGACGATTGCGACCTGTACTCGGAACTCACCGACATGCCCTTCCTCGAAATCGACGGGGTGGGCGGCGCCATTCGCGACGCAGGCGCGCGTATCGCCGAGCTGGCAGACAAGGAGACGCTGCTGGAAGGGATCAACAAGCGCAACAGCGACTCCACCCACGGCTACGAGGAAGGCATCAACCATCTTGCGCTCATGGCGCGCTGGTTCTACGGCGATCCGATCTACCTCGAGCGATGCATGGAATCCGCCCGATCCGTCCAGAAACTCACCGTTCTGACGCCGGACGGCCGGCGCCACTTCCCCAACCGCAAGATGATGGGGCACAAATGGATGGGGAACCCGCCTCCGCTGGCTACGGACACGTACACGACGCCCTGGTACTGGCATACGGCGCTGCAGGCGGCGGAATACAACCGCAATCCGACCGCGCTGAAGTATGTTCGGGACTGGGCCGACACGTGGATGCGATACATGAAGCCCCCCAACTGGCCGACTGCCATCGACGTAAAGAGCGGCAAGGTCACCGGCACGGACCCGGGCAAGCCGTTGGCCGGCGGGCACGGCGCTTTCGCGATGACGTTCACGTGGCTGTACAAGCTCACCGGCGATAGGCAATACATCGAACCGTTCCTGCACTACTATCGCAAAGGCGAAGTCCGAGGCCACGGCCACCGAATGGGCGGGCTGATCTACGGCTGGGGCGGCCTGGACGAACTCGATGAGGCGGCCCGCGACGCGGTGGCGGGCAGCCGGGCGCCCAACGCACTGCGGCTCAACGGTAATCCGGGCCCGCTCATCAGGTTGATCATCGGCCGCGACCGGCCCAACGGGCAGGACGTCATGAACCTCATGGGCGCACGCCGCTTCCCCGACATGGCAACCCTCGCACCGCAGGCGACCGACCGCTTCCTGCGTTACACAGCCATGGAATGGGCGATCTACGTCTATCTCGGCGGCGCCTGCAAGCGCAGCGCCTATGTCCCCCACGAAGCCGTGAGCTGGGAAGGGTTCGGCACCGACTACGGCGCGTGCGTGCTCAAGAATCGGCACGACGGCCTCAAAATCATGATCTACAGCTTCGCCGACGCGACGATGAGCGGCGCCTTCCGCGTCTGGGAACTCGAGCATGGCCAATACAGGGTGACGACCGGCGTGGACGCCGATCGGGACGGAACGATTGACGGACAGCCGAACGTCATCTCGTGCGAACTCCTGCGTGCGGACCGTATCCCGTTGACCCTCGCGCCGAAGGCCGTCACGATTGTCGAAGTCGCCCAGACGCGCAAGCTGGACCCCATCTTCACCCGAGCGGACCTCGCCATCGCCGCACGCGAAGTGGCGATCGAAGGCAACTCGCTCAGCGGCACAGTGCACAATATCGGCGCGGCACCCGTGCCGGACGCTACAGTCGCACTCGTGGACGCCACCGGCAAAGTACTCGTGCGCCAGTCGCTCGGCACGCTCGAAGCGCCGCTCGACCTGATGCCGCGCACCAAGGCCTTCACCCTCCAACTGCCCGCCGGCCCGCGCGCGGGCTGGCGCCTCGCGCTCGACCCAGATGCCGCCGTGCCGGAAATCTATGAAGGCAACAACGAAGTCCGGCTCGATGAATTGCCCGCCGTCGACTACCGGAAAGGATGGGAGTGAGCGGCCCCGCGCGCAACCCGACGTGATCGACGTCTCGGTCCGCTTCACGTTCCCCCGCGAGCGGGCCGCACCGGCCGCATTCCTTGGCGCGTGGCCCACCTGGTGCATCACCGGCAGCCAATTCCGCGAAGGGAGACGTCCACAGCCCGCAGGGGAGGGGGGCCGCCGCTGGTCCATCGCCGGCCGAGTGCCGGCGCGATCCGGCCCCATCAACAAGAATTCCCCGTTTTCGAGAATCTCTCAGACTCGCCGGCCGCCGCCACACGCGCTATCCTTCTGAGCGACACGCGATGGCGCGGAGGAGGAGTGCCGCCATGCCCGCACTACTGTCGAGCTGGGACATGATTCCCGACGGCTACGGCCCAGGCAAAGACAAAGTCGCGATCGTGTGGAAGGCCACGACGGGCGCCGTGGCCGGACACGTCGAGGTCCTGGTGAGCGGCGAAGGCAATACCGGACCGCAGAAAATCATGCTGGCCGCCGCCGGTGCCTCGCCCAGTCAAGGCGCCTGGGATTGCCGCGAGTGGCACTGGTGGAAGAATTGCCCCTTCGATCCGGCGGAGATGCGGCCGCGCAAGACGCGGGCGACCGGCGGGGTGGATGCCGGGCCCGGCGGCATCCGCGTCTGGAGCCGCTATCTCACCGACGGCGTGGAGGTCCTCCAGGAATGGTTCTTCGACGACCTGGCGAACGCCGATGCCGGCCGCTATGATGCGCTGTGCACCTTCCGAAACACCCACGACACAACCCTCGAGGAATACGGCCAGTTCTTCGCCTCGTACACGGCCTGGAACGACCCCGTCGGCGGCGGCGGGTGGCGGCATCCTAACGCGGCCGGGCATCTCTACTGGAACGGGGCCGGGCAGCTCGTGAACTTCAAGACCGCCGGCGGCGCGCACCTGGACTACTACGTCGTCGAGGCGGGCTCGCCTTTCCATCAGCTCGGCCATATTCCACATTGCCCGAAAGGCGGCGGTGTCGTGAAAGACGTATGGAAGTACCCGCTCTCGATCTCCCAACCGAATGCCAACGGCTATCGTCATGTCATCCTGTGTGAGCGGAACGGCGTCTCAGCGCTCGCGCAGGGCGAGAACGGGGTGGCGCAAGACTATCTGCTCTATCCGCCCGGCGTCGACTTCGAGCCGGGCCGGACCTTCAGCGTGCACGTCCGCCATCTCATCGAACACCTGCCCTCCGAGCCGGAGTTGCCCGCGTTTCTGGACGCGGCCTGGCAGCAGTTTGTCGCCGCGCACACGAGGGTACACCGCCACACGCGATACCCCAAGGCCCCGCGCTCGAAGTAAGCTCGGGCCGGGCCCGCTGCCCGGTTCACCGCCCGCCCGCGAGTGGACCCCCGTTCGCAAGGACATGCGAAAACTGACCGTGTGCCTGCGGAGCGCCGGACCCGGCGGATCGCCGTGCCGTTCGTTCCCTGTTGCCGCTTTCCGGCTCAGCAGCCATAATCAGGGGATTCGGCAGGAGCTTCGTCAAGGTGCGATCCGCACCCCACCCGGGCAGGAGGACTCATGAGACCCCGCACAAGAGAGCAGAACAAACTGCTTGCGGCGCTGAAAGGCATCCCCGTCATCGACGCCCATGAACACCTGGTTCCGGAGCCCAGACGGGTCGCGAAAACCGTCGACTTCTTCCTCCTCTTCTCGGCCTACACGAGAGCCGACCTGTTCTCGGCAGGCATGAATGCAACGGATTATCCGAAGCTGGAAGAAAACGGACACATGCCGCAGGAAAAGAAGTGGGAACTGCTTCGGCCCCACTATCCCATGATCAGGCACGGCTCGTATTTCAAGGCGGCCAAGATCTGGCTGAACGACGTGCTGGGGTTTGACGACCTGACGGAGAAGAACTACAAGGAGGTCTCCGCCGCATTGCAGGAAGGGAACAAACCGGGCATCTACAAGCGGGTTCTTTCCGACATGTGCCACATCGAGACCGCCCTCGTTGTTCCCAACGCCGCGTTCCAGATCGAAAATCGCCCCTTCGAATATGCCGAATACGACTCGAACCTGCTCAAACCCATCTGGCACGCCATCAGCTACCGGACCGGACCTTATGTGCGAAAGTTCCTTGAAACACACGATGGGCGCGCCGGCATCGCCCGGTATCTGGAGTGGATGGAGGAAGGCTTCGACGAATGCGCCAAGACCGGGGTGTTCGGGGTCAAGACCTATTGCGAGCCCCTTGAGAAACCGGATCCCGAGAAGGCAGACACACTCCTCAAATCGCTCAGGACCTCCCGCAGGCCTCTCTCATCGTCCGAACAATGCACCCTGAGTTCCGTGGTCTACGACAAGGCTTTCCAACTGGCTGCTGCCCACGGCTTGACGGTTGCCGTGCACTCGGGGGTGTGGGGCGATTTTCGAGAATCCGGGCCGGGCCACCTCATCCCCGTCGCGATGCGTTATCCCCATGTTCCATTTGACCTGTTCCATCTGGGCATGCCCTACGTGAGGGAAGCCGTGATGGTCGGCAAAATGTTCCCGAACGTCACGGTCAACCTGTGCTGGGTGCCCGTTCTGTCGCAGACCATGACGGTCCGCATGCTCGACGAATGCCTGGACATGCTGCCTCTCAACAACGTGATCGTCTTCGGCGCCGACTATGGCTGGCAGGTGGAGAAGGTATACGGCCACCTGGCCATGACGAAGGAAGCGGTGGCAGAGGTCCTGGCCAATCGCATCGAACGGCAGGAAATGGATCTGGAGGAAGCCGTCCGTATTGCGGAGCTGTGGTTCTACCACAATCCGAAACGCATCTACGCGCTGGATTGACCTCTACGGTCTGGACCGACCGAGCACCGTGTTCCCGGGGGGCCGGCGCCGGTGCATCCCGTTGCGGCTCATCGAGTGCGAATCCTGCCCCGCCCTGCAGACCCGATGATCGCGGCGGCCAGCCGCTGGCACGGAACCCTTTGGATGCCGCCATATCCGCGCCCGCAGCAGATGGCTCACGAATAGACCAGGCCAGCACTCCGGTTCGGATCAGGGCGCCTCATTCCAGCTCCAGCCCGTCCGGCGGGGCTGGCGGCGCACTCTTGGGCGTGAACTCGATGGCGCCGAGATCCGGCGCCGCGCCCAGATACGGCAGTCCGACATCTGTTCCGGCGTCGATCGCGGGCGAACCGGGTCTCAGGCGGAAGTCGCCGGCGCCGGGATCGACGAAGAGCGGGTCGGCATGGAAATTCCCCGAGCCGTTGAGCCTGTCGAAAAACCTCCGGGTGAAGCGGCCGGGGTGGAACCCGGCCCTCCAAAAACGCAACATGCGGGGCCGTTGGAGGGCGCGGTTCCACCCGCGCCGGGTTTTTCGACAGACTCGTTGTTCCAGGTGAAGTTGTTCTTCACATCATACGCCCCTCTGACTTCTGCCCTCTAACCTCGCGGAATTCCTCTTATGCCAGTCCCGTATCCCGCATGAGGCCGCGCAGGTAGACGACGTCGTCGGCCGTCTGCCGGGTCAAACCCTCCACGCCGCTCTCGTAGAAGTTGTGCATGCAGAGCGGCCCGGCGAAGCCTGCGGCCTTCAGCACCCGCAGTTCCCGCGGCCAGTTCACCTGCCCCTCGCTCAACCACGTCCAGTGCGGCGCCCACCGCATGCGCTGGTTGCGCGCATGGTCCGGACACCGGAACCAGCCGGCATTCTTGACCCCGACGTATGCCAGATACTCGCCCAGCACGTCGATCGCCTTTTCGGCGTGCGTGTAACCCTCCTGATGGATGAAATTGCCGGGATCGTAATGCACGCCGACCGCGTTCGGATCCAGCCCCTGCACCATGAAAGCGGCCGCTTCCGCCGACCACGTCAGGTTCCCTCCGTGTGTCTGGAGCAGCGCCTTCACCCCATGCCGCTGCCCGATCTTCTCCAAGGCGGCCAGCCCGGCCCGCGCCCTCTCGAAGTCGCGCTGCCAGGTCCCGAACCCCGCGTAGTTCGTCAATCCGAACCGGAACATCCGGATTCCATGATCCGCAAAGAACCGGTAGTCGTCCTCTATACTCTCGATCCGGTCCAGTTTCCAGTCCGTCGTCGCACTGTAGCATGCGAGCCCCGCGCCCCGCATCGTCCGCACGAATCGGGGCAGCGTGTCGCGGCAGTCGTCTTCCTTGCACCACGCCGCGTCCCGGATCATTACGTCCACCCCGTCGAACCCGAGCTGTGTCATCGTGTCGGCGAGTCGTTTCTCGTCCAGATGCGGATAGAAGAACTTTGGGAAGACCAGCAGGTCCATCGCACGCTCCTTATTGTTCAAGGTGGAGCCTTTTCTCAGGGGGCAGAGGTCCCCACGGCCTCCGACCGTGGGGGCCGGGCAGAGAGCAAGCCTCGCCCCAACTCACGGCACCAAGTACTCATCGCTTGGGTCCAGTGGCGGGCACACCACATTGATGATCACGAACTCGCCGCGCGCCACGTGCGGCGTGAGCGGCGGAATGAAGATCATATCGCCCGGCCGCACGGCCACCCGCGCATTGCCCAGTTCCATCTCGCCCGTTCCCTGCAGCACCACGTAGTGCTCCGCCGCCTTCTTGTGGTAGTGCTTCTGAGCCGAACGGGTAATGACCGTGCGGTGAATGCTGACCGGCGCGCCGTCATCCGCCGTGATCACGCGCCGTGCCTCGCCGCAGGGGCACGCGACCGGGGCAACATCCTCGACGTTTCGCACGATCCAATGGTCCTTCATCGATTGCCTCCCCCCCTCGCCCGAAATACCGCATGACTGAGAAGCGGCTCGTCAGGAGCCTCGCCCTCCAGCCGCGTACTGGCGCGGCGAATGGCGGGTGGGCGCCTGCCCGCCGAAGCTTGGGCGCAGGCGGATCCTCGCGAGCCGCGTCCTGCGCACTCGTCACATTCCGTGAGCCATCGCCGTTGGAGGCTGCCCCAGATACTCGCCCAACTCGATCGCCTCCACACGGCCCGATTCCAACGACTCGAACGCCTTGAGCAGGATGACCGTCGCCACAATACCTTCCGCCGCCGGAATGGGCGAGGGGGCATCGCCCAGACACATGTCGCGGAACGTCGCCATGTCCCGGTCCAGCCCGATCCCCGCCATGTATTCGCATTCCATGTCGTCCGTCCGCGCACCGCGAACCGTCAGCTTGCGGAACCCGTGGTTCACCGCTGTCACGCCGCCGCCGAACACTTCCGTCCGCCACTTCTCGTCCGGCACCTCGCCGCCGTCGTCGCCGCACGCCAGCGTCGCGACCGTCCCGCTTTCGAACCCGATCGTCGCCACGAAGTTGTCCACCACGTCCTGCGACGCATGCCGCTGGTTCCCGCCGACCGCCGCGACACGGACCGGACGCGACCGCGCCAGCCAGTAGGCGAGGTCCGCGTTGTGGCAGGCCAGCTCCAACATCGGCGCGCCCAGCGATGGATCGGCCAGATAGCGGCGGTGGCTCCGCGCGACGTCCGGCGCCACCATGCGCGCGTAGATCAGGCGCGGCTCGCGGACCGCGTCGCGAAGACGGCCCGTCAGCGGCGAGAGCCGGAAACAATACGCCGTCATCAGCTTCGCGCGCGCGCGGCGTTCCGCCTGCACGATCTGCCGGCATTGCTCGTACGTCACGCCCAGCGGCTTCTGCGCCAGCACGTGCTTGCCCGCTTCCAGGAATCGGACAGCGTACGACACGTGCGTGTCGGGCAGCGTCGCCACGAGCACCGCGTCCAGTTCGTCATCCTCCAGCAGCCGCTCGACGTCGGTGGTGTGGTACGTCCCGCCGAACTGCTCGCCAGCCGTCTCGGCCCGCTTCGCCGACACGTCCATGAACGCACGTAGAACGAGGTTTTCGAGCCTCGCCGCGCTGGGAAGCAGCGCCCTACACGCAATGCCCCCGCAACCCACCACGCCCAGGTTCACCTTCTCTCGCATCTGCGTCCCTCCGGCTACCTGATCGTTTTCGCCCTCTTCTCTGCCTTCTCTGCCCGCGAAAGGTCGCGAAAGAAACGCGAAATCCAAAGCGCTATGCCGGTCATGGTGCAGCAATTTTGAACTGTTTGCGCCACCCGGGCGCCTCGCGGCAATCCTTACGGCTTGAGGATCGGACAATCCGCAAACCCGCGCAGCTCCGAACACATCGTCTTGAACGCCGCCTTCACCTGCGGATAGCGCCCCTCGATGTTCGACAAAACGACCAGCCCGCTCTGCGTCCGCTTCTCGAACATGACCGCGGCCGTGTAGCCGAGACACCCGCCGTAATGCACGTGCGTCTGCCGGCCCCGCCCCCGGAAAATCAGCCAACCCAGTCCAATGCCATACTCCGCATCGATCTCGAATGTGGACTCGTGTGTCAGCCCGCAGTGCAACGACTCGCTCAGGTTCGCGCGCACGTACGTCACCAGGTCCGCCGCGTTCGACCGGACACCCGCCGCCGGATCGTGAATGTTGAACGCCCAACTCACGATCGGCTGCCCCTCTGCCCCGCGACCGTCCGCGTAGCGGCTCTTCTGTTCGGCCGACAACGTCACGGTCGTGTCCGGCAGCCCGAGCGGGGCACAGACCAGTTCCTTCAGCAGATCCTCGAAACCCTTCTGCGCCTGCAGCGACAGGATGAGCCCGAGCAAGCTGAAATCGACCCCGCTGTACTGGTAACGCGCGCCCGGCGTCGACTTCAATGCCAACTGCTCCGTCAAGTACGTGTGGAACTCCTTTTCCCCGTACGTCCTGTACGGGCCGCCCGGAACGTCCGGGTCCCAAACGAAATTGGCCGGCGCGTTCGGCAGCCCGGCCGTGTGATTGCACAGGTGTAACAGCGTGATCTCTACGCCGTCCCGGCTGCTCTGTTTCAGCCTCATCGGCAGGAGATCCTTGACCGGCGTGTCCAGCTTCAGCCGCCCGCTCGCCAGATACTGCGCCAGCATCGTCACCGTGAACGTCTTGCTGATCGATCCCAGATCGAAGATCGTCGCCCGGTTCTCCTTCGGAACCAGTACGCCGTCCCGCTTCCGGAACCCCGCGTGGGTCTCCGCGTCGCCCTCGATCAGCGCGATCGCAAGCTCCGTCTCGTCCGGAAATACGCCACAGTACTTCTCGACTGAGCCAAGCAGGCTTTCCGACGCGCTCACGGTTGCACCTCCCCGATCTCAACGCGCGATGGCCCGCGCGTTTGCCGATCGCCCGACGACACTTGTCTTCTTGTCACTTTCCGCTATCATATACGTTGTTGGAGTGTTGACAAATGGCGATTCCGTCTGGAAAGTTGGCAAAATCGCCTTCCGGCATGCCGCCCCGCGGGACGGTGGGTCCCGCCGCGGTGCGCCTGCTGTTCTGGAGCTGGGCGGATTCGGCGAGCCCGCGCACCAGCGGCTGGCACCGGCACGCGCATTGGCAGCTCGAGCGGGTGCTCACGGGCCCCTTCAGCGTCCATACCGAGGACAGGCACCTGGCGCTGCGCACGAACGACGTGCTGCTGATTCCACCGGGTGTGCCGCACGATTTCCGGTATCCCGCCCGCGGTCTCGTGCGCTGGCTCACCGTTCGGTTCGTGCTTCCGACCCCGCTGGACGGGCTCTCGCCCATCGTGCTTGGCCCCGACGCGGTTGTCGACCGGATCGCACGTGTCTTGAGCGATCTGCTGCGCCCCGTCCGCCGCCGCGTGTCGGCGCGCGCCTGGGCGATGGCGGAACACTGTCTGGCAGGCCTGCTGAGCTACGGCTACACGCCGCCGGGCATCCGAAGCGAGCGGGTGGAGGGGCCGCCGCTGGTTCAGTGGGTACGGCTCTACGTCGAAGAGAATGCGCACAAGCGCGTCACACTCAAAGAGATGGCCGGCAAGATGGGGTATTCCCCCAGCTACGTCGCCTCGGAGTACCGCCGTCACACCGGCGGGAGCATCAAGGCGGCCATCGATCATGCGCGGGCGAACGGCGCGCGACACTTGATCCTGTTCTCCGGCCGGACCGTCACGGAGGTCTCGGCCGCACTCGGCTTCCCGGATGTCTACTCCTTCTCCCGCTTCTTCCGCCGCATGTTCGGGCTCAGCCCGCGCGCCTATCGCCGCGCCGAACGCGACAGGCCCCAGTGAGCCGTGCGGGAACAGGCCGGGTTTACGGCAGGCAGGCGGCGTGCTACACTGGCGAGTCGAAACGTCCAAACGAGGTGACGCCTATGAGAATTCTGGTTACAGGCAGCAATCGCGGGTTGGGTTTGGAGTTTGTGCGGCAATACCTGGGGCGGGGTGAGCGGGTCGTCGCCTGCTGCAGGGCCCCGGACCGGGCCGCTGAGTTGAAGACGTTGCAGAAGCAGTTCGCGGACAGGCTGACGGTGCTCCGGCTCGAGGTGACGGATGCGAAGTCGCGGGCGGCCGCACACAGGCGAGTGAAACGGCTGTTCGGCGCGCTGGACCTGCTCGTCAACAATGCCGGGATTCGCTCCGGCGCACGGTACGACAGCCCGGACTTCGGGGAATTGTGCCGAGAGGACATCCTGCGCGTGTTTGAGGTGAACGCGGTTGCGCCGCTGTTGATGGCGGAGCGGTTCTTCGACCTGCTGCGGAAAGGAACGCGGCCCCGGGTTGTGAACATCACGTCGATGCTCGGGTCCATTACGGAGAAGGACTGGGTGTTCCGGTACAGCTACTGCGCCAGCAAGGCCGCGCTGAACATGTTCTCCAAGATGCTCGCCTTGGACCTGCGGGACAAGCGGGTCGCCGTGCTGGCCCTGCACCCCGGCCATGTGCAGACAGACTTGGGCGGATCGGACGCGCCGCTGGTCCCGGAGCAGTCCATCAGGGGGATGATCAAGGTCATCGACGGGCTCCGGCTCCGGGACTCGGGCAAGTTCCTCGACTGGCGCGGGCGCCAGATCGCCTGGTAGTGCCCGGTCGTGCCACACCTTGGATGCGGTCGCGTACAGCCGCAGGTTGGCAACCGGACTCTCTCCCAACTTGCTCGAGAACCCGCCTTCGCTCGGAGCTTCCGCCGCCGTCCCGAGGATTTCGTCCCGGGACTTCGGCGCGACAAGTCGGCGGGCGCGGCTTACTCGAGAACCCGCCCTACCCGCGCCTCGTCAATCATGGCAACCATATTCTCCGGCGGCACATCGGCCTGGAGCGTGATGCCGGGCTCGAGGATGTAGCCGCCGCCCGCGCCCATTTCCCGCTTGAGCCGGCGCACTTCGGCACGGATTTGGTCCGGGGTGCCCGAGACAAGCAGGTCCTGGGTGGAGACCCCGCCGCAGAAGGTGAGGCGGTCGCCGAATTCGCGCTTGAGCGCCAGAATGTCCATCGCCTCCGGCTGGATGGGGTGGAGGATATCCAACCCGAGTTCGATCAGATCCGGAATGATCGGGACGATATTGCCGCACGAATGATGGAACACCGTGCGCCCGTTCTGTCTGGCCAGGCCGTAGATCTCGGCAAGGCACGGCTTGACCAGCCGCCGCCAGGCGTGGGGCGAAATGAGCAGGGCCTTCTGTGAGCCGTAGTCATCGCTGAGCGCGACGCCCTCGAAATCGAACCGGTCGAACAGAATGCGCATGGTGCCGAGGATGTATTGCGTGATGCCCTGCAGAAGGGCGGCCACGAAGGCAGGGCTCAGGGCGACGTCGAGCAGCAGATGTTCCATGCCGCGCATGAACGTTGCGCGTTCCCACAAATCGCCCACCCAGATGATCCGGTAGTGGCCTTCCTGATCGGCGCACCACCCGCCGATGCGTTCGAACCGGTAGTCCTCGCCCGGATCGGGAAAGACGTAGCCGGCCAGCGACGCGTCCGGCAGGCACGGTCCGATCGGCGCGCCGCGGTCGATCGCGTTCGTCGACCAGACCACGCCGTACTCGTCGGTGATCGTCTCGCCGTATTTGGCGGGATCGGCATAGAGCGGCTTGACGGACTTGGGCGCCATCATGCGGATGGGGAACGCGAGCCGTTCGACGATGTCGTCGCCGTAGTGCGCCTCGGCGGCGCGCTGGGTCGGCGGCGAGAACATGAAGTTGTAGGGGACCGCGCCGGTCTCTTGGTGGCGCAGCGTCGCTTCGATCCATTCGCGGTCGGTCGGCATGGGGCAGAGTGTCGAATCTCGGGTATGGCGTGTCAAGTGCGAAGCCCCGCGCAGCGCTTGGATTACTCCAGCCACACGCGGCCGCGGTAGCAGGTGGCGCTCGCGGCAGGGGAATTGGTGCAGGCGACCGTCTGGCCGGCGCCGGTGATATTCTCGTAGCCCGGCAGGGCGGCCCAGAAGCCGGTGTCCATGCCGGCCCGCGCCTCGAGTGCGTAGTGGCGCGAGAATCCGGCATAGCCGGTTCCGGCGGCCTGAACGGTGGGGAACGACACGACGAGGTCTGTGCCGGCGATCGTCAGATCGACCGCGAAGAGGCTGCCAGCAAGGTCCGGATCGGTGCCGGCAATGAATTCGTCCAGGTTGGACAGTCCGTCCCCATCGGAATCGCCGTCGTAGGCCGCGTTTCCGCCGAGCTGCTCCTGTTCCCAGGCGTCGGGTATGCCGTCGCGGTCTGCGTCTTCGGCGACGGACAATTGGCTGAGCGTCACGGCGAGGGCGGCATCGATGGTGAAATCGCTCTCGATGGAGAGATTGAATCCCTGCACGGCCAGGACATTGGTGCCGGCGACGAGGCCGGGCATGTCCGCACCGGCAAGGGTGGCGGTCCAGTTGGTCGGCTCGCACCAGACGGAGGCGAAGCTGTCATAGGGGATAAACGAGCCCGGTGCGCCGTCCACGTGCACGCGCGCGACTTCCTGGCCGTTGATCCACATGATGAACCCGTCGTCGTGCAGGGCCCAGAGCTGGAGCTCGCTGACCAGCGCGGGGTGCGGGATGGTGAAGGCGGACCGCAGAAACACGCAGGAGTAGCTGTTCTGCATGTCGCCGAGCACGGTTCCGTATGGGCCGTCGGCGAACCCGAACGCTCCGGCCCCTGTCAGCCACGCGGAATCGTCGAAGCCGATCTCCCGCCACGCGCCGGCGGGGTCGGCGGCCTCGGCGGTGCCCTTGCGGTAGCGCCAAACGGAGTTGGCGGCGATCCCCGTGGCGGTGGGCGGGGGCTCGGCGGGGCTGGTGCCGCGCAGCATGAAGGCGTTGGCGTAGAACTTACTGTCGTTGTCGGAGACGGTCACGAGCATATCACCGTCGGGCCCGGGCTCGATCTGAGAGAACCGCGCGACATAACCGCTGAGCGTGTTGTAGCCGGCCGGCAGGATGGTGGAGTCGTCTTGTACGCCGGTGATGGTTGCGCCGGGCGTACTGGTGTTCGAGAAGCCGTCGACGTCGGAGAGGGTGACCGTGGCGGTGCGGTTCGTGTAGGCCTCATTTCCGCGGTTGCAGTAGAAGACGAACTCGTAGGTCAGGCTCGGGTCCATGCCGGTGAACGTCATGTGCAGGGGCGTTGCGGAATAGCCGATGTGTGTGTCGCAATCGACGATGCCGTTGAAGACGGTGTGCGCGTCGGTGCCTTCGGCGGGGTTGGTGGGCAGCCACTCCTCGACGCTGCCGCCGCCGGTGATGCTGACGCTGACGGGCGCGGTTTCTCCTGTGGCGTAGTCGATGAGTGCGCCGCTCGTGGTGTCGATGTTGGAATAGCGCGTGATGTTGAGGGAAAGCTGCCCGGATTTCCAGGCCAGATCGTTGTAGGCGATGAACAGCGTGTCGTTATCCTGGATCGTGTAGGTGTGTGCGGATCGGGTTCCGAGTGTCGCGTTGGACGGGTTGCTCAGCGTGGCGACGATTGTCTCGTCGCCTTCCTCGGCGTCGTCGTCGACGACCGTGAGGGCGATGTCCTTGCTCGTTTGCCCGGGCGAGAAGGTCAAAGTCCCGGCCGTCAACGTGTAGTCTGTTCCCTTGCCCGTGGCGGACCCGCCGGTAGTCGCGTACTGGACCGTGACGGTCTGTGACGAGGCGCTCGAGAGCGTGACGGCCAGGCTGACGGGCGACGCGCTCTCGCTTCCGGCAGAGGCCGCCGCGGCGAACTGGACCGCCGGCAGTGCGGTGGTTGCGGTGGCCGTAGCCGAATAGGCGGAGTGGCCGGAGGCATTGTACGCGCGTACGCGATAGTCGTAGGAGGTGCCGGGCGTCAAGGCGTTGTCGCTGTGCGTGGAGATGTTGGCGCCGACGGTGGCGATCTGGGCCCAAGTCGAACCCGATGTCGGTTTGCGTTCGATCTTGAAACCGTCTTCGTTGCCGCTGTTGTCTGTCCAGCCGAGATCGATGCGGGTGGTCGAGGCCGGGGTCGCCCCCAGGCCGGACGGTGCCGCGGGCGGCCCTTCGTAGGTGGTATCGCCGGCGATGTTGCTGTAGTCGGAATTGCCGTCCGCGTTGTACGCCTTGATCTTGTAGTAGAAGTAAGTCCCGGCCGGGAGGCCCGAGTCCGAGAGGGTACTGGTGTTCGCGCCGGGCGTGGCGACCGCAATCCATTCCGATGCGCCGGTTTGACGGCGATCGACCTTGAAGCCGTCTTCGTTGTCGCTGTTGTCCTGCCAGGTGAGGTCGATGCGGGACTGCGAGGTCGCGGTAGCCTGCAGGCCGCTGGGCGGCGCCGGGATATCGAGCTGCACCGTCTGTGCGGCGTAGGCGATCTCGACGTCGATGAACAGATCGCTGCTGTCGGCGCCGGCCTGGTGCACTTCGACGGCCAGCACATTGAGGCCTTTCTGCAGTTTGGCGACGTGCGCGGCCAGGTCCACGCTCTCGTAGAAGCCCTGCGAGCCGTTGTTGACGGCAGCGAGCGTGGTGTAGGCGATCGTGCCGGCCGGCATGCCGGCCCTGGCGACCTCCTGTCCGTTGAGGTAGGCGACGAACCCGTCGTCGTAGCAGGCGAGCAGGGCGAGGTTCGTGACGGCCGCCGGCTCGACGCCGAGCGTGAACGTCCTGCGGAAGTAGGTGGTGGGCTGTTTGGCGGCCGGGTTGTCGCCGTAGGAGACGACGGTATCGATATCGGGGTTCGTCGCGGGGTAGCCGAGCGGTGCGTTGCCGTCCTGCCAGGCGCTGTCGTCGTGGCCGGCGGCTCGCCAGGCCGTACCGAGGTCGACCCCGCCGTCGTGGTATTTCCAGCCTGCGGTCTTGGAAACCAGCCCGCCGGAGTTGGGCGCGCCGGGCGTGCCGCCGGCGGCCAGGCTCGCGGCCCAGTTGACGACGTCGTTGCCGTAGGCGCGCGCGTCCTGGCGTTCCAGCGACGGGCCGTCGCCGTCGGCGTTTTCCGGCCACGGGCTGTTGTCGCCGTACTTGACGCGGTCGACGAGGATCCAGGGCACGCCCTCCAGGTCCGGAGTGTCGGGCCGCCACAGTTTGACGCTCTCGCCCGCGTTGTTCAGCGCGCCTGTGTACGGCCCGAATATCTGTACGGCGGAGGGAATGCCGTACGTGCTCCGGAACGTCGCGGGGTTTGTCGCGACGACCAAAGCGTATTCGCCCGGGGCGAGTTCCGTGCCCGGCGGGAATGCGTAATCGACAGCCGCGGACAGCCTCCACGTGTTGGACGGGTTGGTTTCGTCGTACAGCTTGACGGTACTGTGGTGGATGTTGAGCAGTTCGATGAACTCATCGCCGCCAGCGGCGGGGTGGTACAGGATTTCGTTGATGACGACGGGGCCGACCTTCGGCGCGGCATTGGCCGCGCCGAGCGTGTTGGCGGTGTCTTGGGTCACGAAATCGGCGTCGCCGTCGCTCTTGATGTAACGGCCAAACGCCATGCCGTTCTGTGCGCCGCCGAATCGCGCTTCGGCCAGGTACTGCAGGTTGCCGTTCGCGTCCCATTTCGTGAGGTGGATCTCGTCGCCGTGCGAGTCGAGCGCGAAACAGGCGGGGCTGCCGGGATTGGCGTTGAAATCGCCCTCGTCAAACACGACGTAGCCGCCGGCCGGCAGCGCGGTGCCGCCGGGGATCTGGAACTTCTTGTAGTCGAGCGCGGAATCGCTGAGGTACCAGCCGCCGATCGCGGCGGCGGTCGCTCCGGCGTTGCGCAGTTCGATCGCATCGACCTGCGGCAGGTCGGTATGCGTGAGCGCTTCGTTGATGACGACGCGGAACGGTTCGCCGTCGTCATAGCCGGGCGAGCCGCCGATCAGGTTCGAGGCGCGCCACTTGGCCGGGTCGTCCTGGTCGCCCTCGGTATCGGTCGGGACGAGGCTGAATCCGTCCCCGTCGGCGGTTGGGGGCCAGGGCGCTTTGTCGTTGTAGCGTACGGCGGTGACGGTAAGGCCAGCGTTGTCGAGCAGGCTGATGCGCTCGCCGCCGTTGTCAAGGGTGCCGGGATAGACGTCGAAGAACGCGACGGAGCCCTTCACGCCCGGGTAGCGGTTGGTGAAGACGGCCTCGTTGCGCACGAGCAGGGCGATGTCGTCGGGTGCCAGGTCGGTGCCGGGCGGGAAGGTGTAACGGATGCCCTTGACGATCATCTCCGAGAGCCCGCGCGCGGCGCTGCCGGTGTTCTTGATTTCGACGAACTCGAAGTCGCTGCCGCCGAGCGGGTTGTACAGGATCTCGGTGATCCGGATCTTGGCGTAGTGGGCGGTGTAGTTGAAGGTGGCCTCGTGCGCGGCGCTCCAGGTGCTGTTGCTCTTGTAGACGCGTGCCCGCACATGGGTCGTGCGCGAGAGGGTGATCGGGCCCACGTAGCGCGCGGCGCCGGGCGAGAGGCTGCCGTTCGGCTGGCGCGGGTCGGACCCGTCCAGGGTGTAGTAGACGCTGGTGCTTCCGCTCGGGTTGGACAGGGTGAGCCGGAACCCGCTGGCGATCGCGCCGCCGTGCTGCTGGAAGGTGGGCGGGTCGATTTGCGGGTACCAGCCTTGGGCGCGGAGCAGTTGTATGAACGTCGACACGTTCGTGCTCATCAGCGTAGCGACCGTGTCGCGGGCCGCGTACCAGTGGTCGTTCCGCTTGAGCACGGGTTTTGTGCCGTCGCTGAAATCGTGGATATGGTCGCCCCAGCGCGCGGATTCGCACACGACGGCGTCCTCGATGTGGTTGCAGAGCGTGGACCAGCGCGACTGGCAGTTGGCGGTGGTCAACGGGCCGTCATTGAAGCAGCGCCTGTAGACGCGGTCGGCGAAGATCATCTTGAACGGGGGGTAGGCGATCAGGCTCTGCCACATGTCGCCGAATTGCTTCAGGGTGCAGGTGCCCGTCAGGTTCGGATTGATCCACGCGCCGGCGTTCGAGCGGCCGTTGATCCAGTACCAGGAGTCCTCGGCGTCCCAGACGAAATAGCGGATCTTGCCCGGCGGATTGTTGCGGTTGCCGATGAACCAGTTGCCGGCATCCTTGTACGGGTCCTTGTAGACCCAGTCGCCGACGCCGTTGAAGAGGTTCAGCAGGGCGTAGTCGCCGTATGCCGGGACGTCGAGTTCGTCGTCCTCGATGATCAGGTAGTCGGCCTGCGTCACGCCGTCGGCGGTTCGGTTGCGCCAGGCATTGAACCGGGCGATATCGCCGCCCGTCACCATGTCGTAGATGTAGCGGACGGACTTCGCCCAGAACCAGTCCTCGGGTTCGCCGCCCCAGTAGGTCGAGCAGAAGTGGTCGTCCGGGCGTTCCGCCGGGTTGTACAGGCCCCAGTACAAACCGTTGAGATACAGGTGCACGAAGGTCCCGTGCGATCCGTATCCGTTCATGGCGATCTGCGAATCCCGCCCCCACTGGTCGCGCGTATACGTGGTGGCCGCGCCCTGGCTGGCGCTCAGAAAGCTCATGTTGCCGCCTCCGCGCAGAACGAGCTTGTCGAATTCCGCGGCGGCGGAGTCGCTGTGCAGAGGCGCGGATTCAAAGAAGGGGTACCGCAGTTTCGAGGCGCCGAACTGCGACTGGAAGTTCAGTCGCAGCGAACGCTTGATGCGCGACCAGCTGTGCCCCTCGATGCCGCAGTCTTCCTGGAAGCCTCTTGCCGGATCGGCCGGGTCAATCAGTTCGACGGAAGCCGAATTGACCGTTTCGTTTGTGGTGAACAGGCCGAGACTGCCGAACAGATCCGTCCGTTTCATGACGATGGACAGGGTGGGGACGGACTGGAATGCGCCCTTGATCATGCCGCGATAGGCCGAATCGCCGACGATCGTGGCGTCCATGTCATAGTCGGAAGGGAACGCGACGCCGCTGTTGTTGATGCCGGTGGAGGACGGGTATCCCGACGGGCGGGTCTGGGAGAGAACGGCGTCCAGGAACAGATACGTGTGTGTGTCGACGTCGGTGGGTTCGTGTCCGCCCTTGAACGCCGCGGCGCGCAGGGGCGTGGTCGTCGTGATGTGAACGACGGTGTTCGTTCCGCCAACGCTGCCAGTCGTGGCGGCGGGTGCGGAGCCGTCGGTCGTGTAGCGGATGGTGGCCCCCGGTGTCGCGGTGCGGATGGTCACGTAGAAAGCCGAATCGTAGAAACCGCGATCGTGGCTGAACGTGGTGTCCGCCACCTTCTGGTACAGCTCCAGCTCGACGTCGATCTTGCAGTCGCTGCTGCCGGGGCCGATGTTGAACACCTGCACGGCCACCAGATTGGGGCCCACTTCCAGGTAGTCGTCGGGATTGGAGACCTCGAAGGTCTCGAACGTGCCGCTCTCGTGGTCCGCCGAAGCCAGCGAGTTGTACAGCGGTGAGCCGTCGGGTTCGCCGCGGTCCGCGACGCGCTCGCCGTTGATCCAGAGGATGAACCCGTCGTCGTAGTCCACTGAGACTCGGAGGCGGGACTCGGGGCCGATGGCGGAGACGGCAAAGGGTTTGCGGATGAAGAAGGAGGTGTAGCTGTTCTGCATGTCGCTGAACATCGTGCCGACGCCCGTCTCGCCGTAGCCCAGCGGCGCGGCACCCGACGCCCAGCCCGAATCGTCGAAATCCGTCTCGCGCCAGGCATCGCGCGGGTCGGATGCCTCAACCGTGCCCTTGAAGTAGCGCCATGTGCTCGCGCGAGGCAGCAGAATCTCGCCCCGCGCCGCGTTGGCCGCGAGCACAGCCGGGAGCAACAGGCACGAGCAAATGGCTTGGCGCTTCGTCATCTGATTCCTCCTGCCTTGACTTAGCATAATTCGTACCAACCCGATTCTGGGGTTCGAACCGCCCCGCCGACATCGTCTCATACAACATACGGTATATCATCGGAGCAAGGCATGGTGTGTTGCCGGTTGATTCGCAGAAATGCGATTGCATGTTTGAGAAAATGCGAAAACACGGGGCCTCCCTCCATTACAGGTTAACCCGGAGATGTGGGGATGTTAGTCACCAACGAGACAGGATATCATCCCCGCGTGAGCGGCGGCGGTACGCCGTACGCTCCACGCGGCTTGTTCGGCCCTGAATCGTCTTCTCCAATCGTAATCCGTTCTCGTCGCCGCTATCGTTCACCGTTCTCGGTGCACCCTCCGTCGGTTGACGATAACGGCGACGATAGCGGTGGACGATGTTGGCATCATCCTTCGTCGTACCGAACGAGAGGATCAGCACTCGAAACTCGCGCGCAACGTGGCCATTCGAGGGTTGATTACGAGAGTGATTACGAGAGTGACTGGGTGTGAACCGCAGGCGACACGCTGCCGTCAACCCGGTGCGGGTTGGCGTCGCTATCGTATCGCAGCGTGAGCGCCCCCGGTAGGCCCGGCGTGATAGCGCTGCCTGATTTCCTCTGCGGGCATGGCGCGGCAATAGACGGCCACGAAGTGGTACTCGCCGAGCCAGGTGCGTGTGGCGTTATCGACGCTGCCGTCGGGCACGTTGGCGAGCAGGAGGCGGAAGTCGTCGGACCAATCGGAGAACGCGCCGCTCATCATACCGGTCCACTCCGTCATGCGCAGGAATGCCCAATGCAGTTGGCGTGCGATATTTTCGCCGTTGGCGTAGAACAGAGCGCGGCCGGAGGCTTCGCGCGTAAAGACGAGGTGTATGGGGGCCGGGGGCGGCGCGGCGGGCCAGGAGAGCAGTTCGGGCATGAAGTCGGGTGCCTCCGTTGTGGAGAGGCGCATGACATAGACTGGGCTGGGGTCCTTGTAAAGGCCCTGCCCGAGAATGAAGCCCCAGTCGTCCTTGTCGACCGCGCGCAGGGCGACGATGCGAGCGGGCGACGCGCCGAGATGCGCGATACTGGTTGGGCGGACCCAGGTCTCGACGGTGAGTGCGTTGCTCGCCTTGCACGCGTTCACGAGCCTGGCGGCCGGCGTGACGGAAACGAGTTTTGCGCCGGGGCGGGTAACCAATCCGCCGGCGGGCAGCCACTTGACGAGCGATGGGTCCTCAATACGCAGATTGAGCGGGGGCGTGGCGCCGGAGACGTCCCGTACGAGGAGGCCGTGCCCTTCGTCGAACCGGTAGAGGGCCAGCGGGCCTTGTACGGCGGAAGCGAAGGGGGCCTCGGTTTGCGTGCCGGCGACGGAAACGCGCCGGCCGATGAGGGCGTACTGGCCTGAGGCGAGGGCGAAGGCGCGGCCTTCCTCGCGGCTGGCGACCTGAACGAGGCCCTTACGCACGTCGACGCGTGTGGCCTTGTGTTGCACGAGCACCTGGAACACCGTGCCGATTGCCTGAAGGCGGGCATGCGGCGTACCGAGCGTGAACTGGGCGCCGGGCGCCAATTTCGTGGCTTCGGCGACGATGCCGCCGTGCGAGATGTAGACGTGTTCCTGATTGTCGCGCACGAGCGCGCGGCCGTACTTTGTGGGGAATGCGACCCGCGTGTTGGCTTGGACGTGCAGGGCGCCGAACCGCGGCATGTGCAGGACGGCGCCCGCCTCTTCGACGTCGGTCAGAAGGGTCTCGCCCTGGAACAGCACATCGCCGCGGGCCAGCGGCTTGGGCTTGTCCGCCGTCTCGACTACCGCGCGGCCGATCAGGTGTTCCACCTGGGCCACTCCGTCGCCCTCCACCAGGGCGGCGCGTTGTTCGAGCCGCTTGACCTGCTCGTCCAGCACCAGGCCGAGGCAGACGAGGATCGTGGCGGCCAGCCCGGTGATCCACCAGCCCCAGGGGCGCGTAGGTTGCCTGGCCGGCCTGGCGCGCTTCGGCCGCGCCCGCGTTCGCGATGGAGGCGCCTCGATGTCCCGGGCGACCGCTTCCCACAGCCGCTCGCGTCGTTCCGAATCCGCCAGGCACACTTCGATGCGGTCGGACAGGTCCTTTCGGGCCTCCTCGTCGCGGCCGAGCGCGTCGAGCATGATATCGATGTCCTGCAGCCCGGCGACTTCGTGCAGCGCGTCCGGATCGGACCGGACGAGGGCCAGCAGTTCGCCGGTCCCCTTCTCGTCGAGGGCGCCGCCGAGATAGTCGGCCAGCCATTTGTCTTTCTGCTCCGTGTTCATGAAGGTTATCGTTCCTGCTACGGGTCGCCAATCGGGCCCTGTGTCGACAAAGCTTACGACAAAGCTTACGACAAAGTCCGCGTGCTGCTTACCGACCTCCGTTTCCCTCCACGCATGTCTTGAGCGAGCGCCGGATACCGAGCATCGCTACCCGCAGGGCGCCGGCGGTTCGGCCGAGTGTCTCGGCCATGGCATCGAAGCTCATCTTGTCGAAATACCGCATACGAACCATTTTCCGCGCGTGGAGTTGCAGGTTGTCGATGCACTGGCGCAACCGGGCGAGCTGGTCGACGGGCGGCTCCAGGTCCGTCCGGGCCTCGGCCACGGCGGCCTGCAGGAACTGGCTTTTCAGCCTGGCCTGTCTGCAGAGGGTTCGCACTTCCTTCAGGGCCTCGTTTCTGGCGATCTGTTTCAGCCACGGCCCGAGCGGCTTGCCGAGTTCGAACCGGTCGAGTGCGCGGTAGGCGCGAATGAACGCGCGGTGCACGATTTCGTCGATCAGGTTGGCATTCCCGCGCACGTGGAAGGCCACGGCGAAGCGCATGCTGTCCTGGAATTCCATGACGACCTCGCGGAACCGGTCCACGTCGCCCCGCTGCACGGCGGCAACGACGGCATCCCAGTATGTCTGGTCCTTCTCCGTCATGTTGTCCGTTCCATAAAAGACTACCCCGTCAGCCGGCGCATGTTAGTGGCTTCGTTATCGAAAACTGCAACGAAAAACAAGAAGTCTCCCGTCCGCGGGAGACCAGAGATCAGAAGTCAGAGGTCAGATCGGCCCCCGGCAGGGCTGCTGGCCTGAAACTTGCTCGAGAACTTATTCGAGAACGTACTCGAGAACCCCCGCCGCCGCGGCGGGGTCGACCCACCTTCGCGCAGCGCTTCGGCGGGCGCAGCACGACTACGCCCAGGGCTTCCGCCGTCGCTCTACGAGCTGACCTCTGGGTTGCGAGCGAAGCCCGCATTGGTCGCATTGTGGGTGCATTATGGCATGAAAACGGCGCGGAAGCCACCCCGCAATACACGGAATTTCTCGACTCTTGGCCGAAAAACGGCTATGCTCTCAGGGTGCGAAGGGGGATGGGGGAGGCGGTTCCGAGAAGAATGAACGCGTTGAGTCACAAGTGCGTTGATCGATTCTTCTGCTTGGCCGCGGTCTTCCTTGCCGGCCTGCTGCCGTGCCGGGTGGGCGCAACCCCTGCGTTGCGGGCGGGCCCCTACACGATCCGCGACCACGGCCGGGCGCGCGTTTTCGAATTGGCGGCGGACGAGTTCTACGTCGTGGATCCGGTTGCCGCGCGCGGGCCGAGGCGCATGGCGCCGGAAGGCTCCGCGGACGCCGTGCGGCGGCGGGTCGCGGCGCACGCGGAGTCGACGGGCGAGGACGCACGGCTGGTTCTCTACGAGGGGGGCCGGCAACGGACGCGGTTCACGCGCCGGGTTCTGAGCCGTGGCGTGCTGGTTCGTCTTGCGCCGGGTGTGGACGCCGAGGGGGCGGCCGTTGCCGCCGGCCTGCACACGGCGGGGCGCCTGCCCTATGCGCCCGAGTACGCGGTGTTCAGGACGTCCGCCGCCGGCGAGGCGTTGTGCGCGGCGGATGCCCTGCGCGGCCGGCCGGGCGTTCTGGCCGCCGATCCGCTTCTGGCCAGAGCGCACCAGTCCCGTTTCATGCCGGACGACCCCTATTTCGGGGGCCAATGGCACTTGCTGAACGTGGGACAGAACGGCGGCACCGCGGGGATCGACGTGAACGTCGGCGATGTCTGGGACACTGTCTCCGGCGCGGGCGTGGTCATCGGGATCATCGACGACGGGCTGGAGCACAGCCACCCGGACCTGGCGTCGAACGTGAACGTGCAGATCGGCTGGGACTGGGTCGACGGGGATGGGGACCCGATGCCCGGCAGTCTGGACCGGCACGGGACCGCGGTAGCCGGCGTGGCGGCGGCGACGGGGAGCAACGGCGTGGGTGTCGCGGGCGCGGCGTACGGCGCCACGCTGGTGGGGCTGCGGTTGACGAGCGCGCCGACAACGGACGCGGAGGAGGCGGCTGCGTTCGCACACACAAACGACGTGATTGCGGTCAAGAACAACAGTTGGGGGCCGGTGGACGACGGCCAGACCCTGGAAGGGCCCGGCCCGCTGGCGCTGGCCGCGCTGGCCGACGGCGTCGCGAACGGGCGCGAAGGCAAAGGCACGATCTATGTGTGGGCCGGCGGCAACGGGCTGGAAGCCGGCGACGACGCGAACTACGACGGCTACGCGAATTCGATCTACTCCATTTCCGTCAGCGCGATCGATGACGGCGGCCGGGCGGCGTACTACAGCGAGCCGGGCGCGTGCCACGTTGTGACGGCGCCCTCTTCCGGCAGCGGCACGCAGGGGATCACCACCACCGACCGCGCGGGCAGCGCGGGCTACAACAGCACCGGCACGGGCGACCTGGCGGACACCGACTACACCAGCAAGTTCGGCGGGACCTCGTCCGCCGCGCCGCTGCTTTCCGGCGTGGTCGCGCTGATGCTCGAGGCCAACCCCGGGCTGGGCTGGCGCGATGTGCAGGAGATCCTGATCCGGACGGCCGCGCAAGTCGACGCCGCCGATCCGGACTGGGCGGTGAACGGGGCGGGTTTCCATTTCAATCACAAGTACGGCGCCGGCCTCGTCGACGCGCAGGCGGCCGTAGGGCTCGCGGCCGTCTGGGGCAATCTGCCCTCACAGAACCACGCCTCGGTCTCGCACACGAACCTGGCCGTCACGATCCCGGACGCCGATCCGGCCGGCGTGACGCAGAGCTTCGATTTCGGCGCCACCGCCATCCGTGTCGAGCACGTAACGGTGACGGTAAGCGTTGTCCACAACTCGCGCGGGCAGTTGGCGCTGACGCTGACATCGCCGGCGGGCACCGAGAGCCGCCTGGCCGAAGCGCACGGCGACAGTTCGAGCGGGTATGCGGACTGGACGTTCAGTTCCGTCCGGCACTGGGGCGAGGAGTCGGCAGGCCTCTGGACGCTGAAGGTGGCGGACACGAAGAAAGGGCTGGCCGGCACGGTCACGGATCTGCGCGTGGATCTCTACGGCAGTTCACTGGGCGGGCCGCAGCCGGACCTGCGGCTCGACGGCGCGACGTTTTCGGACGATGCCGGCGGCAACGGCAACGGCGTGGTGGAACCGGGCGAAACCATTTGCGAGACGATCGTGCTGCGCAACGACGGCGACAGCGCCGCGGCCAACGTGACCGCACGGCTCGCGACGCAGACGCCGGGCGTCGCGTTACTGAGCCCGAGCGCGGGCTATGGCACGATCGGCGTCGGCAGCCATGCGGCCAATCTGGCCGCATTCCGCTACCGGCTGGCCAAGACGGTTGCCTGCGGCACGGTGCTCACGTTCGAGCATGTGGCGCAGCACATGGGCGAAGGCGCGTTCACGAACAGCTTCACCCGCACCGTCGGTCTGCAGGAGACGCCCGTTACGCAGGTGGTCGAGAGCGTCGATGTGCCGGTCGCCATTGAAGACCGGCGCACGGTGACGTCGACGAACACGGTGGTGACCGAAGCCCGCATAGAGGACGTCGACGTCGCCGTGCGCATCGCCCATAGCTGGGTTGGCGATCTGGTGCTCACCGTCGGCCACCCGGACGGCACGACGGTCCTGCTTTCCCAACAGCACGGCTCGTCGGACGATGACTACGGCACGGGCACCCACGGCGTGAATCTGGTGCCTACCTGGTTCGACGACGAGGCGCCCGGGCCCATCGCACTGGGCAGCGCGCCGTTCGACGGGGCCTACCGGCCCGATGCGGCTCTGAGCGCGTTCGACGGGAAGCAGGCGACGGGCACCTGGTGGCTGGCGGTGCAGGACGTGAACAAGTTCGACGAGGGCACGCTGCTGTACTGGGCGCTGCAGGTGAGCGGCGTTCAGACGCAGTGGGCCTGCGACGTGTTCAACAACGCGCCCGCCGCCTACAACCGGGCGCTGACGGTGGCGGCGGATACGCAGACGGTCATGACGCTCACGGCCGCCGATCCTGACGACGACACGCTGACCTACATCACCAACGACTTGCCGAGCCACGGCGAGTTGTCGGGTTTCGATTCGGTCACAGGCGCGGTGACGTATACCCCCTCGAACGGCTATGCCGGGGCCGACGCGTTCACCTTCACCGTCGCGGACGGGATGGCGACCAGCGCCCCGGGCACCGTCACCGTGACGGTGGACGACTCCGGCGATATGGACGACGACGGGCTGCCGAACGAGTGGGAGTGGCAATACGGGCTGAACCCGCTCGACAACGGCGGCATCGCCGGGGACCCCGACAACGGGCCTGAGGGCGATCCGGACGGGGACGGCGCGGCGAACCTGGCCGAATACACGGCCGACACCGACCCGACGAACGCGGATTCGCGACTGTCCTTCACGGGTGTCGTGCTCGAGGGCGGCAACGTTCGGATCGACTGGCAGGGCGGGGTGCAGGCGCGCCAGTTCCTGCAGGTCCGGCACGATCTGGTCAGCACCACGGAGCAATGGGAGGTGGTGTTCACGAATGAGCCGCCGACTTCCGTGCTGACGAACCTGCTGATCGACACCACGGGCGCGAGCAACGCGTTTTACCGGCTGGAGGTGGAACGGCCGTAGGCAGAACCCGGCGTTGAGAGTCGGAAAGAACACCAAACGTTCCGGCACGATTGACAGCGGACTCCGAACCCAGCGCTGGAGTTCTCGAGCAAGTTCTCGAGCAAGTCTCTCTCACTCCAGCCACACGCGTGCGCGGTAGAGCATCGGCCCGGCGCCGGCGGCGGGTTGATGGGTGACGGTCTGGCCCTCGCCGACGATGTCCGTGAACCCGGGCACACCGAGCCAGGTGCCGCCGTTGCCGGCCGGTTGCTGCTCGAGTGCGTAATGCCGCGTCAGCCCTTCGTAGCCGATGCCGCGCGCCGCGACGGTCGGGAAGGAGACGGCCAGGGTCCCGCCCGACAGCGTCACGTTCACGGCGAAGTACCGCGTGTCGTCCGTCGGGTCGGAGCCGACGATGTACTCCTCCAGGTTCGACAGGCCGTCCCCGTCGGTATCGGCCTCCGGGGCCTGACCGGTGCCGCCGAGGTTCGCGTCCTCCCAGGCGTCGGGCATGCCGTCCTGATCCGGGTCTTCGGCCTCGGAGAGTGTCGAACGGGTGACGGACAACGCACAGTCGAACGTGAGATCGCCGCTGCCGAGCGAGTTGTTGAACACCTGCACGGCCAGTACGTTCGCGGTGCCCAGTTCGGGCAGCTCGCCGCCGGTGAATTGTGCCGTCCATGTGCCGGGCGTGGAGGACACGTAGCCGGAGGCGAGCGTGTCGTGCGCGACGGACGAACCGGGCTCGCCCGGCATGTTGACGCGTGCGATCTCCTGCCCGTTCAGCCACGCGACGAACCCGTCGTCGTAATCGGCCTCGAGCGACAACTCGCTGACCGCGGCAGGATGGCTCAGCGTGAACGACCGGCGCAGAAACACGGACTGGTAGCTGCCCGCCATGTCCGACAGCACGGTGGCGGTCGGATGCCCGTAGCCGACCGGTGCGTTGCCGGCGGACCAGCCGGAATCGTCGAATCCGGTTTGCCGCCAGGCCGTGGCGGGCTCGGAGGCTTCGGCGGTGCCCTTTCGGTAGCGCCATGTGGCGCCCCTGGCGACGGCGTCGTCGGCCTGCGTATCGGTCCTGGCGCCGACGATGGCGCTGTAGGCGGACACGCCGGCGGCGTTCTCGGCTCGGACTTTGTAGTAATAGGTGGTGCCGGGCGCGAGGCCGGCATCGGTGTAGGCGGTGGTGTTGGCCGGCAGGAAAATCTCCGTGCCCATGCTGGCCGGGTCGGTTCCGCGCCGGATCTTGAACTGGTCCTCGTTCGCGGAGTTGTCAGCCCACCTCACGCGGAGTTCGGTTGCCGACACGACCGCGACGGACACGGCGCTCGGCGCGGCGGGCGGCTCGGGCGGGGCGGCCGGGGTGGTATCGCCATCGTAATCCGACTCCGGCGAATCCCCGGCGGCATTGTAAGCCTTCAGCTTGTAGTAGTAGTGTGTTTCGGCGAGCAGCCCGGAATCGGTATAGCTCGTGACATTGGCTGCGGGCTGCGCGATGCGTTCCCACACCTGCGTGCCGCTCTGGCGGCGATCCAGCTTGAAGCCGGTTTCGTTGTTGCTGTTGTCGGCCCACGTCACGCGGATCGAGGACGCCGAGAGGGCAGTCGCCAGCACGGCGCTCGGCGCGGCCGGCGTGCCCAGCGCCGTCCTGGCGTCGACGATCGCGGTGTAGGCGGATACGCCGACGGCGTTTTCGGCGCGGACTTTATAGTAGTAGGTGGTGTCCGCCGCCAATCCGGTGTCGGTGTAGGCGGTGGTGTTCGCGGGCAGGAAGATCTCCGTGCTGAGATTCGCGGGGTCTGTCCCACACCGGATCTTGAACTGCGTTTCGTCGGAGCTGTTGTCGGCCCAGGTCACGCGGATCTCGGTTGCCGACAGGGCGGCGGCGGACACAGCGCTCGGCGCGGCGGGCGGTTCGGGCGGTGCCGGCTCGGTTGTGGCGCCGTTGTAGGCGGATTCCGGCGAGTCGCCGGCGGCATTGTAGGCCCTGAGCTTGTAGTAGTAGTGGGTTTCGGCGAGCAGCCCGGAATCGGTATAGCTCGTGACATTGGCGGCGGGCTGCGCGATCTGCTCCCACACCTGCGTGCCGCTCTGGCGGCGGTCCAGCTTGAAGCCGGTCTCGTTGTTGCTGTTGTCCGTCCAGGTCACGCGGATCTCGGACGCCGACAGGGCAACAGCCGCGACGGCGCTGGGCGCGGCCGGGACTGCGGCCGCCGTCCTGGCATTGACCGTTGCGGAATAGGCGGAGACGCCGGCCGCGTTTTGGGCGCGGACCATGTAGTAGTAGGTCGTGTCTGGCGTGAGGCCGGTGTGGGAATAGCTCGTGGTGTTGGCCGGCAGGAAGATTTCCGTGCTGAGATTCGCGGGATCCGTTCCGCACCGGATCTTGAACTGGTCTTCGTCGGAGGAGTTGTCGATCCAGGTCAGCCGGATTTCCGTGGCCGAAACGGCCGAGGCGGCGGGACTCGTGGGCGCCGCCGGGGGTTGCAGATCGGCGGGTGTGGTCACGGTGACGGCTGAGGTGTAGGCGGAATCGCCGTCGGCATTGGTCGCCTTCACCATGTAGTAGAACGTGGTTTCCGGGGACAGCCCGGAATCCGTGAGGCTGGTGACGTTGGCGGCCGTGGTCGCGATGCGGACCCACTCGCTGGTGCCGCTCTGGCGGCGGTCGAGCTTGAAGCCGGTCTCGTTGTTGCTGTTGTCCTGCCAGGTGACCCGGATCGAAGTCGGGGATGGGGCGCTGGCGGCGAGGTTGCTCGGCGCCGCGGGCGGATTGCTGGGCGTGCCGCCGGTGACGGTGAACGTTGCCTTGGCCAGCGCGCTCCAGGTGTTGCCGTTCTTCAGGCGCGCCTTCACGGTCGCGGTGCTGTTCAGGGCGAGCGCCACGTTGGCGGTTGCCGCTGTCGAGCCGGATCGCACCCCGCCGCCGGAGACGCGCGGGTCCTCGCCGTCGGTGCGGTAGAAAACCGTTCCGCCGCTCGGGCGGCTGATCGTGAGCTTATAGCCGGCGGCGACTGTGCCGCCGTACTTGCTGTAGCTTGGCGGATTCAGGCTGGGGTACCAGCCCTTGCCGCGGAAGACGGACACGAACTTGGCGACGTTCACGTTCATGAGGTTGCGGACGGCATCGCGTGCCGGATACCAGTGCGCGTGGCGGGTCCAGACGGGGGCGGTGCTGTCGATGAAATCCTTCTTGTAGTCGCCCCAGCGCGCGGATTCGGCGACGACCGCGCCTTCGACGTGGCTGCAGAGCGTGTTCCAGCGCGCGACGTTGTTCGCGTCGGTCAGCGGGCCGCCGTTGTAGAGCTGTCTGTAGACGCGGTCGGCGAAATACGTCTTGAAATCGGCACTCTGCATCATGCCGTTCCACATGTCGCCGAAACAGAGATCCGTGGTGTAGGTGAGGCCTTTCGGGATCCAGGCGCCGTCGTTGCAGCGGCCGTCTTTGAACCACCAACTGTCCTCGGCGTCCCAGACGAAATAGCGGGTCTTGCCCGACGGGCTCTGGACGCCGACGTACCAGTTGCCGGCGCGCTGATAGGGCGGGTGGTAGACCCAGTCGCCGACCCCGGCGAAGGTGTTCAGGATGACATAGTCGCAATAGCCGTCGACGTCGAGCAGGGCCGGGATCTGGTTGTTGAATTCGGAATCGGAAACGCCGGCCGCGGCGAGATTGCGCCATTGGTCCCAGCGGGTGGTGCCCGGGCCGCCGGCCGGCCCGTAGACGAGCGGCTTGGTGCTGCGGGTCCCCTTGGCCCAGAACCATTTGAGGCGTTCGGTCCGGGTGACGTTCGCGCCCCAGTAAGCGGCGGTGAAGTGGTCGTCCGGCTTCTCGGCGACGTTGTACAGGCCCCAGTACAGGCCGTTGATGTAGAGGTGCACGTACAGCCCGTGCACGCCGTAGCCGGTCATGGCAAACTGCGAATCGCGCGCCCATTGGTCGCGTACGTGCGTGGTGACCTCCATCTGGCTGCCCATCAGGTTCATGTTGCCGCCGGCGCGCAGGATGAGTTTGTCGAAGACGCGCGTGGCCGAACCGGCGTTTAGGGGCGCTTTCTCGAAGAACGGATAGTTCAACTTGTTCGACCCGTACTTCGCCCGGAAATAGAGGCGGAGAAAGCGTTTCGGCCGCGGCCACGTGTGGCCGGTGACGCCACAGTTGATCTGGAATCCGCCGCTCGGCTGGCCGGGATAGATCAGTTCCGCCGAGCAGGCCTTTTCCCAGTCGGTGGCTTGCGGCGAGTTGTAGGCGCCGCTGCCCACGAACATGTCGTTCTTGCTCAACGCGATCGAAAGGGTCGGGATCGACTTGAAATCGTTTTTGATCGTGCCGCTGTAGCGTGAATCGTTGACGATCGTGGAATCCATGTCGTAGTCGGCCTTGATCGTCCCGCACCAGAGCGAGGGATAGCCGGACGGCCGCGTTTGCGTGAGCACATCGTTCAGCAGGATGTAAGTCTGTGTGAAGCTGCGCGAAGTCGTCATGCCGCCCTTGGCGGCCACGGCGCGCAGAGCGGCGGTCCTGCTGATGGTGATCGACCCGCCGTTCGCCAGGACGGTGCCGTACGAGGCGGTCGGTTCGCTACCATCCGTGGTGTAGCGGATAGTGCAGCCGGCGGTCGCCGACGAAATTTGCACGCTGAAGGAGGAATCGTAGAAACCGTGTCCCTTGCTGAACGTGGGCGTGGCGACGGTGGCCGCCAGCAGAACGGGACCGTTGAGGACAAGGGCGACCAGGATGAAGAACGGGCGGCAGTGAAATCGGCCGGATTTCGCGATATTCATGGGTTTTTTCCTCTTTCTTCGGTTTAACGGCGTTAAGCGACAACAAGCAAAGCGGGCCGTATCCCGGCTTCCATACAGGCTTAACCCGTTGGCCGAGGGATGTTAGCCGGGAAATTCGCGGGCCGGGCGTGAGCCGTGCGGGTTTCGCCCGGAACCCGCAGCTCAGATGTCCCCCGGCGCGCGGCGCGGCGCCGGAAATGACCAGGTGGAAACTTTGTTCCGCCACGGGCGGACAGGCAGCAAGCGCCGCTTGCCCGCCGACTTGTCCGCCATAGCTCGTAGAGCGACGGCGGAAGCCCTGGGCGTAGTCGTGCTGCGCCCGCCGA
>JAFGHX010000417.1 GCA_016929905.1 Kiritimatiellia bacterium
GAACGTTGGGCCCAAGAACAGGGAGCCGAACAAGGCGCTCGAGGCTAGCGTCGCTATCGCGCCGCAGCCTCAGCGCCACCGTTCGGCACGGAAGATGGATCCGGAAATCGTCAACCGTTTCTCGTCGCCGTTCTCGTGGACCGAATCTCCGGCGCGTGATCATGGCCGCGCGGCCAAATCGGTTTACGATAACGGCGACGATAAGGGTCGACGCGGAAGAGACGAACGACGGTCGAGAGAACGACCGATTGCCGAACCTGCGGCTGCAAGCGACCGCGTACCGCGGCGCGTGAGCCGTCCCGATGGCCGGCAAGCGTGCTTGCTGCGCCAGACCGCCCGACGGGTGGCGTCACAAACGCAGTACCTCGGGCATTCCTGCCCGACCCGGACCGGCACGAACGGCCGTCCTGTTTCCGACGCGTGCGAGATTCCGGTTCAAACCCGTCCTACTGCCAGTCGATCTTGAGCGCGGGGACACCGGCGGCCGTTCGGGTTTCCCATGCGGACTACGCCCTCCCCGGCCCGCTTGACATATACCAATCGGTATCATGCTATACGGCATATTCCGGGAGGGCATCATGAATCCATTCAAATCCGCAATCGCCGTGGATGTCGGCAGTCTCGATCCGACTGTCTTCTCTGCCTTCCTGAAAGAGAAATTCGGGAAGGGGCGGCGGAAGGTCACTGACGAGACGCTGGCCGAGGTCATCGCGACGGCCGAGTCGGTGCCCGGCGACGTTCAGGCGCTGTGCGGTGCGCTATGGGATACATCGGCACCTGGCGATACTGTCGCGAAAGCGTGCTTTCCGAAAGCGCTCGAACTCGTCTTTTCGCGCGAATCGAAGGGCTACGAGGCTGTGCTGGTGCAAATCACGGGGCAGCAACTCAAGTGCTTGACGGGTTTGGCGAGGCTGGGCGGGAAGTCTCCGTTGTCCACGGCCTTTCTTGAAGGTGCGGGCATCCCGTTACCGGCATCCGTCAAGAAAGCCCTGAACCGGCTCGTGCAGCTCAAGGTGATCTATCGCCATCAAGGCGAGTACAAGTTCATCAATCCGTTCTTCAAGCTGTGGCTGCTATGGAAGAACTACTGAGGGCCCGCGCAAGAACAACTCCGGCCAACGGCACAGCATTCAGCCGCCAGACCCGTCCTACTGCCAGTCGATCTTCACCGCCGGGACGCCCGCGGGCGATTTCTTGTGGCGGCCGCCGTGGAATTTCGCCCTGGCGTCGTCGAACGCGACGCGGATGGCCTGCACCGTGTCGACGTCCTCGAGATCCGACTCGTCGAAGCCGGGCGTCACGACGCGCAGGCGGCCGTCGAAAGCGTGGCGCCGGGCGATGAGTTCCGATACGGTCATGGGCGAATCCTTCCCTTCCGGGGCTGGATTCCGAGCTCCGCGACGGAGGCGTCCCAATAAGCCCGGGTGCTGCCGGCGATCGCAGGCAGCCCCGGTTGGTGCATGGGCGGCTCCCGCCGCCTGGCGTTGCGTTGGACCCCGTCCCAGAGCGCGTGAGCCAAGAAGCAAGAATGCCGGATGTCTTCTGCGTGTTCTTCCGAAACCCCAAGCATCGCGACGGCAGCTTGAAGCAACGCTTCATCGCGGCCGGCAGGCGGACTCCACCTTCGCGCTGGGCGTATTCTCGCATAGCCTCCGATCGGCTCGTCTCGTTCCTCCGGTGCGCCGTCGCCGTTCCTCCCTCCCTGAAGCGTCATAGCGTCACGCTGTCGCGGGCACGCGTTCTCTTTCGTACGCGAAAACAAGAGGCGGCGTCGCGTCCGGGGCGCCTTCGGCCTTCGTCGCTTCGCCGGGCGCGGCCCACCTCCGCGACGCCGTGCCGGCGCAGGACGTGGCCTGACGCGACGATACGTAGTGTAGCCGATGCCGCGCGTTCGTGTCTATACTCTGAAACATCGGCTCTCTCATACGGCGCAACGGCCGCGGCTCCTCAAGAGTCTCCGCGCAGAAGCAGCGGCGGGTACTGGGGGTGATTTGCCGTTGGGACGCGCCGGAGCCAGCCGGAATTGGTCACGGGCGCGAACGGTGCGGGCGCGGTTTGCGTTGGGCGGGCGCGTCCGCGACAGCGGCGCCTGGCCGGTTCTGGAGAATGGCCAGGAGCGCATCCCGCCGGCCTTCGTCAAGCCACCGCCGGTTGCACAGGTGGTGGGCCAGCGCGTCGGGGCTGACGTCCAAGCCACGCGCGAGCGAGAGCAAGCCGTCCGGATCGAGATCGGCCACGTCCACGCCCGCCCGGGCCGCGGCGCCGCGGATCAGGTCGTCGGGCATCAGGAAGGCGGCGGCGAATGCGTTAGCGCGCTTCTCGATCTCGACCGGCGCCCACTCGCCGGACACAATCTGCAGGTCGACGCCGCGCGCCCGATCGTAGAGCAGATGACACAGCTCGTGGGCCAGCGTGAAGCGGCGGCCTGTCGGGTACCTGTTCCGCGCATGGGTCACATTGACGGCCACAATCGGCCTCTTGCCGACACGCGCAATGGCGACCGCCCCGATGGACGTGTCGTCGAGTTTGATATCGACGACGCGCACGCCCTGCTGTTTCAGATGCCTTTCGATATCCAACGGCCCGGCATCGGTGTTCACTTGCGCGGTCTCGGCCCATTCGCGAGCCAGCAGGTAACCTTGCCCCCAGGGTTCCTGTGCGGGGATGACCGGTTCGGCGCGCGCATACGCCCGCAACCGGTCCCGTTCCTTCCCGGCATCGGCCTGCTCCAGCATGAGTTCGGCCAGCGTGAGCGCATCCGCCTCGCCGATCGCGCGGCTGACGGACCCGAACATCAACGCCCCGGCGCACTCGCCGCTCACGTACAGATCGTTCACGCGCGGCGGCATGAACAGACTCTTGATCAACGCCGCCTTGCGCCGGTGCTTCAACCTCAGCTTGCGGACCAGTGCGCCCCAAAGGGCGGGCCAGTCGCCCGGGTCGGGCCCCAGCCCGGCGAGGATTCCCACGCGAACGGGTCTTCTGTCCTTGTGTACAAGGCGTTGGACCGCGCGATCGAGATTCTTGATCCGCCCGCACTTGGGCAGCGCCGCGCAAAGGGCGGAGACCGCTTCGCGCAACACGGCGTACAAGGGCCGTGCCACCTCCGCGGGGGCGAGCAAGACGCCCCCGTCACCGTTGCTGAACTGCAGTCCGGCCGGCGAACCAGCCGGCGCATCCGCCGTCCAGGACACCTCCACCCACTCCCCGAACCGGCGCAGGCAGACGTCCGGGAACAGGCCGCCCTCCCGATGCATGTTCAGCCCATGCCGCCGCGCCCAGCTGTCCACGATCGAGGCGGCGTCGAAGGCCCACCCGCCCGGTTGTTCGAAAGTCGGGGGTGCGTTCAGCCTTCTGAGCGCCTCCGCTCCGAACCCGCCCGTATTGCGGAAAGGAAAGCGCTGTTCGTGAAGCAAAAACTCCCATTCGCAGGCGAGCCATTCGAGCAAAGGCAGCAGGTACCACGTGACGTGCTCGTACAAAACGCCGTCCACATAGTGCGCGCACAGGTTCCGGCCGTCCGCCCAGATCTGAAACCGGCCCCAACTCGCCTGTTCCTCCACCGTCACCCCGCCGGGTTCCGAATCCGGCACGAACTCCAGGTGAAAGAAGAACTTCGACCGGTCCCCTCGGCCAAACTGCCGGTAGAGGCTGCTGCCGAAATCGCCGTTCATGACAGTGTCCGTTTCCAGTATCGGTGAATCGCGCGTCGATCCACGACTCCCATTTCATGAAACCGTTGGCGGATGGGCGCCGGCACCTCAACCCAGCCCACCGGATAGCCATGCCAGGCGCCGGTTCCGTCCTGCTGCCCCGCGAAAGCACGCCCGTCCTTGACCGCATAGCGATGGCGCCCGTGTTGGAGGCTGTCCTGGAGCAACCGGGATGCACATTCACGTCCGATGTCGCTCGGACACAGAGATCCCCGCCTGCCCGGTTGCCAAGGTTCCTTGTGCTTCGGGTTGGGCGTGTAACGCAGTTCCGTCCTATCGTCTTGTGCCCGCATTTCCTCCCGTTCCCGACGTGCAGTCTGCCATGAATGCCCCTCGCGTGTCGAGGCCCGTTTGCCCCGTTCTCACGCATCGTTCCATACCCGGGACAACCCGGGCGCCGCCCGGCTGAGGGCAGGGCGGCGTTCACCGACCGCGTCCGCCGTAGCGTCTTCGCGAAAGCGAAACGCCGGTCCCGGCCCGGGCTTCGAGCCGCCGCTGACGCGCGACACAGTTCGCACGTGAAGCCAGAGACGCACATCGCTGTCGCAACCTGCACGTTGCGTGCTCACTGTCCCACGTCTTGTTCACAGCCATCGGCGCGCCCTTGTGCGGGAGTTATGCCGGCCCAACATTATGTTGCAGGGACATAATGAGTGTTCGGCGGGCAACGGAAACGACGACGTGAAAAAGACGAGGGCGGGAGCCAACGTTCAACATTCAACGCTCAACATTCAACGTTCAGCGAAGTTGAACGTTGACCGTTGAGCGTTGGACGTTGGGCCCAAGAACAGGGAGCCGAACATCGGCCTGCACCGTACCGATGACAGCCGCTGGGAAGCGTCTGTCATCGTCCGGTGAGGCAGGCCGCTCTATTCGAGCTGCGCCGGCTTCCACCCGCGGCCCGGCGGCCTGCGCGTAACGGTTGGATCACACGCTCGCAATGCCTCTCCTCAAACGATATATACACCTCTAGATCTCTGAAATGACGCCTGGTACGCACGCCATCTGCACGGGTTGGCCGGCATTCTCGACAAGCCCGTCCTGCACGGCTTCGTGTTGAGCAGGGATGAAGACGTTCTGGAACTGAGCGATTCCGTCACCGCCGCGCCGGCGGCATGGATGTTGAGCTGAGGGTCTGGCGGGTTTCGTCTTTCCGCGACAAGACCGGCCACGAGGTCGACCTTATTCTCGAGGCCGGCCAGCGGCTCCACGTGCTCGAGGTCAAATGTACGGAGCCGTTCCGGGCGGCACACCTCGATGGACCGCGGCTTTTTGCGAAGCTGTATTGTGGGAAGGGGGGGGGCACGGCGCCCCAAGCGCGCTCGGTTTGTCCCGGGGGCATGAGTGCTCTATTCGATCCGGCCCGCGCGACGGGGCGTGTCCGTTCAGGTGGTCGTATTGATGCAAGCGTCGGCGCTTGACTGCCGGGCCGCGAACGGTACAATCGGGATGTGCAGAAGTGCTTGTTTGCCTGGAGGTGTTCGATGAAGCGGCTGGTGGTTTGGAGCATGGCAGGAGTGCTGAGCGCGGCGGCCGCCTTGGCGGGCCCGACGTTGAACTATCAGGGCCGGGTCACGGCCGGCGGCGGGAACTTCACGGGGGAGGGCTATTTCAAGTTCGTGCTGTTCAACGACGAGGAGTGCCTGTGGTCGAACGACGGTTCACCGGGCACGAACGAGCCGGGTTCGTCGGTGAACGTTTCGGTCAACAACGGGCTCTTCACGGTCGAGCTTGGCGAGAGCCCGATGAACGCCATTCCGCCGCTGGCGCTGCACGCGTGGCAGGTCGAGCTGCGCACGTGGTTCTCGACCAACGACATCGCTTTCCAACTGCTCTGGCCCGACACGCGGATCCGGCCGATCGACTTCTCCCAAATTGACACGCACGGCACGGTGCTCGTGGCTTCGGACGGAACGGCCGATTTCGACGACCTGCAGGCCGCCATCGACTGCGTGGCCACCAACGACCAGTTCCAGCACATCCTGGTGATGCCCGGCCATTATGAGCTGAGCGCGCCGTTGACCTTCCCGACCAACGAGTGGATCACGATCCGGGGCGTCGGCTCCAGCCGGGAGAGCGTGACGGTCGAGAACACGAACGGCGTGACGATCGCGCCCTACGACGTGTATGTCGAGAATATGAAGTTCCAGGGCCGGCCGGCGGTCTCGACCGAGTCGCTGCCCGGAGAGTTCAATGTAGAGCTGCGCAACTGCTATATCGGGTTGAGCGATGACGCCGCCGGCCCCGCGGCGGTCTTCACCGGTGAGGGGCGGGTGGAATTGTTCGAATGCTACGTCCAGGCCGACGGCCAGGCGCCCTGCGCGCTTGCGTTGAGCGGCGGCCTCAACGCGTACGCCACACACACCCGGTTCGATTGTTGGGCGGCCGACGCCGTGACGCTCGTGGTCACGGACTATACGGGTTACAGCGAATTCGAAAGCTGCAAAATAGATGCCGACGAAACGGTCCCGGGCCTCTACATAAGCGGCGGCGGCGGGCACTGCGTGTTCCGGTCCTGCGAGATCAGCGGCCTGCTCGTGAGCAACGCGAATGTCCAGACGACGTTCGAAGAATGCCGGCTCCGGGGCGATCGGCCGGCGCAGTTCGTCGAGAGCATGCGCGGCGCCTGGCTGCGCAACTGCGACATGGTCACCACGAGCAACACGGCCTTTTTCGCCCAGGACTCATCGGGCGAGTTTCGCGTGAAGGGCTGCAACATACACGGCCATGCCGGCCATGCGGTGGAAGCGATAGCCACGGAGTCGTTCGCGACCAACCACTACATGGGGTTGCGTTTCGACGGCTGCTACATTCTGAGTATTGACGGAGACGGCGGGGACAAGGACGCGATCAACATCACCTGCGCCGGGACCGGCGGCGAAGATGACGATTACGGCGCGAGCGTCGCGGTGTGGGACTGCGAGGTCTGCGGCTACATCCGAGACGGAATTCATTCCGAGGGCGCCGAGGTCGAGGTGCAGCGCTCAGACGTCGATGGCGAGCGCTATGCCGTCTACGGGGCCGGCGGCGACATCGAAGTCAGCGCGGCGTCGATGGAGGGCGGCGAAGCGTGCATCCGCGCAAGCGGTGCGTGCGAGGTGCACCTGCGCGACACCGAACTGTGGAGCGACAGGTGGGGCCTGTACGCGTCGCTTGACGGCCAGATCGCCACCCTGATCGGCTGTCATCTGGAGGCCATGATGGAGCCGGCGCTCGAATGCGAGGGCGGCCGCTACCTGGCGGAGCGCACCCTGTTCATCGCGGGCACCAACGCCGCGGTGCTGCTCAAGGGCGCCACCACCGCCGCCATCTTCAACAACTGCAGCCTGTTCTCGATCGCCGACCTGTTCGGCGCCACCAACACCGCCCCGATGCTCGTGCTCTCCGACAGCACCCAGGTGCCGGCCGCCCGGCTGACCGGCTGCCTGCTCGAGACGGGCAGCCAGGCGCCGTACGCCATCGGGCTCTCGGGCGGCGCGACGACCGGCAACCTGTTCATGGCCCATTCGGGCCTGACGACGAACATCGCGCCCGAAATCGGCCTGATAGCGCCCGAGGAGCTGCCGTACGGGAACTATCTGATGCCGCCGGGCCTGCGCTGATGGGCGGGGAGGACACGCCATGCGTTCACGCATACAGACACACCGGCTCCTGACGGCGGCCGCCGCCGTGGCGATCCCGCTCGCCGCGGCGCTCGGCGCGGGCCAGTCGAGCGCGGACTTCACGGTTGCGGCCGACGTGTTCACCGCCGCCAATACGGGCAGCGGGGTCGGCTCGGCGGCGTTCCAGATGTCGGTCTCCGTAGGCCAGCGTGCCGTCGCCGCGGAACAGACCGCCGGCGGCGACTTCGCGCTCGAGGCCGGGTTCCAGGCCGCGAGCGAGGGGTTCGACTCCGACTGCGACGGAATCGCGGACGCGGACGATCCCGACGCGGACGGCGACGGCATCGCCGACGCGGTTGACCCCCGCCCTTACGATACCGACGAAGACGGCGAGAACAACGTGACCGACGCCGATGACGACGGAGACGGCCTGACGGACGAACAGGAATGGCTGTTCGGCACCTCGCGGGTCGAGGCGAACACCGACGGCGACGCACACGACGACTACCAGGAATGGATCGCGGGGACGAGCGGCACGGATTCGGGCAGCGTCTTCGAAGTGAGCGCGCTCGACAAGGGGACGGGCGACAGCATCGAGATTCAGTGGCAGGGCGTGGCGGGCCGCACCTACGAGGTGCAGTCGGCCACCAACCTGGTCGGAACCGGGGTCGTCTGGAACACGGAGAGCACGACGAACGTGACGGCATCCGGCCCGATCACCTACGGCAACCCGTCTCCGCCCGTGCTCCACTACTACCGGATCACCGTCGGCGAAACCCCCTGAACCGGGCTTTGCCCGCCACCCAAGCAGGTCGCGTGCACCGAAACGCAGGCCTCGAACCCAACTGGCTGCGAAGTCGGGATCAGGCCGGGCCTGCCCGGAAGCTACACGTCAAAGCACGTGTGTTCACGGAGGGCCCCGCGTCGTGGCCGGGACGTTGCCCGGCAGCGATGGCCCGCCGGGGCGGCCGGCGGTCGGCAAAAGCGCTGCGCCGTCGTAGGACCGCTCTGCGAGCGGTCCCGCTTGGCCGGGCCGGTCGCAGCTTCGCCAGCCTGCCCCGCGAAGGCGGGCCATGCCCGTCCTCCCCGCGACGCGCCGTTCCGCGGGAGGCGCCCGGGCCTTCGGCCCGGGGAAGCGGCGATCCGCCGTCGCCTTTCAGGCTATGGCCGACACGGGACGCCTTCGCCTTTCAGGCTATGGCGGACACGGTCCGCCTTCGCCTTTGAGGCTATGGCGCACGCGGTCCGCCGCTTCTGCTTTCAGAACGCCACGGCATGCCCGGTCTCGCCCGCGCGCCCGATCCCGGGCAGCGCGGCGCCGACCGTCGCGCCGTTCTCGCCCATGCCGATGGCGGGCGAGCCGGGCTTGAGGCGGAAGTCGTGTTTGGCCGGGTCCACGAACTGCGGATCGGCGAACCGGCTGTGCAGGCCGAGCCCGTACTTGCGCTGCAGTTCCTCGACGGTCATGACGTCGTTGCCCTTGCCCCAGCTCAGCTTCTCGCCCGCCTCCGTTTCGTGCACGTGGAACAGGTGCATCTTCGGGCACTGCTTGCGCCAGTAGAGGTTGTGGTCGAGCACGAGCTGGTTCGACGGCCGGTAGACGTTGACCGCGGCGTTCGCTTTGTTCTCGGAAATGACGTCGGAGAAGATGTTGTTCGCGATGCGCAGCCGCGCGTCTTTCCGGGTATCGATCAGCACGCCGGTCACCCCGCCGTTATGGAAGGTGTTGTGCTCGATCGTGATCTCGTCGGACCCTAGCGCCATCAGCCCGTAGAAGCCGGCCTCGAACACGTTGTTGCGCACCAACAGGCCCTTGGTGCCGGCGGCATACAGCAGCCGGCAGGTGCAGCGGCTGCGGTCGGGCGCTTCGATGACGTTGTTGACGAACCGGACGTCCTGCGCCTTGTTGATCTGGACGGCGTTCAACCCGCTGGTGTACCACAGGCCGCGGATCCGGAACCCGTCGACGGTCACGTGCTGGAGCCCGCTGATCCGGATCGCGCCGTCGCGGACCCCGCCGCAATCGATGACGGCGCCGCCGGGTTCGGTGCTGCGTACGAGGAGCGGGCGTTGTTCCGACAGGCCGCCCGACCAGAGCGTGAGCGTCTCGGGATACACGCCGGGCGCGACGAGAATCGTATCGCCCGGCACGGCGGCAAACGAGGCGGCGGCCAACGTCCTGAACGGGCGTTGGGCGCCGAGCCCGTCGTTTCCGTCGTCGCCGGCCGGCGCCACGTGCAGCGTGGCCGGCGCGCGAACGGCGGTCGGCGTGCGAAAGCTCAGTTCGGCGCCGCCCTTGCGCCCGTCGGGCGCGTCGACTTCGAGCGTGACGGCATAGGCCGTACCGGGCGCCAGGTCCGCAAGCCGCGCGGAGAGCGCGCTGAGCTTGAGCATGTCCGTCTGCGAGACGGACATCTTCCGCTCCTTGCCGTCCGGCCCCTTCCAGGCGAGCCGCGCGTCGGGATAGTCGAATGGCGTGCGCCAGGTGAGCGTCGCCTGGTCCGGCCGGATTCCGGCGACGCGGAACGCCTCGACGGCGACGGGGGAACGGTCCCGCTCGGCGTGGCGCGCGCCGATCGGGCGGTGCCCGAGCCCGGCGAACGCGAGGGTGGCGCCGACGGGCAAGGCGTAGTCATCGCCGGTCAAGGCGACATCGGCGGCGAGGCTCGCGTGCGGCTCGCGCACGCGCTCGCGCCACGCGGCCAGCCACGCCTGCGCGCCGGGGCCGGTGACCGCGTTGCGCTCGCTGACGAGGCGCGGAGCCGGCTCGCGAGACGCTCGCCCTCCATCGGCCACTCGCGGATCCGGGTCGCGAGACGCTCGCCCTCCATCGGGCACTCGCGGATCGCGGCTCGCGAGACCTGCCTTCGCCTCGCCAGGCTCGTTGCTTCGGCGGGCACGGCGCTCGCCCTCCATCAGACCGGAACTCCGGGGAGCCGGCTGCCCGGCCATCGCGATCGGCTCGCCGCCGATCTCGGCGAGCAGGTTGTTGCGCAGGGTGACCCGCCCCTGCACACGGCCGAGCTCGACGCCGGTCTGGCAGCGCAAAACCGTGGTGTTCGCGATGGTGACGTCCACGCCGCTGACCACGGCGATGCCGATCCGCGCCTGATCCACCACGTTCCGCGCCAGCTCGACGTCGCGGTTGTTCTGAGCCCCGATGCCGACCTGCGTGACGTTCCGGACGATGAGGCCCTCTACTCGCACGTGCGCGGCGTCCTTCAGGACCAGGCCGAATGCACGCCGGCCTTCGCCGTCGATTACGACCCGGCGGTACCCGTGGCTGACGAACACAATCGGTTTCTCCCGCGTGCCGCGGCAGGAGAGGGTGACGGTTTCGGGATAGGTGCCGGGCAGGATGAAGACCGTCTCCCCGGCGCCGGCCGAGCCGGCCGCCTTCTGGATGGTGCGCCAGGCGGTCTTCGGGGTGCGCCCGTCGCGGGTGTCGTCGCCGTCGGGCGCGACATAGCGCAGCGGGGCCGCTTCCGGCCACGCGCCCTTGCCGAGGTGCGGGCTGTCCGCGCGCAGGCGGTAGTCGTACCGCGCGGGGTCGGCAAACCCGTCGTCGGCGCGTGCGCCCGCTTTGAGGTAGAGCGGCCCGTCGGCCCTGCCGCCGCGGGCGGCGAGTTCGTCCGTCGTCATGAGCGTGCCGCCGTTGTAGGCGCGCAGCTCGCCGCCGATCACCGTGTTGTACGAGTAGTCGCATGCCTTCTGCGGCGTCACGCGGCCCGTGCCGCCGACCAGCACGTTGTGCGTCGTCTCGACCCGGCCGCGCGCGCTCTTGTAGCGCCAGACCCGGTCGCGCCGGTCCGAAATGGCCGTGTTGCGCACGAACGTCACGTCGGTCGCACCGCCGTAAAGCGCGATGTTGTGCGGGTTGCCGAACCCGCCGCTCAGGTAGCGGAACGGGCCGGCCGGGCAGTTGTCGTAGCAGAGATTGTCGCGCACGGTGATGCCGACGGTGCTCGCGCCGACAATGATCCCGTGCGAGTCGTTCCGGAAACAGACGTTCCCCGCGATCACGCCGCCCTTGCCGGAATAGCTGTGCACGCCGGCCGTGCAGCCGTAGATCGTGTTGTTCCATGCCTCGACATTGTCGATCCGGAGCTGAATGCCGATCGGCTGGTAAGCGATGACAAACCCTTCCACGCGGTTATAGGGCGCGCGGAACCAGAACCCCTTGTCGGAGTCGTACGGGTTGCGCTTGTTCGGGCCGGCGCGCTGGCCGCCCTCGCTCGACGGGTCGCGGTTCGAATCGCTGTAGGCGACCACCACGACGCCGGCCTCGAGCGGCGTGGACCCGCGCAGCGGGTGAACGTAGAGCATCCTGCGCTCCTTATCATACACAAACGAGCCGGGCGATTCGTCGAGCGAGACCGGATCGTTCACCTCGACGTAGCGCGTGACCGTGCGGTCTTCCCATACGGTGTTGGCCCAATAGGCGTAGGGCGTGGCGTAGGTGAACCGGCGCCCGGCCGTCTTCTCCCATTGCTCCGGCCTGTCGCCGAACGTGACCACGGCCGTCTCGCCCGGCGCGGCGCGAAAGACGATCGGCTTCTCCGCCGTGCCGGGCCGCTTGAGGTGGACGTGCTCGAAGTAGGTGCCGCCGGCCACCCGCACGAGGTCGCCGGGTTCCGTGACTTTCGCCGCCTTGCCGATGGTTCGGAACGGCGTCTCGGGCGAGAGCCCGTCGTTCGTGTCGGCACCGTGCGGCGCGACGTAGAGCGTGCGCGCCGGCTCGAAAGCCGGCGGCTCTGCCTGGCGCAGGTGCACGGGCGCGGCCGGCAGGCCGGCGCCGATCAGGCAAAGGCCGATGCAAAGCGTGTGGCGAATCCTCATGGCTGAACTCCTTCTATGTAACGTTCTCGAATCAAACGTCTGCCAACTCAACACACCGGCCCATGGAGGGCGAGGCTGCGCCGAGCCGCCCGACGATCAGCGCTCTCGGAAACGCGCTCACCCACCCCTCCCCCACACGAGAATCCGGATTGCCGGGCGAACCCGGCTCGGCACAGCCTCGCCCTCCAGCGGAGCACGCCCGGCTAAAGCCGGGCGGAAGACTTCCGCCTAAAGGCGGAACTCTGACGCGTTACCCAGCCAATGCTCGAAGAACCGGTAGATCACCTCGTTCGACTCCGCGTTCGGCGAATGGTGTTCGCGATTGGTCATCCCCACCCTCCCCGGCGCATCGAGCAGGTCGTAGACCTCGCGCACCCGGTTCAGCGGCTGCCAGCGTTCAGGCTGGTCCTCCGCGCCGCCGGAGACGAGGAACGGGCGGGGCGCCATGAGCGCCTGCAGCTCGTGCAGATCGTGGCCGCGTTCGACCAGCGTCTCGTACGCGCCCGTGCGCGGGTTCTCGGGCGTGGGGATCCCTCGCTCCCGCGCGCGGCCCGGCTCGAACCCGAGATACCACGGCTCCCAGTAGTTCACGTTCGGGCGTGTCTCATCGAACGCGATGCCGGGATCGGACCACACGCCACAGGCGAACGTCTCGTAGAGGCACGCGGCGAACATGGCCCACTTCCCGCCGTAGGAGTGGCCGACGATCCCGATACGGGCCGGGTCCACCTCCGGCATGTTGGCGAGCGCATGCAGGCAGTTGGCCGCGACCCAACCGAGCGCCGACAAGGGCTGCGTGCCCACACGCTGGATGCCCCGGAACGGCCACGGGTCGAGCCCGATCGAAAGCGAGACGAACCCGCGCTTCGTGAGCTGGCGTCCGAAATCGCGGTATTCCTTGCCCGCGAGCCCGGCGCCCGTCTCGGCATCGTAGAACGGCACGAGCACGGCGGGGAACGGCCCCGGCTCGCCGCGTCGCGCCGCAGGCGCAAGGGGCCGCTTGGCGACGTCGTCGCCGGCGCGGCAGGACGCTCGCCCATTCAGGTCATCCGGGTCGTTGGGAGAACCCGGCTCGCGCGGCGCGCGCCCTCCAGCAAAGGGATCGGCCCCGCGGGACGAAGATGGAGGGCGAGGCTCCTGCCGAGCCGTCTGCACAGTCTGTGATCGAGCCGGTATCTCGTCCGGCACGAGCAGGTACCCCACCCACGGCTCGTCGACCGCGACGTCGAGCCGCAGCTTGCGCTGCGTGAAGGGTTCGCGGCGCTCTTCGCTCACGACCTCTACCGCCGGCGCTTCTTTCACCGGCGGCCAGGCGCCCATGATGCCGCGCCAGGCGTCGAGAATCTCGCCGCGGCGCGCGGGCCAGTCGGCGGCCGTCTTCACCGGCCGCCCGTCGTAGAATTCCAGCAACGATTTGTACGAGCCGAAATCGCCGCGATAGTCATCCGGCGGCGTGAAGAGCGGTGCAAGTTCGGCTGGCAATCGGCTCATGGCTCGGCCTCCCGGTCGTACGCAGGTTTCAGGTGTCAGGTCTCAGGTGTCAGTCTTCCCGACGGACCGTCTTCGGTCCAGAACGTTGAAAGTTGAGTTCACTCTAAGAACGCGGCTCGCGAGGACGCTCGCCCTCCATTCGTAGACCCTGTAGCGTCAACTGGAGGGCGAGCGTCCTCGCGAGCCGCTTTTCGGAGAGGACTCAGAGTTGAACGTTGCCTCCCTTCATGACAGCAAACCACCGAATCATTCCGGCCCCGTCCCCTATTCCCCCATTCCCACGGCGGCGCCCGACGACTTGTCCGCCATAGCTCGCAGAGCGACGGCGGAAGCCAGGAGGCACGACGGCGAAGTCGGGCCCCACAGTGCTACGGTCCCACAGTCCCACGGTCCCACAGTCCCACGGTCCCACAGTCCCACGGTCCCACGGTCCCACAGTCCCACGGTCCCACGGTCCCACAGTCCCAC
>JAFGHX010000418.1 GCA_016929905.1 Kiritimatiellia bacterium
CCGGGGTGGAACCCGGCCCTCCAAACCACACGATATGGCGCACTGGAGGGCGCGGTTCCACCCGCGCCGAGGTTTTTCAGCGCAATCCAATATACGCAAAGTCATCCTCCTGATCCTGCTTTTCCTATCGGGATTCCATGAGCCAAGCCGGGCCCTCGATTATGCCGGCGCGCTTTCCGACGGCTACGACGGGGTTGACGGGCTTGACGGTGCAAACCGCATTGCCGTGAGTCCCGATGGAAAGCACGTCTATACGGCAGCGTTCCGGGATCATGCCGTGGGCCTGTTCGCCCGGGATGTTTCGACCGGCGGCCTCACCTTCATACGCGCCGTCAAAGACGGAGAAGGCGGCGCGAACGAACTGGCGGGCGGGTACGGCATTGCCGTAAGTCCCGATGGCAAACACGTCTACTACGCAGGATACAGTGATGATGCCTTGAGCATATTCGCGCGGAACGCTTCGACCGGGGACCTGACCTTTGTCGACGCGGTCAAGAACGGCGAGCCCGGGGCAGAGAAACTGAACGGGGCCATCTGGCCCGAAGTCAGTGCTGACGGGAAGAACGTCTATCTCACCAGCGAAGACGACAACGCGCTGACCGTTTTCAGCCGCGACCCGTCCACGGGCGAGCTGTCCTTCATGCAAGTCTTCGAAGACGGGGTTGAGGGTGTAGACGGGCTGGGATCGGCCGTACAAGTGTCGGTAAGCCCCGACGGAAGCAATGTGTACGTTGCAGGCTGGGGCGATGCCGCGATTTCCACGTTCGGGAGAAATACGGAATCAGGACTTCTCACCTACCTTGGCGCGGTAGAGAATGAAGAGCCCGACGTGGACGGGCTGAACGGTGTTCATTCCGTCACATTGAGTCCGGACGGAAAACACATGTATGCCGTCACGTATCTGGAGCACGCGGTAAGTCTCTTTTCGCGCGACGGTTCTTCGGGCGCGCTTACGTATATTGAGACTCTGCATCACGGCGAAAACGGCGCGTGCTTGCAGGGGGCCTACAGCGTGGTGGTTGGGCACGATGGGCAATATGTCTATGTGCCTGCCTACGGCAGCGGAGCCTTGAACGTCTTTTCACGGGACGCGCTTTCCGGCTCTCTTTCCGTTGCGCAGGTCTTCGTGGACGGAAGCAACGGGGCGGACAGCCTGGCCGGGGCCCGCTTCGGGGTGCTGAGTCCGGATGGGACGAATCTGTATGTCACCGCGCACACCGATAATGCCATATCCGTATTCGGGGATGATGCCGCTCTACCTCCGCAGGCGCCCTTGAATCTGCAGATCCTTCCACCTTGAACGGAGTTTCGGGTTCCAGGCCCGAGCCACACCTGCTAAGCTACCCGCGTGACACGCGCATGCCTAAGTGCTCCCCGGCGTAATTACGTTAGGGCAACCGTTGAGCCTGTCGAAGGATTCCGCGGCCGGCTCAGACAGCCTGTCTCAAGACCGGGGAACAGCGCTGTAGATTCTCAACGAAGGCGGGCACCGGCCGGGCCGAGGCCCGGAATGCTTTTCAACGGGCTTCTTGCCGCCGGCTTGTTGGCCCGCTGCACGGCGGCCGAGCCGGTCGGCGAAGAAGCTCCGGTCCGGCTGCCCGTGCCATCGGAATGGCTCGGCACGGAACGGACCGAAGCGTTCGGGGTCTACGCAGGCAGCCACAAGCTCGGCTGGATCTGGAAACGGGCCCGGCGTGAGCAGCGCGGGGCAGGATCTGTCTACGTGATCCGGAAGGAGACCTATTTCCGGGCGAAGGCGGCGGGCCGCACCTCGGTGGAATCGACGACGGACCTGCGGCGGTTCGGGTCGGCACCCCCCTACCCCTTCCTGGGCAGCACGCTGACGCAGAAGACGGGCGCCTACTTGCGGGAGGTAACGATCGAGCGGGGTGCGTCCGGCTACACGGCCACGATCACGGAAGCCAAGCGCACGCGTACCCGCGAGTTGGGCGACTGGGATTACACGCTGGCCGACGAGACCACGCTCGAGGTGTGGTGCGGCAGGCCGCGCGCGCGGGGCGACCGGCTCACGGTGCGCGGCTACGATGTGAGCGCGCTGGAATCCGACCGGCTCGGCTACGAGGTGGCCGCGACGAACGCACAGCGCGTCGCGGGTTCGGGCCTGGCCGCGTATGAGTGCGCGTTGAGCTCACGGAGCCAAGGCCGGATGGGGCGGGCCTGGTTCGACGAGCGGGGCCGGCTGCTGCGCATGCAGGTGGCGGGCATGATCGAACTGCGCCGCCAGCCGCTTTCGCTGGCCGTCAAACTCGGAGAACCGGTCGATCTGTACACCGTCAATCAGATTCCCGTCGACCGCGCGCTGGGCGAGCCCTGGGCCATTCGGGAACTGACCGTCGAGCTGCAAGGGCCCGGCGCCGGGACCCTTGCAGACGGGCCGAACCAGGCTGTCGTGGCCAGGCAGGGCGATGACGTGGTTCGCGTAAGAATCGAGAGAACGGCAACACGCCCGTGGCCGGCCGCCGAACCGGAGATCCGAGCGGCGCTCGCGGAGGATGCGGAGCACCCGATTCGGCATCCGGACGTCGTGGCCCTGCTCGAGAAGGCCATTGGCGACGCGGCCACGCCCAGCGAGAAGACGGCCCGGCTCGTGCCGTTCGTGCACGACTACATCAGGCCCGGCCGTCCGGACCGGGCGCTGTCGGTACTCGACATCATCCGCACGCGGACAGGCGACTGCTCGGAGCACAGCGCGCTGTTCACCACACTGGCGCGTGCGGCGGGCATTCCCGCGCGGAAGGCAGCCGGCCTGATGTACTTCGGCGACGCGGCGCAGCGGTTCGGGCAGCACGCGTGGACCGAAGTCGCGCTCGACGGGCAGTGGGTGCCGGTGGACCCCGCGCAGGGGCGCGCGCACATCAGCGCAACCCACATCCGGCTTCACTGGGAGGGGCAGGATCTGGGGGACCGGCTCATGCTCACGGCGGGCTTCCGGATGAAGATCCTCTCCGTGCAGAGGTGAACCCATTCCCACCCGGCCCGCACCCCCACGTATGGCTTTGCCCGGCGCCGCCGCTTCGCGCGGCGCGGCTCAACCCAGCCATTCTCATTTTGACATCACCTTCGTGGTCGGGGTGGAACCCGCCCCGCCACACGGGACCGAAATGGGCCGCTTGGGAGATGGGAGGGCCGGCTTCCACGCCGTCCCATCTCGAATGGCAGGTCATCATGCGAATTGCCGGCTCAAGCGCATCACTCTCGCGTCCGGCCGGCCGTGCGTGGTAGGATGAGGTCATGGGGGGGACGCAGCCCGTCCCGGATACGGAGGGAGGTCCATGAGATCGATGCCGAGCGCAGCGTGGCTGCTGACCGCCATGACGGTTTCAGTGTGCGCGGGACCGCCGGCCGGCGAACCGCGAGCCGCACATGGGGAGGACGAGGCAATGTCAGGACAGGCCAGGCTATCCGTGGGAATCGACACCGGCGACATCCGGGGCAGCGATCATCGCGCGATTCAGGCGGCGGTGGACTACGTCGCCAACCTGGGCGGCGGCGTCGTGGAGGTCGGGCCGGGCCGCTACACGATGCGAAACGCGCTCTTCCTGCGGGATAACGTGCACGTCAAGGGCGCGCCCGGCAAGACCGTCCTGGCCGCATGCGACGGCGCGGAGTCGGCGCTGCGGCTGGACGGCGACTGCAACGAGCGCCAAGTGACGCTGACCGACCCGTCCGGTTTCCGGGTGGGCGACGGCATCAGCGTGCAGGACCAGAGAATGGCGAGCGGGTTCGGCGTGACGACCGCAACGCTGACCGCGCAGCTTGGCCCGGACGCGTTCGGCATTTCGCGCCCGCTCTACTACGACTACATGGTTTCGAAAGGGGCGACGGCCCGGCTCGTCTTTCCCGTGGTGGCCGGCTACCGGGTGAAGGGCGCCTCCGTTGAGGGGGTGACCGTCGAGGGGAACCGAAAGCGCGCGCAGCCGCTGAACGGGTGCCGCGGCGGCGGCATCTACCTGTTCGAATGCGGCGCGATCGAGATCCGCAACTGCATGGTGCGCGACTACAACGGCGACGGCATTTCGTTCCAGGTGTCCGAGACCGTCACGGTTGAAGATTGCGTCTGCGAAGGGAACGCCGGGATCGGGCTGCACCCGGGCAGCGGGTCGACCGCGCCGACCGTACGCGGCAACCGCATCACGGGCAGCGGCGGCGACGGCATCTACGTGTGCTGGCGCGTGAAGCACGGGGTGTTCGAGAACAACCGGTCGGAGCACAACGGCAAGGACGGCATCTCGGTCGGGCACAAAGACACGGACAACGTCTTCCGCAAGAACCGGTTCGCGCGCAACGCGCGGCACGGCGTTTGCATCCGGGACGAGAGCGAGCCGATGGGCGCGCACCGGAACGTTTTTGAGGGCAACGAGATTCTGGACAACGGCGGCGACGGGCCGGATACCATTCAGGTGCGGATCATGGGGCACACGCACGACATGGTGCTGCGGAACAACGTGATCGGGCGCACGAAAGCGGCCGGCGGCGGCGTGGGCGTGCAGGCCGGCCCGGACGTGAAGGGGTTGCGGCTCGAAGGGAACACGTTCAAGAACGTGCGTGTGGAAAGCCAGCCATAGATGGCCGTCTCGCGTTCGCTTCGGCCCCGCGGGCCTGCTATTTGGGTTCCAACAGACGGACGTCAGCCGTGATGCCCAATCTGGACTGGATTTCGGCCCGGACCTCACTCTGGAGTTCCGTCATGGACCGGATGGTATCGCCGAACAGGTCCTTGCTGACCTGGAGCGATATGACGGCGCGTTCCTCACGCACATCCAGGTCGAAGGGGTGGCCGCCAGCCTTGGTCTGAAGCAGGACATCCCGCACCTGTTCGGTGTACAGCGGCCGTTCGTCGACCAGGAGCCGGCCGTCGAGCCGAGCGCCGGGTGTGAGAATACGGCCGGTCCTGCCGCAGCCGCACTTCTCGGCCCGGAGTTCGGCCGCTATCCGGGTACGATATCGGACCAGCGGCATGGCTTCGCGGCAGAGCGTCGTGACCAGCAATTCGCCGTCCTCAATTTCGACCAGGAATTCGTCTTCGTTGACGTGCAACCGGCCCTCCGAACACTCCACGCAGAGGCCCGGATTGAGAATCTCGGGCACGCCGAACCCGGCTCGGACATCGGCAAAGAGGCGGTCGTGAAGTCTTGTGCGTTCCTCCGGGGCCAGGGGTCTCGACAGAATGACGGTCCGCAGGTGCAGAGACAGGGGGTCCAGGCGGCGTTCTTCGAGCAGATCGACGAGCGCACGCGCATTGGCCGGCGTCGTCACGAGCACGCTCACGCGGTAATTGCGCATCAATTCGAGCTGGTATTCGATATGGAACGGGTCATCGGGTATGACGGACGCCTCAAGCCGTTCGGCGCCGAGCATGTAGCCGAGCGACTCCTCGAACATGCCCGCGCCCACGCGAATCTGGATGACATCGTTTGCCGTCACGCCGGCGGCTGCCAATTGCCTGGCGACGAGACGGCCCCACCGCGTCAGGTCGTTGCGCGTATGGCCGATGACCAATTGCCGGCCTTTGGGGCCGACGGAGGAATGCAGGCGGATGACTTCACGAAGCGGGAGTGCGAACATGCCGTACGGAAAGCCGTCGACAAGATCTTCGGGCGTTGTGGCGGGCAGGCGCGGGAGGTCGGCGAGCGATTCGAAACGCAATTCGCTGAGCGATTCGCGATATCGGCGCACATTCCGGCGCAACCGCGCGAGCAACGCCTGAACCCGTTCCAACTGGTATTGCTCCAACAGATCCCGGCGCATGGTCTCGTACTTGGGATCGAGGATATTCATTCCCAAACCTCCTTGTAGCCCTTGCCCAGGTAGGCCCGTTTCACTTCGGGATTCTGGACCAGCTCCGCGGCTTCGCCCTCCAGGACGATCTCGCCGGTTTCGATGACGTAGGAACGATCGGCGATGCTGAGCGCGCCAACCGCATTCTGCTCTACAACGAAAACCGTGACGCCTTGTTCTTTCAGCTCCTGAATAGCGGACAGGACGTCTCTGACGAGGATGGGGGCCAACCCCATTGTCGGCTCGTCCAGCAGGAGGACCCGTGGGCGTCCCATCAAGGCGCGGCCCAGGGCGAGCATCTGCTGCTCGCCGCCCGAGAGGGTGCCGGCCAATTGTCCGGCTCGCTCGTGCAGCCGCGGGAACCGGCGCCAGACGTCCTCGACCATCCGCCCCCTATCGGGGCGCCTGTATCCGCCTATAACCAGGTTCTCTCTGACGGTCATATCGCAGAAAAGCTGCCGCCCCTCCGGGACAAGGACCAGATCGTTGCTCACGCTGCGCCAGGCGGGCTGTCCCGTCACGGGTTTGCCATCGAGCCGGATTTCACCGCTCCACGGCCTGAGCAGGCCCACGATAGCGCGAAGCAAAGACGTCTTTCCCGCGCCGTTTGCGCCGATGAGGCCGACGATTTCGCCGGGAGCCACGTGGAGGCTGACGCCGCGGATGACCTCGAGGCTGCCGTATCCGCATCTCAAGTTTCTAACCTGCAGCATGGTCGAGCGCTCCTCCCAGATAGACGGAGACGACCCTCTCGTCATTTCGCACGTCAGCCGGCGGCCCTTCGGCAATGGGGGTTCCGAAATGGAGGACGAGGATGTCTTGCGAGATATCCATGACCAAGGACATGTCGTGTTCGACCAGAAGAACGGTGATTTCGTCGCGCAGCAAACGGCTGATCAGATCGGCCAAATCATCGGTTTCCTTGGTATTCAAGCCTGCCGCCGGTTCGTCCAGGAGCAGCAATTGCGGTTCGCTCGCGAGCGCGCGCGCCAATTCCACCATCCTGCGCTGGCCGAACGAGAGCGAGCCGACGGGAATGTCGGCGGCGGCCGCCAGCCCCACGCGCTCCAAGTGCGACATGGCTTTCTCCCGAATCGCGCGTTCTTCCCGGCCCTGCCGGGGCAACCGCAGTGCGCAAGGGGCGAAGCCGGCCCGTGTTCGGCAATGGCGTCCTACCATCACGTTTTCCAGGGCTGTCATACGCAGAAAAAGGCTCGGCGCCTGAAACGTGCGAGCCAATCCGACCCGCGCAATTCGATGCGGCTTTCGCCCGGTGATGTCCACACCGCGGAAGGATACGGTGCCCGTATCGGGCCGTATGGCGCCGGAGATGATATTGAACAACGTCGTCTTTCCGGCGCCGTTCGGCCCGATGACGGCCTTTGTGGTGCCTTTTTGGACGTTGAACGACACGCGGTCGAGCGCGACCAGCCCCCCGAAGCAATGCCGGATATTGCGCACTTCAAGCAAGGCCATGGTTGGATTCGCGCCTCCCGAACACACGTCTGGAGCCCCGCAGGATCCAGCCCCGCAGCGGCCGCAGCGGCCCTTGCGGCGCCAGGCTGATAATGGCAATGAGGAGCACGCCGAAGACGGCATGATCCAACGTGCCGAAATATCCACGCAGGGAAAGGAAACTGATGAGGCTGCTGATGATCAGGACTCCCAAAAGATTCGCCATGCCGCCCGCGGCCACGAGCGCGACGTAGCGGACCGACTTGAGAGCGCCGGCCTCCGACGGGCCGATCCCGCCATTGTAGTGCGTCATGAACGAACCGGCCGCCGCGGCCAAAAGGGCGCTGGCGATGAACACTTTGATCTTGAGGTTCGCCGTGTTGACGCCGGCCGCCTCGGCCGCCGGTTCGTTGTCACGGATCGCACGCAGCGCCCGGCCTATGCGTGAAGCCACCAGATTGAGCAACAGCACCAGTACCGCCAGCGCCAGACTCCATGCGATGTAGTAGTTCCGAATCCTGTACATCTTGCGGCCCGATACCACGAGCCCCGCCCCGATCGACCAGGGCGGCACGCCCGTGATGCCGTCGGCCGAGCCGGTAAAATCGGAACCCAGCAAGATCCGGTAAACGATCAGGCCGAACCCCAGCGTGGCCATGGCCAGATAGTGGCCCTTGAGACGCAAAGCGGGAAGCCCAATCAAAGCGGCCAACGCAACGGCAATGAGCATCGCGGCCAGGAATGCCGCCCCTGGCGACACGGTGATGATCGGATGGCCGTACAAGTCCGTCCGAGCCACCAGGAGCCCGAGCCGTTTCAGCGTTTCGGACCAAGCCGTTCCGGCCGCCGCGTTCAGGTGCGTAGTCGTCAACACGGCCGACGTGTAGCCGCCGACCGCGAAGAACGCGCCATGCCCGAGCGAAATCTGACCGGTGTATCCCATCACCAGGCACAGCCCCATGACGACGACGGCGTAGTAGGCCGCCATGATCATCTGGGTGAGGTAATACTCGCGACCGGCGGCCGAGGCAAGAATCTGCACCCCGATCAGAAAGGCCGCCAGTGCGGCAACCGGGACCCAAACGCGTGGCTTCATCCCTCGTGCTCCCGCGCGCCGGCGGCTTCCCGGGACCCGAGCAGACCGTGCGGCCGCACAAAAAGAACCGTCAGCAGAATGGCAAATGCCGTCGCGTCCTTGTAGGCGGCCGGCAACACGCTGACGCTGAATGATTCCGCCAGCCCGACAATGAGCCCGCCGATCACAGCGCCGGCGGGATTGCCGAGCCCGCCGAGAATGGCCGCGGCAAACCCCTTGATGGCCAGGCCGGTTCCCATATCGTATTGGGTCATCGTAATGGGGGAAATTACGCATCCGCCCAAAGCGCCGAGCCCGGCGCTCAATGCGAAAGAAGTGGTGCGCATGTTTGCCGTGTTGATCCCCGCGAGCATGGCCGCCTCGGGATTGGCCGAGCAGGCACGCATCGCCTTGCCCGCAAGCGTGTATTTCAGGAAGACATGCAACAGCGTCACGGCAATGGCGACCGTCCCCAGCACCCAGAAGACCTGCGGTGATATCGCCGCGCCGAGGAACCGGACAGAGGAGACTTCGTCGCCGGTGAAATAGGGCAGCGACCGCACCTTCTCATCCCAGGCGTGCAGAGCCAACTCGCGAATGACGATGGAGAGGCCGATCGTGATGATGATCATGTGCAATACGGAATGAGAGCGGAGCCTGCGGAACAGCGTGACTTCCAGCAGCCCGCCGCATCCCGCGACGAACAGGACCGCGGCGGCGACCGCCAGCGGCAGGGGCAGAAAACCCGAAAGCGTGACGGCCGTGATGCCTCCAAGCATCACGAACTCGCCCTGCGCGAAATTCAGGATCCCGGTTGCATTGAAGATCAGGCTGAATCCGATCGCGACGACGGCATAGATACTGCCGACAGTGATACCCGAGAGCGCGTACTGCAGGGCCTGAGATCCTGTCATGCTGCCACCCCGACAAAGCAAAACCCCGGCGGGAGCGGGTTGGGCTCCCGCCGAGGCCACTTCTGCGGTTCGCGCATGGTCCGCTACTTAAGCAAGACCATCTTGCCGTTTCTGACGGTCAGCATCTCGAACGCGTCGAGATCCAGCCCGTTGTGGTCTTGTGGCGAGAAATTGAACACGCCGCCCGTGCCGACGAACCCCTTCATGTTCTCGATGGCGTCGCGCACGGCCGCGCGATCGGTGGTCGCGGCTTTTTCAATCGCCTTGACGGCCAGCATCAAGGCATCGTAAGCGTGTCCTCCGAAGGTGCTCACGTCCTCCTGATACCGCTTCTCGTAGTCGTTCTTGTACGAGGAGAGCACCTGCTTCTGAGGATGGTTCTCCGGCAACACGTCGGCCACCAGCAGCCGCCCGCACGGGAAGAGAATGCCCTCAGCCGCCTTGCCGGCCTGTTCGACATACTTCGGATTGCCGAATCCATGGCTCTGGAAAAGCGGCACGTTCATGCCAAGCTGCGCCATGTTCTTGGGAATGATGGACTGCGCCGGTACGATCGACCAGTTGACAACGGCTTCGACGCCCGCCGCGCGCAATTTCGTCAGAATATCGGTCAAGTCCGTGGCGCCCTGGTCGTAGACTTCGTTGGCGACGATTTGGATATTGAACTCGGGCGCCAACGCCTCGAGTTGCTCCTTACCGGCCTTGCCGAAGCCGGTATTCCCGCTCACGACGCCGATCTTCTTGATGCCCTTCTCGTTCATCGTCTTGAAGATCCACGTGGCGGCCTGGCTGTCTTTCTGCGGCGTCTTGAAGACGTACTTGGCGACCGGTTTGACGATCAATTCGGCCGCGGCGCAGGAGATCAGAATCATCCCTTCTTCCTCGCAGATCGGCTTGATCTGAAGCGTCTCGCCGCTGGTCGAAGGGCCGATGATGGCGAGGACTTTGTCTTCCTCGATAAGCTGCTTGGCGAACGACACGGCCTTCTGGGGGTTCCCGCCGCTGTCCTTGACAATGACCTTCAGCTCGCGACCGAGCACGCCGCCCTGGGCGTTGATCTGTTCGACCAGCATTTCAGCCGTCTTTGCTTCCGGGGCGCCCAGAAACGAAGCGGGCCCCGTGACGGCGAAAATGGCGCCGATCTTCACGGGTTCGGCATCGGAAGGCTCCGCAACGGCAACCACACCGGCACTGGCCAATGCCAATGCCACGACAACCGCGGCGCATGCAAGTCTCATACGCATCCTCCTCGGCTACACGCCCGGCGGGTCGTGCCGAAGCGCTGATTCACAAGCGGCCTGCGTACCACTTCCCGTGAGCACAGGGCCAGCCGTACGCGACCCGCAAGCCTTCTTTCTGCTCACCGATTCCGGCAAGCGAGCCTACAGTTGAACAATTCAAGCCTGGCTTGTCAAGCCGGGAAACAAGCCCGGGTTGGCGTGTCGGGACCCGCGTGATCGGATGTGGGAGATGCGCATGCCCGAAAAGAAAAGAACCCAAAAGCGTGCTTGTCAATCTTTCGCACTTCCGCTAATGTACCGCGCAACACGGACGCCAATTGGCGGTATGCTGAAGTCTGTGTCGAAGGAATCGTTGGCGAGAAATCGAAAGTCGACGCGATTGGAGCGGTGTGTATGCGCCAGCGTTTTATGACAGATCCAAAATCCCCCAATCCCCGCCTGTTCGGTTCGATCCGCGCTGGGTGTTTGCGCAACGCGAACGTGGGATCGGTTCTGAGCGGGCGTTTTTCGTTATTCGGGCATCCACGCGGGTATGAATCCCGCGGGCAACACAGAAAAAGGAGTCGGTCGGTATGAGCAGAGCTGGGATTGCATGGGCCGTAGTCGTGGCGGCGCTGGTCTTCGGCGGCGGCATGGCTTGGGCCCAAGCCGATGCAGGCAACGACGCGGTGAAATTTGGGTTCGGCGGTGATGTAAGGTTTCGTCTGGTCGAATTCGACGAGATCCCGATCATTGCCGACCCGCCGGGCGTGACGCGCAGCGGGAAGAACACGTTCTTCCGGTTCCGCACGCGCGTGTGGGGACAAGTCGACATGCTCGAGACCCTGACGCTGAAGGGGCGTCTGGTGCACGAATTCCGCGGGTGGGATTCGCCCGACATGTCGGGCACGCCAACCTCTTCGAACTGGGGCGACGGCGATCCGCTCGAGGAAGAAATCGTCGTGGACCAGTTGTACATCGAGGCCCGCGACCTGCTGGGCAAAGACTCGGTGGACATCCGGGTCGGCCGCCAGGACCTGATCTACGGGACGGGCAAGGTCATTCTGGAAGGCACGCCCAAGGACGGTTCCCGGACGATCTACCTGGATGCCGTCAAGGCGACACTGCGCATGATCCCGGATACGACCGTCGATCTGCTGGGCATGTACACCCAGTCGAAGAACATGCTGGCGATCAACGAAGTGGATAACCGCGACCTCACCGGCTACAACAAGTACGACAACGACGGGGTGGAGAGCGGCGCCGGGATCTATGCGAAAAACGCCTCGTGCAAGAGGATGCCGGCCGAAGCCTACTACCTGTACAAGAACGAAGGGGAGTGGGACAGCTTCGATTCCACGGGCGCGGCGGTTGAGGTGCCGGAGAACACCATTCATACAATCGGCATTCGGCTCATGCCGAAGCTGAGCGACTCGATGAGCGCGAATGCGGAGGCGGCATACCAGACGGGCGAGACCGGCGACGAGACGCAGAACGGATACATGCTGGACGCGACCTTGAAGCTGGCGCTGCCGATGGCCGAGAAGAACAAGCCGACCGTGGGCGTGGGCTGCTATGTGCTCTCGGGCGATGATCCGGACTCGGCGGAGGACGAAGGCTGGAACCCCATCTGGGCCCGGTGGCCGCAGTACAGCGAGCTGTACATCTACTCATGGGATGCGGAAAAGGCGGGGCGTTGGACCAACCTGATGATGCCCCATATCGACGCCTCGGTGGCATTGAACCCGAAGTTGCGGATCGAGGCCATGCTGGCGTGGCTGAACGCCATGGAGAAGGACGGACCCGGCGGCGGGTCGGAGCGCGGCCTGCTGGGCACCGTGCGGGCGGACTTCACGCTGGCGCAGGAACTGCTGGGCAAGAAGGACAAGCTGTTCGGACATTTGGCGTTGGAAATGCTCAACCCGGGCGACTACTACAACGTGGACGATGCGTCCTACTTCGCGCGGGGCGAACTGTCCTACTCGTTCTGACCTGTTCCGCGACAGGACCGGCGGGCACGCGCAAGCCGCATGTCCCCGGCGAAGAAGCGAAAAAAGGAGCGGGAGAGCCGTTCACGGCTCTCCCGCTTCTCCTTTATACAGCGGCATACAGCCCGGCGTTCGGCCGGAAGCGCGCCTTACGCGCCGGACTCCTCGAACAGATCCACATTGCCAAGCACGTTTTCGCCCGCACGCTGAAGCGTCTGGATCGCGGCGTCCGGATCGTCGAAACGGAACACCAATACGGCCCGTTCTCCGCGTTTGGCGGCAAAGGCGTACATATACTCGATGTTTACCCCGCCCTTTTCCAGCGCCTCCAGGATATCGGCGAGGCCGCCCGGCTTATCGTCCACCTCGGCGGCGACGACCTCCGTCACCTTCACGACCGCCCCCTCTTTCTCGAGGATCTCCCTGGCGCTGTCGCATTCCTTGATGATCAGGCGCAGAATTCCGAACTGCTGTGTGTCGGCAAGCGAAAGCGTCAGAATGTTGATGCCTTCCTTGGCCAGGGCCCGGCAGACGCTGTTCAGATGACCGGGCTTGTTTTCCAGAAAGACGGATAGCTGGCGTATCTTCATCGTGTCTCCTTCTGCTCGGGGCCCATCCGCGGCGCGGTTACTTCAATTCCCGTTTGTCGATGACCCGTTTCGCCTTGCCCTGGCTGCGTTCCAGGGTGTGGGGTTCCACCAAAACGATTTCGGCGCGAATGCCGACGGTGCTCTCCACGGCATGCCCGATCTTCTTGCGCACGTTCTCCAGAGAACTGACCTTATCGGTGAAATGTTCTTTCGGCACTTCGACCTGCACCTGCATTTGGTCCAGATCGTGCGCGCGGGTGAGCACGATCTGATAGTGCGGCAGAGCGCTTTCCACCGAAAGGAGGGCCGCCTCGACCTGAGAGGGGAACACGTTGACGCCGCGCACGATCAACATGTCGTCGCTGCGCGCGCCCACACGCCTGATCCGCCGCAGGGTCCGGCCGCACTCGCAGGGCTCGGAGACGAACCGCGTAATATCACGCGTGCGGTACCGAATCATCGGGATCGCCTGTTTGCTCAACGTGGTGAGCACCAGTTCGCCTTCTTCGCCTTCCGGGATGACCTCGCCGGTCTCCGGATTGATGATCTCGGGGTAGAAGTGGTCTTCAAAAACGTGGAGGCCGGCCTGCACCTCGCACTCGCTGGCCACGCCCGGCCCGATGATTTCCGACAGGCCATAGATATCGTATGCTTGGATGCCGCTATCGCGTTCGATGCGCTCGCGCATGGGCTGCGTCCACGGTTCGGCGCCGAACACGCCCACGCGTAGCGGCAGCTCCCGCAAATCGACGCCCATTTCCGATGCGCGTTCGATGATATGCAGGAAGTAGCTCGGCGTGGCGCAAAAGACCGTGCTGCTGAAGTCGCGCATGATCATGATCTGCCTGTCCGTATTGCCGCCCGAGACCGGAATGACCGTCGCGCCGAGCGCCTCGGCGCCGTAATGCGCGCCCAACCCGCCCGTGAACAGGCCGTAGCCATAGGCGTTCTGCACAACATCGCCCTGCCTGACGCCGCAAGCGGCAAAGGTCCGCACCATGACTTCGGCCCACACGCGCACGTCGTCCCGGGTATAGGCGACGACGATCGGCTTGCCCGTTGTCCCGCTGGAGGCATGGAGGCGCACGACCTCGCTCAGCGGGCTGGCGAACAGGCCGAAGGGGTACGTGTCGCGCAAGTCGGTCTTCACGGTGAACGGCAGCTTGGCGGCGTCATCGAGCGTTTTCAGATGCTCGGGCTTGAGCTTGCGCTCGTCCATCCGCCGCCTGAACAGATCGACCTTCTCGTACGCACGCGTCACGACGGCCTTGAGCCGGTGCAACTGCACGCGCCGCAACTGCGCGAGCGGCATGTAGTCCGGCGCACTCGCCGGATGAACAGGGCAGTCGGCGTCATGCCAATAGCTAAACATCAGGCGTCTCCTCTCTATTCATGGCGGCACGGCCGAGTTGGAATGCCTTCTCGTTCGCTTCGTACAAGCGCTCGGGTAGGCACGCACGAACCGCGGCGAGCCATGCGGTTTCCGGAATCTCCAGGCAGGCGCTCAGCATGCCGGCCATGGCCACATTCAATGCTTTTCGGGTGGGTAACGCGTTCGGATCGATGGCCTCGGCGCTCAATCGTTGCCCGCCCGGCTTGAGGCGGTGCGCGACGGCATCGGCCTCGCCGGGTTCGAGCAGGAGCAGGTAGTCCGCTTCACCGGCCGGCACCATGGGGCTCAACACGTGGTCACCGATCCGCACGCCGCTGGTGACGGACCCGCCGCGTTGGCTCATGCCGTGCACTTCGGCCTTCTTCACATCGCGTCCGGCGATGAACGCGGCTTGGGCAATGATATCTGAGCAGGTCAATACGCCCTGCCCGCCCAAGCCGGCCACCACGATGTTCACCGATGTCCCCATCAAAAACCGCCGTTTCCGTTTCGTGCCAGGCCGCCGCACGGGTCAGGAGGCCGTCGACGCGCCTGACTCGCCCTGCCGCGGTGCGTACTTTCTTTCCTTTTTCGCGTTCAGCAGGCACGGGCTGCGCGCCACAATGACGCACAACTCCTCGCTGTCCAAATGTTCCTTGAGAATGCGTTCGAAAGAGGCCTTCTCCTTCTGGGGGTCGATAACCGTGACGCGCGGTACGCCGATGGCCGCGGCCAAATCCTCGAAAACCAGCCGGTGCGTCGGCTGGTGGTCCAGCGTGCGGCCCGTGCCGGGATGCTCCTGCAACCCGGTCATGGCCGTCGTTCCGTTGTCCAGGACCAGCACGACATGGCCTGTTTCGGGCGGGTTGTACACCATATCGACCAGCCCGGTGATCCCGCTGTGGACGAATGTGCTGTCGCCGATCACGCTCACGACCCGCTTCGCCTGCTCGCGCGGCAATACGTGGCGCAGGCCAAGCCCGACGCCGATGCTGGCCCCCATGCACACGCACGAATCCATCGCCTCGAAGGGCGGGAGCACGCCGAGCGTGTAACAGCCGATGTCGCCGGCCGCAATACAATCGAGATTGTGCAATGCCTGGAAAGCCGTACGGTGCGGACAGCCCGGGCAAAGCTGCGGCGGCTTGCCGGCCGGTGCGGACGGTTCGGGCGACGTGTCCCCGGCCAGAATGCGGCGCACGCGCTCCACGTTCAATTCGCCGAACCGGTAGAGTGCGGGCTTGCCCTCGACCCGCACGCCTGCCGCGAGACACGCATCGAGCAGGACGGGATCGTTCTCTTCGATCACCACGCAGCGGCGGACCGAACCGGCGAACTGGCGGATACGCTCGATGGGGAGTGGGTACGTCAAACCGAGTTTCAGCATTTTCGCCGCCGGCGCCGCTTCCCGCGCATGCAGGGCGGCCACACCGGATGAAATAATGCCCAGCTCATCGCTTCCCTCGAGCAGCCGGTTCAATTCGTTCGTCTCGTTCCAGGTGGCGATGGCATCCAGCCGTGCCCGCATTCGGCGGTGGGCCGGGCGGGCATTGGCGGGCACCATCACCCGTCCTCGCCGATCGTGCTCGAAATGGGGGCTGGCCGGCGGCGCGCCGGGCGCGCGAAACGCCACGATCGACTTCGAATGGCTGACTCGCGTGGTCAGGCGCAAGAGGACCGGCGTGTGCCATTTCTCGGAAATACGCACGGATTCCGCCACATAATCGTACGCCTCCTGGGAATCGGACGGTTCAAGCAGCGGGGCACCGGCCGCCACCGCATACCGGCGGCTGTCCTGCTCGTTCTGACTCGAGGCCATGCCCGGATCGTCCGCCACGGCGAGCACCAGCGCACCGGCAACGCCCGTGTGCGTCGCCGTGAAAAGGGGGTCGGCGGCGACGTTCAAGCCAACATGCTTCATCGTCGCCATGGCACGGCCATTGGCAAACGCGACGCCGAGCGCGACTTCAACGGCAACCTTCTCATTCGGCGCCCATTGCGCGCGCCCGCCGATCCGCGAAAACGTCTCGAGGATTTCCGTGGATGGCGTTCCCGGATAACCGGTCCCCAGCGCGACGCCGCAGTCCCTCGCCCCGTAAGCAACCGCTTCGTCCCCATTGAGAAGTGCTCTGCTCGTCTCGCCCATTGCCCGTGCTCACCTATTGCGGCTTGTTGTCGCAGGTCACCAGTGTACCCCGCGCGGCGCCAAAGTCAATTCCCGCACAACGCCCGCTACCGGCTTTCACCCAGCAAACGCAAAGCGTTCCCGCCCAAAATAGCGTTCTCACGCGCCGCGCCAAGATCCAGCGCGCGCAGCCGTTGTATCGTTTCGGCCTGATCCGTCCACGGTGAATCCGTTCCGAACAACAGATAGTCCATGGGATGTTCCGAAAGCAATTTCCCGGCCTGCGCGCGGGAGTGCGGTTCCAGCGAAAAAGACAATTCCATGTAGATCGGTTTGCCGAGCATGTGCCGTTCCACTTCGTCCCAGTCTTCCCATGCGCCAAGATGGGTGGTGACAAGTTTCAGATCCGGGAAACGCTCCGTCACATGCGTGATGCCGACCGGATCGGCACGCCGTATTCGCGGAAACGCTATGTCAAAGCCCGTGTGGCACACGACAATCAATCCCAACTCCTGCAGCTTTTCATAGATCGGCAGCGCGGCCTCTTCGTCAATGTGGAAGTCCTGGTAGTAGGGATGCAACTTGATCCCCTTGAACCCTTCGCCCGCAATCCGGTCCAGACGCTCGGCCGCCGCGGGGTCACGGGGATGAATGCTCGGCAAGGGGACAATCCGATCAGACGCGATTTGCCTGGACCAATTCAAGATGCTTTCGAACTGCTCCGGCTTGGTGGCGATGGAACACAGCACCGCCCGGTCAATGCCTGCCGCGTCCATCGAGCGCAGCAGCGAGGCGATCGTCCCGTCCAGGCGTGCCTTCACCTGGTCCGTTTCGGCTTCCAGAGCCGCCATGGCGCGTTGCGCCAATGCGTCGGGAAACGCATGCACATGAAAATCGACAACCGTCATGGGCGGCATGGTGCCACAGGCCACGGGTGAAGGCAAGGACAAGCTGCAGACCGGGCCGCTCTCGAGCAGGAGTTCGGGGCCTTGACTTCGGGGTCCCCCTCGGCTTGTCGCCCACTCAACACCGGGGTAGGATTGCGGAATCGGGCCGGCGGCGCGGCTCAGCGGCGGCGCCGCGTCCGTTGGCGCGTGCGCCGCGCCGCGCACGGCCGGCGTCCCGCTCTCGGGGCCGGCCGCGCGGCTGCGCCGGTCGCCCGTCGCGCCGTTTCGGAATGCAGCGCGTGGTCCAGAACGGCGGGCACGGGCATGCGCAGCAGCCGCTCGATATCGCGCAGCAAATCGCGTTCTTCGGCACTGCAGAAGGAGACCGCATCGCCCGCCGCGCCGGCCCGCGCGGTACGCCCTATCCGGTGCACGTAGGTTTCAGCCTCGAGCGGCAGGTCATAATTGATGACGTGTGAGATGCCGGCGACATCGATCCCGCGTGAGGCGATGTCCGTGGCGACCAGCACGCGCGCACCGCCGCTCTTGAACCGGGCCAACGCCTGTGTCCGGGCGCTCTGGCTCTTGTTCCCGTGTATGGCAACGGCCCGGATGCCCGCCGATTCCAGCTTCTGCGCCAGCTTGCTGGCCGCGTGTTTCATCTGCGCGAAGACGATCACCTTGCGTTTCGACCGGTCCTGCAGCAGGCCGGTCAGCAGCCGGACCTTGTCGCGCTTGTCCACGAACAGCACTTTCTGGTCGATCCGCTCCACGGCAGGCTGCTCGGGGGCAACGCTCACGCGGACGGGGTCATTCACGATCTGGCCGGCCAACTCCACGATCGCGTCCGGCAGCGTCGCGGAGAAGAGCAAGGACTGACGCTGTGCGGGCAAGGCCCGGACAATCCTTCGAATATCCGGCAGGAAGCCCATGTCCAGCATGCGGTCGCCTTCGTCGAGCACGAAGATACGCACCGCGTCCAGCGCCAGGACCCGCTGCTGCATGAGGTCGAGCAGGCGTCCGGGCGTGGCAACGACGAGGTTCACGCCGCGGCGCAGCGCACGGACCTGCGGCTCCTGACCGACCCCGCCGAAGATCACGGTCAGGGTCAGGCCGGTGTAACGGGCGTAGCCGTTGATGTGTTCGCCGATCTGACCGGCCAGCTCGCGGGTCGGCGCCAGGATCAACGCCTGCGGACGCCCCGGCTGCCGGGGCGCGGCGTCCCGGACGAGGCGCTGCAGGATAGGCAATGCGAACGCGGCGGTCTTGCCGGTCCCCGTCTGCGCGCATCCGTACAGGTCGCGCCGGGCGAGCAGATGCGGAATCGATTGCGACTGGATCGGCGTCGGCGCGCCGTACCCCCGTTCACTCACGGCTCGTTGCAGTTCGGGAAGCAACGAGGCAAAGACACCCGCCACGGGGTATCCGCCTCGAGGCGGGGATTCGGGTGCGGGCGCCGGGTCCCGGCCGCTCGCGCAGGGACCGATCGCGCCTGCGCGCGGCCTGTTCCTTCGGCTGCCGGGCGAATAACGCCTGTGGGTTCGTCGTTTGTGGGTCTGGTACATCTCGCTCCTCAGGTCCGGACATCATCAATTCTCTGCCCCCGGACACGCTGAGGAAAAGAAGGTCTGCAGTCACTGCAGCGGTATGACCGCACGAATTTCCGATTCGTGCAGTGATGGAGTGTGTAGGATGCCGGCCGGCGCGCGAAATGTCAAGCGCCAAAAAAAGAAATAACCTCGCGCGTCGCGCCGAACAAAAACCGAGCTCGTGACAAAACCGTGACATGCACGAGCGATAGTCCGCGCGAAGCTGGCGCAAGGAAGGAGAAATCACGATGAAGATTCTGCTGCTGTACCCCGAGTTCCCGGACACGTTCTGGAGTTTCAAACACGCCCTCGCGTTCGTGGGCAAGAAAGCTTCGCTACCGCCGCTCGGGCTGTTGACCGTCGCGTCGATGCTGCCGTCGGCCTGGCCCAAACGGCTGGTGGACCTGAACGTGCGGGGCCTGCGCCATGAGGATCTGGACTGGGCCGACTGTGCGTTCATCAGCGCGATGACCGTCCAGCGCAAGGCGGCGCACCGCCTGGTTGCGCGATGCAAAGCGGCGGGGCTGCGCGTCGTGGCCGGGGGCCCGCTGTTCCACGACGAACACGGCCAATTCCCGGACGTGGACCATTTCGTTCTGAACGAAGCGGAGCTGACCTTGCCGGCCTTTCTCGCCGATCTGGCGCAAGGCCGGCCGCAACGGCTTTACACCGCCGCCGGTTTCCCGGATCTGGACGGCACTCCGAGCCCGATGTGGGAGCTTCTCGATCTGAAGCGATACGGGAACATGAGCGTTCAGTTCTCGCGCGGATGCCCGTTCGACTGTGAGTTCTGTAACGTGACCGCGCTGCTCGGCCATCGCTTTCGGACCAAGTCGTCGCGGCAGATCATCGCGGAACTGGACAGTCTCTACGCGCTCGGCTGGCGCGGCGACGTCTTTTTCGTGGACGACAACTTCATCGGGAAGAAAGCGCTTCTGAAGAAGGACCTGTTGCCCGCGCTGATCGAATGGCGCAAGGGCAAGATCGGGAACACGTTTTTCACGGAGGCGTCCATGGATCTCGCCGACGATCCCGCCTTGATGGACATGATGGCCGCGGCCGGGTTCACCCGGGTCTTCGTCGGCATCGAGACGCCGGACGAGGCATGCCTGGCCGAGTGCGGCAAGGTGCAGAACAAGAACCGCCGCCTTGTCGAGGACGTGAAGCGCATGCAGCGGGCGGGTCTGCAGGTGCAGGCCGGCTTCATCGTGGGGTTCGACCATGACGGGCCGTCCATCTTCCAGCGGCAAATCGACTTCATCCAGAAGAGCGGCATTGTCACGGCCATGGTCGGGTTGCTCCAGGCGCCGCCGGGCACGCGGCTGTTCGAGCGGATGAAGAAGGTGGGCCGTCTGCGCGGGGACACCTCGGGCGACAACGTGGACGGGACGACGAACATTGTGCCCGCCATGGGGCTTGACGCGCTGGCGGCCGGCTACCACCGGATTGTGCGGCACATTTATGCGCCGAACCACTACTACACGCGGATCCGGACATTCCTTCGTGAGTACAAGCCGCCGCGCATGCGCGGGCACCTGCAGTGGTCGCACATCCTGGCGCTGGTTCGCTCTTTCTACCGGCTCGGCATCGTCGGGCAGGAACGGCGCCAGTATTGGAAACTGCTGCTCTGGACTCAATTCCGCCGGCCACGCCTGATTCCCGAGGCCATCATCCTCAGCATCTACGGCTACCATTTCCGCAAGGTGTACGAACAGCACGTCCTGAGCAGGTCATAGCCGCGTCCGGCCTGGCCTTTCGCCACGCGCGGCCCGGCCCGCGCGGACGGCGGGCAGCCCCCGAAAAGCGCGGGCGGCCGAAAGCGGTATTGCGCTTCCCGCGGACATGTGTCAATGTGTGCCTACCCGTTATCGCGCGTGGCAACCGGATTGACGGCCATGAAGCGCTACCATCTGAACCTGCAGCTGACGAGTGTGATTGTCCTCATCGCGGTCGGCGTGCTGCTGCCCGTCATGCTGTCGACCGCGGCAGGCATCGTGGCGCTCGTGATTGCGCGGGACGCCGGCGGCATCGTGACGGGCGTGCTGGTGATATCGTTTGCCGTCGCGGCGATGGGCAGCGCGCTGATCACCGTGGTCATGACGGGCAAGAAGGCATGGCTCGCACGGCGGCAGTCGGATTTCGTCGCGAATGTCTCCCATGAGTTCCGGACACCGCTGAGCGCGATCCGGCTGTATACGCAGACGCTGCAATCGGGCAAACTGGACGGCGATCCGGAGCGGACGGCGCAATGCCTGGCGACGATTCTGCGCGAGACGGAATGGCTGGACATTCTGATCGACCGGGTCCTGGCGTGGCGGAGCTCCTCGCAGGACGTGACGCCGCTGAGGATGAGAACGAAGCCCGTAGCAGAGGCGGTAATCGACGCCGCGGACCGATTCCGCGGCATGGTCACGCCGGACGATCTGGATTTCGTCTCCCGCGTTGAGACCCGGCTCGCGGTCCGGCACGACGCCGAGGCGCTGAATTCGGTTGTGCTGAACCTGCTCACGAACGCGTACAAGTACACCGGCAAGGAAAAGCGGATCAGCGTCACCGTCACGGATGGAGACGACCACGTCAGCATTCAGGTGCGCGACAACGGGATCGGCTTGCCCCCGGCCGAAGCCGAACGCGTGTTCCAGCCGTTCTACCGGGTCGAGGAGCACGCGCGCGGCGACGCGAGCGGGCTGGGCCTGGGGCTGGCCATTGCGCGGGACGTGGTGAACCGGCATGGCGGCACTATTGCCGTCGCGAGCGTGAAGGGGGCAGGCGCCACGTTCACGATCCGCCTGCCGGCGGCATCCGAGCAGCCATGAGCACGACGGCATCCAAACCCGGCCAGGCCGGCGAGGTGATCCTTGTTGTCGAGGATGACCGCGCCCTGCGCGACGGGCTCGCGATGAACCTGCGGCTGCACGGCTACACCGTGCTCACGGCCGCGGACGGGGAAGAGGGCATGCGAATGGCGTTCGACGACCGACCCGCCCTGATCGTGCTCGACATCATGATGCCCGGCTGGTCGGGGCTCGACATTCTCGAGGAACTGCGCAAGCGCGGCGAGAACGTACCGGTGCTGATCCTCTCGGCGCGGGACACAACACCGAACAAGGTCGAAGGGCTCAACCTGGGGGCGGACGACTACATGACCAAGCCGTTCGACCTGCCCGAGCTGATCGCGCGGGTCGAGGCGATGCTGCGCAGACGACGGTCGGAGCACGAGGCGGTGCGGAAGCTGTCTGTCGGCGACGTCGCCATCGACCGGTCGGCGCGCACCGTGCACCTGCGCGGGAAACCGATCGGACTCTCCGCCAAGGAGTTCGATCTGCTCTGCCTGCTCGCCGCTTCGCCGGGCCGGGTCTTCACGCGCGAAACCATCCTGGAACGCGTGTGGGGCTGGGACTATGGCGGCACGGCGCGGACGGTCGACAATTTCGTGGCCAGCCTCAGAAAGAAGCTGGATGCCTCCCGCCCGCGCGGGCGGGCGTACATACGCACGGTGCCCCGGGTCGGCTACAAACTGGAGCGCCCGTAACGCTCGGCTACTCTTGACTTCCGGCTCCCTTCCGCGCACACTGGGACGCGCCGCACACGGAGAGAACCGCATGGGAAAGGACTCGCAGGACCCATCATCAGCCAAGACACTTGGCCTGGCGCATACGGTGGCGGGCGAGCTGGTCACGGCGATCGGCAAGCTGGAACAGCCGAACGTGCTGGGCGGCTGGCCGGACGCGCTGAAGCCGCGCCTGACACGCGGCGCCTTCACCCCGGCGGTAACGCCGGAGGCACACCGGCACAAGATGTTCGAGCTGTCGCACGTGGTGGCGGGGCGTTGCCTGTTCAGCATCGACTTCCGGCATTACCGGATGCGGGCGGGCGACGTGTGTCTCCTGCCGCCGGACCTGCCGCACTGCGAGACGCATACGAGCCCGCCCGTCCCGTATCGGGCCGGCTGGTGGGGGTTCACTCCCTCGTCCGGGCTGTACTTTCTCTTCACCGATTTCGTGCCGGAGCGCGGGTTCCGGTCGCTGTGCAAGATCCGGATCCACGACCTGAGCCGTGACGCGCGCGACGCGGCGGCCGCTCTGGAGCAGTTCGCGACGGCGGCGGCCCCGCCGCCGGTACTGGCGGTGAAGGAGGCGCTGCTGGTGCTAGCCGTATTCGTGCTGCGCTGGCTCACCGCGCGCGTGGCGCACGAGGACCCGCACGCGCACGACGAGATCATCGAAGATGCGAAGCAATACATTGCGCAAAACATCGCGCGCCCGCTTTCGCTCGCGGAAGTGGCCCAAAACGTGATGCTCTCGCCAAACTATCTGACCACCCTCTTTCGGAGGATCACGGGCACGCCGCTGGGCACCCACATCGCGCGGGAACGAATCGGACGGGCCAAGGACCTGCTGGCCACGACGGAGATGAGCGTGAAGGATGTCGGGTTCGCGCTCGGGTTCGAGGACCCCTACACCTTCAGCCGCGCGTTCAAGCGGGTCGAGGGGATCTCGCCTCAGGCGTATCGGCGGAAGGCGTGAGTAGCGCCTGGTCGCCGGTCTCGATCACGATCGACAGCTGTCGGTAGCTGCCGAGAGCAGTCGACCGCAGTCGACAAGCGGGGGGGAAGGCGATGAACCGCGGCGTAAGGAAGGCCATCCGATCGTAGGTTCCGGCATGGCCGCCGGGCGTGGAACACACTAGGCTTGGTGCATGCATGCAACATCAACGACAGAACCGACGGCCACCCGGAAGACGGAAATGAGCCAACTGGCAATCAACGGCGGACAGCCGGTCGCGCCCAAGGGGTTGCGATGCAAGTGGCCCGTGTTTGACGTGCAGGACAGGGCCGCGCTGCTCGAAGTGCTCGAGAGCGGGCACTGGTGCAGCGTGGGCTGGAGCAAGACCTTCGGCTCGCGCGTGGCGCAGTTCGAGCAGGAATTCGCGGCCTGGAACGGGAACGCGTATGCCGTGGCGGTCAACAGCGGCACCTCCGCGCTCGTCCTGGCGCTCCGGGCCGTGGGGATCAAGGCCGGCGACGAGGTGATTGTGCCGGCCGTGACCTTCGTGGCGTCGGCCAGCGCGATCGTGCTGGCGAACGCCGTGCCCATCTTCGTGGACATCGATCCCGAGACCTACCAGATCGATCCGGACGCCGTGGAAGCGGCGATCACCGACCGGACCCGCGCGATCATGGTCGTGCATTACGGCGGGTATCCGGCCGACATGGACCGCATCCTCGCCATCGCGAAACGGCACAAGCTGAAGGTGGTGGAAGACTGCGCCGAGGGGCACGGGTCCGAGTGGCGCGGCACGAAGATCGGCGCGCTCGGCGATGCCGGCGCGTTCAGCTTCCAGATGGGCAAGCCGCTCACCTGCGGCGAGGGCGGAATCGTCACCATGAACGACGTGCGCGTGCGCGACGCATGCTTCTCCTACGCGAACATGGGCCGCTCGCGCGATGGCGCCAAGTACGTGCACTACGTGCCCGCCCACAACTTCCGGCTCTCGGAATTTCTCGGCAAGCTCCTGTCGGTGCAGCTCACCCGGCTCGACGACCAGATCGCCGTGCGCCACGCGAACGGCGAATACCTGGCCGCGGAGCTGGCGAAGATCGACGGGGTCTCCGCCCTGAAGCGCGACCCGCGCATCACCAAGCGCAGCTACTACTTCTACTTTCTGCGCTATGACGCCGCCGCATGGAACGGCATCCCGCGCGATGCGTTCCGGCGCGCGCTGGGCGCCGAGGGCATCGGCCTGGGCACCGCGCACAACCAGCCGCTCTACCTGAACCCCGCCTTCACCGATACCGGCACCTGGGCCGACACCTACGGGATCGAGTATCCGGATTACTCGAAGGTGACATGCCCGGAGAGCGAACGGGTCTATCGGAACGAGATCTGTGCGCTGACCAAGGATTTCCTGATGCACCGCGAGAACGGCGACCTCATCCTGGCCGCCATCCGAAAGCTGCGCGCGAACATCGGCGAGATCCCCGTGGCGTGAAACGCCGTACGGATCGCAAACCCGGCTCGCCACGCCGCGCCTTACTCGCGACGGGGTGGCGGCTCGCGAGACGCTCGCCCTCCATTCGGCAGTCGCGACGGTGGGGGGCGGCTTGCTGCATCGTGGAGGGCGAGCGTCCCGCGAGCCGTCGGCGACGGTGAGCTCCCGCTCCTCGCAGACCTCACACGCAAGATTGAGCCGTGGCGGGAGCGTCCCCCGTCACCGGGCCCGCAGGCTCCTGTCAGTCGCTCTCTTCCAGCCACACGCGGGCACGGTACCAATACTGTCCATCTGCCGGCACGCTGTTCGTAAAGACGAGCGGTTGCCCGGTACCGACGACGCCGGCACAGCCGGGCACGACGGTCCAAACCGGCGTCCCGGGCTGCGGCGGGCGGCACTCCAGTGCGTAGCATCGGCGCAGCCCGGCATAGGCCGTGCCGCTCGCCTCGATCGTGGGTACCGAAACCAGGATCGCGCCGTTCCGGAGCGTGACGCCGACGGCCAGGAACGACGCGGGGTTTGTGGCGCCGGTACCGGCGATGAACTCGCCGATGTTGTCCAGCCCGTCCCCGTCCGGATCGTCGTGTCCGCCCCATACCGCCGCGCCACCGTATTCCGCCGCTTCCCAATCGTCGTGGATCCCGTCCTGATCTCCGTCGGCATCGGTCGTAAACACGCTGCCCTCCTGCAGGGAAAGGTCGAGATCCAGGAAACAGTCGCCGCTGGCCAACCCAACGTTGAAGGCCTGGACGGCCAGCACGTTCGTCGTCCGCAGAAGCGGCAGTTCGGCGCCGATGAACGTCCGCTGCCAGGTACTGTTGCAGTTGGAGGCGGCGGTCTGATCGTGCGCCAGCGGGTCGCCCGGCGCTCCATCCACGTTCACACGGGCCAGCTCCCGCCCGTTCAGCCACAACACGAACCCGTCGTCGTAGGCCGCGCTGAACGTGAGCGTGCTCACCAGCGCGGGATCGGCCACGCCGAACTCGCGCCGCATGAAGAACGTGGTATAGCTGTACTGCATATCGGGCAGTTCGGAGCCGATCGGATCGGCATAGCCGCTGTAGCCGACTGGGGCGGGCCCGCTGAGCCAGCCGGAATCGTCGAACGCGGCGGCGCGCCATGCGTCGACGGGGCCGGACGCTTCGGTCGTGCCCGCGCGGTATTTCCAGGTGGCGCCCCTGGCGGTGACCACGACGTTGGAAGAGCCGCCCGTGCCGTCGCCCGCGCCGTAGGCGGCCAGCATGAGCGCATTAACGTAGTGTTTCGGCGCATTGGCCGAGCCGCCGTCGTCGACCGTCACGGTGAAGGCGCCGTCTGCGCCGGGGTCCACGTTCGCAAAACGCGCCACATAGCCGTCGGGCGTATTGTAGCCGTTGGTGATGACGACCGACGCGTCGGCGGACCCGTTGAAACCCGCGCCCGCGCTGCTCCGGTTCTCGAAGGCGGCGGCGCCGCCGATCGTGAAGCGGCTGACCCGATCCGTGTAGTCCGGGTTGTCCCGGTTGCCGAACAACGCGACGACATAGCGCGCATCCGCCGCCAGGCCGCTGAACTGCAGAACCACCGGGTCGCCGTAGCTGATCACGCCGGTGCCGGTCAGAATCCCGCCGAAAATGCCGTCGGCCTCCGTGCCGTCGGCCGGCATCCGGCCCTGCCCCGCGACGCTGTCGCTGTAGCTCCCGCCCGTCACGCGCAGGGTGGCGGCGACCGGATCGCCGGTCCGGAAGTCCCGCAGGGGGCCGCTGGTGCCGTCCGGCGGCATCCCTTCGCCCGACCCGGTTGTGTAGCGGGTGATCCGGTCGTCGCTCTGGCCCGCGGTCCAGGACAGGTCGTTATAGGCCACCCAGTTGAACGGCGCCATCCCGCCGTCGAACCCGCCATTCACGCGGATCACCAGATAGTCCGTGTCCTGCAGGCCCTCGTCGTCCGTGACGGTCAGCGCCACAACGGTCCGGCCGACGGGCAACGGAACCCGAGCGGTCCGCCCTGCCGCGAGCGGAACACCGTTCGTGGACCAGACCCATGCAACGATCGTGTGGTTCTCGTCGAGCGATCCGCTCGCGTCGAGCGTCACCGCCTCTGTTCCGTCGCCGTCTTCGTCGAGCAGGAGTTGGTCGGGGCCGGCGGCGGCGAGCGGCATGCCTTCAGGCGCGGGTTCGACCACGAAGCAACTCAGCATGGCACAGCCGTCCTCGCCCGCGGGACTGGCGGCGCTGGTCCAGATACGTATGTCGAGCATGCCGTCCTCGACCCGGACATGTCTTGTGACGCTCACCGCCGTATCGTGGCCGGCGGCGGCGACAACGTCGAAGTCGGTCAGCACGTCCTGCCCCTCCAGCCCGGCGTTGAGCAGGCGCATGCCGGCCCCGTTGTTTTTCATGTCGGCAAAGCCGAGCGTCACCGAATAGCGGCCGTCCTGGAGCGGAACGCTGTAGGTGAACCCGGTCCGGCTCGTATCGAGCATATACCGGCCGTAGACCGCGTCGTCCTCCGTGCCGGTGACCTCGCCGGCGTTGTAACGCGGTTCGCAGGTGCCCGTGAAGCCCCAGGTCCCTTCGCCGTACTTTTGGTCCTGCAGCCACAACCGGCCGATATCGTCCGTGTAGTCGTAGCCGGGCACGTAGTACCCGGAGTCCACGTAGGTATTGCGCTTGTCGCACCACCGGATCCGGCCGCAATTCACGCGGAGCGGCGCGCCCGGCGCGGGGGCCAGCTTGAGGCTGAGTTCGCGGTAAGCCCTGGCGCCGTAGGAATCGACCGCCTCCACGCGAACCCGGTAGCGATGCGGGAGGGTGTACGTGTAGGAATGGGTGAAGACAGCCGGACCGGCCGCGTCCGGCTCGACGCGTCCGTAGTCATAGCCCAGCAGCCACCACTCGGTCCGGTCGACGGATCCGTCCGGATCGGACGCGCTGAGGGTGTAGTTGATCGTGATCGGGACGGCCCCCGTGATGCTGTCGGCCTCGAACGCCGTTATCCCGGGCATGTCGTTCGACGGGGCCGCCATGGCGGGCAGCGACAGGTCGCCGTAAAAGATCGCGCGTTGGTTGTCGGAGGGAAAATAGTGGTCGATCAGCGCGCCGCCCCACGAGTCGCCGGCGGCCAGGCGTGCCCGGTAATTGCGGTCCGTGCCGTAGGCCTGGAGCACGTTGAAATAGGTATCGTACGTCGTAATGCTGGCCCCGACGCTGAGCACGTTGCCGCCGCCGCGGGTGAGGAGCTGGTTGTTCACGACGCCGCCCGGTTTGCCCGACCCGCACGAGTCCACCATGGCGGCCCGGCACTGCACCAGGCCGTGGTGCATTTCGTACGTGTGGATGGAGCTCCACCAGTACCGTTCGCTGGATCCGTGCGAGGTCTCCTGCATCAGTTCGGCGCCTTTCGAGAACGCGTCGAGCGGGCTGTTCATCGTGATCGCCGCGGGCCACACCTCGAGCGCGTTGGTCGTCTCGCTGTTGTGGTAGTCGAACTCGCCCTGCCCGCCGTTGTAGGCGGTGTGCGGCAGGCGCGAGGCGCCGGTGCGATAGGCGTGGTTCGCATCGAACGCCCGTTTCAGGAGTGTCACCTCCGAGCCGAACCGCGAGCAGTCCCAACTCGCAAACATGCGGCTGACCCAGATCTGGCGATAGAGCGTGTCCCGGTAGTCCGTGCCGAGGTTCATGTACACGCAGTCGGTGTACTGGCCCTCCGTCGCACCCCGCGCCAGCGGCATGTCCCCGATCAGGATCGCCCCCTCCAGGTACTGGCCGGCGCTGAAATACTCGGCCTTCAGGGCGGTCCAGACCTGATCGGCCGAACTCCAGCTGTTCGTCACAATCCGCGCCGTGTAGCCCTCGTACTGCAGGTCCGCCTCGAGCCGCCGCAACTCCGGCTCGAGCTCGGGGAAGAGCGGACTCTTCAGCAGAAGCAGGACCAGTGCCCCGGCACGGTCGGCGGGCGCACGGACCCGCACCTGACAAGAGGCGATGTTCGACTCGTCGGTCCCGTCGCTCACGCGCCACTGAAAGGTGTCCGTGCCCGTGAAGGTGTTGTCGGGCGTATAGTAGAAGCCGCGGGACCACACCGAAACCCGCCCGTTCGCGGGCTGCGCGACGATCTGGAAGGTGAGCGAATTGGTGGGATCGGGATCGGAGAAGGAGGCGAAGACGTATCGACTCTGCCCCCGCACGAGCAGCACGTTCTGCTCGCGGGCCACCGGCGGCGTGTTGGCCCGGGCGCCGGCGGCGAGAAGCAGGAATGCCGCCAACAGGCCCGATCCGACACCGCGCCGCCGGCACTCCCAGTCCGGTCTTGCGCGGCCTGTCGTTGATTTCACCCGGCCTCGTTCCCCATGTTCGAGACTGGCGGCCCCCACGCCCATGCGGGCTTCGCCCGCAACCCAGCGGTCAGAGGTCGGAGGTCAGCGGCTTCTCAGCAAGCATGGCGTTCTGCCTGACCTCTGACTTCTGCCCTCTGACCTCCCGGACCTCGAAAATTTCTTGTTTTTCGCTGCAGATCTCGAGGACCAAGCCACTAATAAGTGTCGTGCGCGCCGCGCATCTTAACATAGAGTACCGGTCAGGAAGCGAACGGGCCATGACCGGTATTACGAAGGGATGTCAGATCTTACAGCGCCGCTCGACCGGGCCCCGGAACAGACGCCGTGCGGTCCCACCCGTGGCCCGATCTCCCGGCACAGCGCTTCCAGATGGCCCCACAGTCGAGCTTCGTCCACGCGTATCGGGTGCATAGCGCACGATCTCCATCAGGCTGAATTGGCCGGCATGTTCAGGCCCGTTCCAATAATCCACTTCACCACGTCAGCCTGCACCGCCACGTGCCCTTCAACGGTAACAGGTTTCGATCCCGATCTCGCCCACACTCCGGCCGTTGATTCCAAAATCGGCCCAGACGCACGTCCAGGTGTGCGGCAGGAAGGCGTTCTTGGTGCCGGCCTTGGCGTGATGGCCCGGCAGCAGGAAGGCGTCGACCGTCCCGTCCAGCCCCGGCAGCCAGCGGAATTCCGCGCCGTGAAACCCGCGCGGCTTCTGAAGGTAAGTCACGCGCGGATCCGCGAGCATCGCATCGAGCCGGCTGTTCCCGCCGCCGTGATGCGTGTCGCAAACGATGAAGGTCTCAAGTCTCAGGTCTCGGCGTCGGTGCCTTGGGTCCCACGGTCCCACAGTCCCACGGTCCCACGGTCCCACAGTCCCCACGGTCCCACGGTCCCACGGTCCCACAGTCCCACGGTCCCACGGTCCCACGGTCCCACAGTCCCAC
>JAFGHX010000419.1 GCA_016929905.1 Kiritimatiellia bacterium
AGAGCAGGCCAGGTTGGCCGCGAAAGAACGCAAAGATCGCAAAGAGCAGGCCAGGTTGGCCGCGAAAGGGCGCAAAGATCGCAAAGAAGAGGCCAGGTTGGCCGCGAAAGAACGCAAAGAAGAGGCGATAAGGCCAGGGCTGCCCTACAGTCGAGTGGCGAGGTATATGACGGGCCAGATCAGGACGCCCAGCACCTTCTCTACCACGCTGGTCTCCGCCCTGTGCGGGCTCAGCGCGTACTTCTTGATCTGGAATCGGCCCGAACCGAAATTGATGAGCAGGCCATGTTCTTGCTTCGCCGCACGGAGATAGCCAAGGATCTGAGCAATGTGCTCGGCGACTATTGTCTTGCAAGCCTTCAGTTCCACGATCAAGCGGTTGTCGACGAACAGATCGGCATAGTAATCGCCGATCAGTGTACCGTCCTCGTCATAGACTTTGAGAGGGCGTTGCTGTTCAACCTGAATTCCGGCTTTCCTGAGTCGATGCGCAAGCGCGTTTTCGTACACCTTTTCCAGATGCCCGTGTCCATGGTAGCAGTGGATATCATAGGCCGTCTGCCGCACAACATCCGCCAATTCCATAATGTCCACAATCGCCTCCTTCTCTAATTCATCCCACAACTCCAACCCGAAACAAGAAGAGCCGCTCACAGAGCGGCCCCACAACCTCCTCCCCTTTGCGTCCTCTGCGCCCTTTCGCGGCTATCCTCTGCCTTTGCGTCCTCTGCGCCCTTTCGCGGCTATCCTCTGCCTTTGCGTCCTCTGCGCCCTTTCGCGGCTATCCTAAAAATGCCATATCCCCGACAAGTACACCTCGTGCTTCCGCACGTCGGTACTCATCCCGTCCTGGCCGGGCACCAAGCTGCCGAGCACGTCGTCGCCCTGCGTGTACAGGTAGGCCAGGTCCAGGATCAACTTACCGGGGTCTTTCCCGATCGACACGCCGGTCCCGAGGCTGAGCCCGTAGTACGGGTCCGGGCTGCCGATCGCGGGTCGTTGTTCCCAGGAGAGTCCGCCGCGCAGCGGGATTTCGGTGGCGGCGAGCACGAGCAGGTACTCGAGCCCGGCGCGCACGGCCCAGCAATCATCCACGTCGCTCTCGCGGTACGGCGAGCCGTCGAGCGGGTTGAGTTTCTGTTCGCCGTCGACCTGGTAGGCGAACTGCGACCACGCGGTCTGACTGAGATCGAGCGAACTGTACAGCCTGTCATTCCACCGCCACACCATGCCCAATGCCCAATACAGCGGGAACTCGAACTCCGCGTCTTCGGCCCTGGTTTCCGTGCTTTCGGTCACATCGAGCACCCGGCTCCGCGTCTTGTCGTAGGTGGTGACCGTATTCTTGACCGTCCGTTTCTGCCGCAGGCCCGCGGTCCAGGGCAAATCGATGGTGAACCCGAGCCCGAGCTGCCGGGACACGGTCCACATAGCGCCGAACGTCGCATTGATTCCGTTGAGCCTGTCGTATTCGTTCTTTTCGGAATAAGTCCCATCGAACACGGTATCGTCCTGCGACGCGCTGCTGACCGTATCGGAGAAATCGGGATAGACGCCCTCGGCGGGCGCGATCGGGCGGTCGCCGACCGGCGGAGCCCAATGCACGACCCCGGTATAGGAGTAGGTCCCGCTCGTCATCCGCTCGGTGGCGAGCCGCGCGCGGCTGGACGACTCGCCCGAGTAGCGGGCCTGGGTCCGCGACTCGATGGCGCGGCCGGGCAGGATGCTGTTCTGGTAGAAGTTGACGGCCGCGCCGACGGCGAATTTCGGGGTGATCTCGACGGCGAGCGCGGGGCTAAGCGCGTCGATAATCCCCTCTTGCTCGAACTCGAGCGCCGTCACCATATTCGCGTCGAGCATCTGGCTCAGCGCGCTGGTCGTACGGGTCGTGAGCCGGCTGGTCACGTCCAGTTCGACGCCCCCATCCGCGTAATGCTCCGTCTTGGTCTCCGTATCCGTACGCGTAACCGTACGCTGCACGTGGCGCGCGGACGTTTCGGTGAGATCGGCCGTGAACTGCTGCGTGAAGTCGTAGGCTTCCTGGTAGTTCGCCGAGAACACGCAGTTTCGGCCCGCCGCCCGGAACGGGAGCACGCCGCTGAAGTAGTTGAGGCTGACGTTCCCGAACGAATCGTCGCCGACCTGGAACGACTCATCGGCCGAACGGTGCCTGTCCTGTTCGTGCCCGGCCCGGAACACGGCCGACGCCTCCGGCCGTTCGAGCTGGATGAGCCCGCCGGGATTCCACGACGCGGCCGTCGCGTCATCGGCGATCGCGGTGAAGGCGCCCGCTATGCCGAGCGCGCGTGCGCCCGACCCGCTCGGCAGCGGCGCGGAGAAGATGGTGGGCGGCCCGAACGCCGGCGTCTCCGGCGCACTCGGCGTGACCAGGTCCCCGCTCGGCCCCACATGACTGATCTCGACGACAATCGAGCCGCCGCCCGGCACCACGATCGTGAATTTTTCCGCGTATGCGCGGGTCGCCGCCGACAGTACGGCTGCCGCGCACAGCGCCGCCAGGCAGGCAAGCCGGCGCCGCGCCGGCGCCTGCCCCGCATCGCGCCGCTCACATCGTCCATGAGGTCTCTTCATGATGTCGTCCAGGATACCGGGTTTCTACCGGCGCAATCAACCATAATGAAAGCCGGATCGCTTCGAGCAAGTTCGCGAGCAAGTTCGCGAGCAAGTTTGGAGTCATGGGCGACTCCGCCGCAGGGCACTCGCCCCCGCTTTGCACGCGGGGGAACAGACTGCCGGTCTCTGGGCCGTTATCCACAGTGACATCTAGCAACCCGCCCCCCGCGGTTGATTGGCGCACCGTTGTGCTGTCTGCGTGCATCCTCCGTATCCTTTCGCGGCCACCCTCTGCCTTTGCGCCCTTTGCGCCCTTTCGCGGCTATCCTCTGCCTTTGCGTTCTCTGCGCCCTTTCGCGGCTATCCTCTGCCTTTGCGTTCTCTGCGCCCTTTC
>JAFGHX010000420.1 GCA_016929905.1 Kiritimatiellia bacterium
CCGTCCGCCGCCGTGAAGATCAGGTCGTAGCCGTTCGCGTTGGCCAGCTTGCCGCCGTTCGCCGCCGTGGCCAGGTCCGAATCCGTCAGGCTGACCAGCGCTGGGAAGTTGACCAGGTTCGTCGTCCCGCTCACCTTGTCCGCGTCGATCGTCAACGCCTTGCGGTAGGAATATCCGCTCTTCCACGCCGGCGTCTGCGCAGCGGACGCGGTCAGGAACCCGGCCGGGTCAAATTGGTTCGTGTAGGACGTCGCGATCCAGTCCGCGGAACGGGCAATGTCGGAGACGCGGACTTCGTCGATTCGCCCGTTGAGCTGAGCGACGGTGTTCGAGTCGTGGTCGTCGGTATGCGCGCCGATGTAGACGCAATTGTCGTCCGGCGGTAGGACCAGATCGCGCGCCTGGCTGTCCGCCTCGACCCCGTCGACGTAGACCCGCTCGGTTACGCCGTCCCACGTGCCCGCCACGTGATACCAGGCACCCGTGTTGATGACGCCGCTCTCGCTGCAGGCGGCCGGCGCGCCGCTATACCAGTCCACGCGCAGCCGCCATACCGGGCCGGTGGCGCCGGCCAGGTACCAGGCATCGTCCCAGCCCGGCCCCTTCGCGCGGTGGACGATCGTGTCGATGATTCCGCCCGGGTCCGCGTCGAGCCACGCCCACGACTCGAGCGTAACGGCGTTCGTCGCGCGGTTCAGCACGTTCGTCGTGGCGTCGGTCGCGGAGCGGATGAAATCGCTCGAACCGTCGAACTCCTGCCCGTAACCGATCCAGCCGGGCTTCAGCCCGGCCGCGGTCATGGGGCCGCTGGCCGTCGCGTCGATGCCGTTCGCCGTACTGTCCGCGATCTCGCCCGCCGCGCCCGTCGGCTCCTGCTCCAGGTGCCAGACGGCCAGGTAGCTCGCGTCCCAGACCTCGGCCGCGTTCTCCTGCGAGCTCGAAATCGAGCTGTTCCCGAAGTACACGTAAACGACCGTGTCGTCGTCGCAGTCCAGCACCGGCACCCGGACCCAGGCGATCAACTCGCCGCTCGTCAGCACGTGCCTCTCGATCTCGTGGTCGAGCGTGTTCGTGCCGTCCGCCGCCGTGAAGATCAGGTCGTAGCCGTTCGCGTTGGCCAGCTTGCCGCCGTGCGCCGTCGTGGCCAGGTCCGCGTCCGTCAGACTGACCAGCGCCGGGAAATCGACCAGGTTCGCCGTGCCGCTGACCCGGTCCCCGTCGATCGTCAGCTTCTTGCGGTAGTTCCAGCCGCTGTTCCACGAGGCGGCCGCCGCCTCCTTCGAGCCCGCCGCCAGAAACCCGGCCGGGTCGAACTGGTTCGTGTAGCAGGTCGCGATCCAGTCGGCCGTGCGCAGAGCGGCCGCCACCCGCATCTCGTCGATCCGGCCCTGGAACGGGTAGTTGCCGGTCGGCGAGGCGCCGATCGAGCCCGCCGCCGTGCCCGAGACCGAGCCGAGCGAGGTGATGTCGAGCGTGTTCGACTCCGAGCCGTTGACGTAGACACGCGCCAGGTTCGCCGCGCGGTCCACCACCGCCACGGCGTAGAGCCATTGGCCTAGCGTCTCCTGCGTGAATTGAGTGGCCTTGGTTTCATCGCCATCCGACAAATAGGAGTTCCAGCCGCCGGTCCCGAACTCCAGGTCGAAGCCCGGGTTGCTCACGCTGCCGCCGCCCTTCGACCACGGCTCGTCGAAAGTGCCGCTGCTCGCGTCGGCATAGACCCAGCAGCCGTAGGTGAAGGAGCCGGTATCCATGTCCAGCGCGCCGGAGGCGGGGTCGCCGATGTCGATCCGGTTCACCGAGTTGTCGAACAACTGCGCGCCGCCGATCATCCCCGCGTTCGTCGACGCCGGGTTCGACTCCGCCGTCTTCACCCCGTGATTCGTCCATGCGGTCGAGTCGTAGCAGACCGTCCCGCTCGTCTCCGCCAGGTGCCACACGCCGCGGAAATCGTTCGTCCACACGTCCTCCACCCGCTCCTGCGTGCTGCCGATCGAGCCGTTCCCGAAATAGAGGTACAGCGCCGTGTCCGTCGCGCCGCTCAGGATGGGCACCCGCACCCACGCCACCAGTTCGCCGCTCGCTTGGGTGTACCGTTCCAATTCGTGGTCGAGTTGGGTCGTACCGTCCTGGCCGGTGAAGAGGATGTCGTAGCCGTCCGCGCTCGTCACGTGCCCGCCGTTGTTCGTCGTGGCCAGATCCGCGTCCGTCAGACTCACGAGCGCCGGGAAATTCGTGAGGTCGTCCGTGCCGGATACGGCGTCGGCGTCGATCGTGAGGCTCTTGCGGTAGCCGTAGCCGGATTTCCATGCGGCTTCGGCGGCCGGCAGAAGACAGAGGAGAGACCCCGCCACGCACAGGACAACCCGCCAGCCCCGGCTCGCCACGTCGCGCCTCCGGCGCACGTGGCGAGCCGCGTGCCCGCGCCCGGCGCGATCCGCAATCCACAATTCTCTATCCTCGTCCTTCAATGTCTCTATCCTCGACCTTCCGCCGTTCGCCATCCGCGGGTTGCACCCGTGGCTACCCATATTCGACCCCTTCGGGGTCGCCGTTCGGGTTATTTGATCAGTATGACGGTTCCGCGCCGTTCCTCGGCGCCGATTGTCAGGAAATCGCCCGGCGCCGCCTGGTTCGTGTAGCTCGTCGGGATCCACTCCTCCGGCGGCGCCACGTCCGAAATGCGTACCTCGTCGATCTGGCCCAGCATCGGGCACCCGCCGCAGGCCGGATCGAACGAGCCCGCCTCCGACTGGCAGCCGATGTAGCCGTAGCGCTTCAAGGTCGTCCCGATCGCCGAGCCGACCGTGCCGCTGGCGATGACCGAGCCGTCCACGAACAGCATCTTGTCCGGCGAGGCCCCGTTCTTGAACCAGCCGACGATGTGGTGCCACTCGCCGTTGCAATAGGCGGTCGAGGTCCCCATATCGTTGATGCCGGGGTGGCTCGTGTCCCAGCCGACCTGGCCCAGGCCCTCGTCGTCGTTGATCGCCAGCCGCCACGTCTCGCTGCGGTCCCACGAGGCGATCGTCTGGTTGTTCCCGCTCGACGATTTCGCCCAGGACTCGACCATGATCTCCTCGATCCCGCCGGCCGTGTTGTAGTACAGGTTGCTGATCGGAATGTAGTCGCCGGTCCCGTCGAACGTGTAGCACACGCCGACCTGGCCTTCCCTCAGATACGTCGCGTTCCCCCGCGCATAGCCGTCGTACTGGTGGCCCGTCATGTCCAGGTTCGTCTCCGTGATCGAGTCCAGATGCCACACCGCCACGTAGTCGGCCCAGACCCCCGCCGCGTTGCCGGCCGGTGCGGTCATCGTCGAGTTGCCGTAATACACGTACAGCGAATGCGCCGCCGCGTTCGTCAGGACCGGCATCCGCACCCACGCGAACAGCGTGCCGTTCGACGCCGTCACCGCCACGTACGACTCCACGTCGCTGTCCAACTGGCTCGCGCCGTCGCCCGCCGTGAATGCGATGTCGTAACCCTCCAGCGTGCCCACCTTCCCGCCATGCACCGCCGCCTTCAGCGACGCGTCCGCGAAACTGACCAGCAGCGGAAAGTTCGTCAGGTCCGTCGCGCCCTGCACCAGACCGGCGCTCACCGTCACCGGCCGGCGATACGCGTAGCCGCCCAGCCAGCCGCCCTCGGCGGATGGCTGGGCGGCAATGAAGAATGAAAAATGAAAAATGAAAAATGAGAAGAGCGTCGATGCGCGCGGGCAAAGGCGCGCGGAGACAGGGCCGCCAACGGCCGAATGAGCCGGCACGCCACCAGCCGCGGTCCTCGATCCTCGATCCTCCTCGATCTTCAACCCTTGATCCTCCATACCGCGCTCCGCGTCTGGCCAGCCGGCGCGCGGGCAAACCAATCCCCGGACAACTCGGTTAGTCCCAAAAGAGCACTTTCCGTGCCAACCCCCGCTTGCTGCCCGGCTTATCTGGCGGGAAACAGAGGCAGCCTCCTTTTTACGCCATATGATGTGTTTTGTCAAGCCTGAGGCGGCCGTCTGGCCAAGGACGAGCCCCATGTCGAGACGGCACACCTCGCACTTTTTAGAAACTGAGAAGGCTTTCGTGCGGGGGATGGGAACGAACCTGCCGGCTGGACCCGACGCGGCACAGACCCACTCGAACAACATGATGTAGTGGTAGTAAATACTGCATGTATGGGCTGGCGGCTCTTGAGTGGCCTGGCGTCACGAGTGAGAACACGGCCGGCGCAGACCGAACAAGCCTGGTCCCTCCCAGCTGGAATGCGATTCGTATTCTCGATCGGAAGTTCGGATGAGACTACACTGCCGCTTGGCCGCCATGTTGTCTTGGGGTGGGGCAGGAGGATGCGGTTGGTCTCGGCGCTCGCACTGCCATTGCCTGTGATGAGACCCTGCCATTGGCGACGCTCTGGCTGCCGTTTCCGTTCCGCGCCGTCCCGTGAGCGCGCCCCGTTCGGTCGGGGCCGGGCAGGCGGGATGCGGCACGGCTATTTCAGCGCTTTGGCGGTCATGCGCTTGAGCGTTTTGGACACAGGATCGACGGCGATGCCGGCGTTCTCCAGTTCGGTCTCGTGTGGAGGGTCGGGTTCTCCGCCACGGGCGTCAGATCTTCGACACCCCGCCCGCGAAGGTGACGTCAAAGGGAATGGCCGCAAAAAGGCGCAAAAGGCAGAGACAGAAGGCCAAGGTGCGCGTTCAATAGGAAGAAAGCACGTTGGAGGAATTTGGCGCGGGCTGCTTTCAAGAGGCTACAGTGCTACTCGGTTCCACACAAAGCAGCCCGCCCAAATTCCTGCAACATATCTCTCCTTTTGCGCTTCTTGTGCCGTTTTGCGGCTATCCTGCCCCTCCGCGACCCAGTCGCCTCGTTTCAACGTCTGGGGACAGGCACGCGCCTCTTCCGTGCCGAACGGCGCGGCTCACGCGCCGCGGTACGCGGTCGCGTGGAGCCGCTGGTTCGGCAATCGGTCTTCTTTCCCACCTTGCTCGAGAACTTACTCGAGAACTTGCTCGAGTCTTCAGTCAGCGTTTGTCTCCGGAATTGCGGGGAAACTTCGTGGAGAACTTGCTCCGCAACTTGGTCGTTCGTTCTTCGTTGGTCGGTTGCCGAAATTTCGAGACAAGTTCTCGAGTAAGTTCTCGAGCAAGTTTCTTCCGGATCAGATTTCGAGTCAAGTTGTCCGTGCCGAACAAGAGGCTGGATATTCGTCGCTATCGCCGGTGGCTCAAACCTGTGGTGAGCCGCACTCAGGGCGTACGTTGAGCCTGTCGAAAAAGAGGGCTCCTCGCGAGCCGCGGTCTTGAGACAGCCTCGCCATTCTCTTCCGTACAGACTATGTCGTTGTTGGCGGAGGAACGATAGACAGGGGTTGAGCAACCTCCGAGCCGGACGAGATCCTCCGGTGGCTCCGCCGGGATTCGCGATTAAGATCCGCGATTAAGAGTGCGATCAAGACTTGCGAACGCAGAGCGATCATCGCGCATCTTAATCCCACTCCTAATCGCGATACTTGATCGCTGGTCTTAATCGCCGATCCGGGGGCAGCGGGGGTCCGCTCTGGATTGCGTGCGGCAACATTGACGATCACGAGTCGGATTCCGGCCGCCAACAAGCGGCACATGGCCGGGCGCAAAGACCGTCAGGCTTTCCGATCGGAGCTTTGGGTGGTTGCGGTTCGGGAGTTGGGTTGAACTCCGGATAGGCCGGGATACCTATCCGTACAGGCCATGTCGTTGTTCGGCACGGAAAGATGGATCCGGAAGTCGTCGACCGTAATCGTCGCGCGTAATCGTCGACCGAATCCGTAGCGCCCGATCGTGACCGTGAACCGCATCCCTGGCGGTCGACCAAGACCGTGGGGCGAAATCGGACGACGATTACGGACGACGATTACGGTGGACGATTCAGACCCGGACGACGAGCGGAAGAATCACAGGA
>JAFGHX010000421.1 GCA_016929905.1 Kiritimatiellia bacterium
AAGGGTGGAAGGGTGGAAGGGTGGAAGAGTGGAAGGGTGGAAGGGTGGAAGGGTGGAAGAGTGGAAGGGTGGAAGGGTGGAAGGGTGGAAGGGTGGAAGGGTGGAAGGGTGGAAGGGTGGAAGAGTGCGGGCGTTTGCCGGCGCGTTCGTTGCCGGCCGGCAGAGCCGTGAGCGTGCCGGGCAAGCACGCATGCTTCCAACCTTCCATTCTTCCTGCCTTCCGCTGTTCCGCTCGGGCGGGCTGGAGGTGAGAGGCGTATGCAACGCGTGCGACGGCTGATCCGCCGGTTGGACATTCTGGCGCTGGCCGGCATGGCCGGCGGGATCGGGCTGATCATCCAGCCTTGGTGGGCAGGCGGGTTCCGCGTCGGGTTCTTCGCAACCCTGTTGTTCACCGTCCTGCACATTGTCACGTCCCATGTCAACGGGTCGGAGGCGTCGTGAGTTTTCTGCAGTTGAGAGCCGCGCGGAAAGTCTTTCCGGACGGCACCGAAGCCGTGCGCGGGATCGACCTCGCGGTCGAGAAGGGCGAACTGGTCGTTCTGCTCGGCCCGTCGGGTTGCGGCAAAACCACGACGCTGCGCATGGTGGCCGGCCTGGAGACACCGACGGCCGGCCGTATCCTGATGGGCGGCGAGGACGTTACCGCCCTGCGGCCGGCGAAGCGCGATATCGGGTTCATTTTCCAGTTCTATGCGCTGTACCCGCACATGACGGTGCGCGGGAACCTCAGCTTTCCTCTGGAAAATACGGGCGTGCGGCGCGGCGAACGCGAACGGCTCGTGCGCGAGACGGCGGAGCAAATGGGGATCACGCATTTGCTCGACAGGCATCCCGCCCACCTTTCGGGCGGCGATCAGCAAAAGGTTTCCGTTGCGCGCGCCATGATCCGGCATCCGCGCCTGTGGCTCATGGACGAGCCGCTGGGCACGATCGACGCGGCCAAGCGCATGGAACTGCGTGAATGGATCCGGCAGAAGCATCTGGCCATGAAGGTGACCACCCTCTACGTCACGCACGACCAGGAAGAGGCGATGAGTCTCGGGGACCGCGTGGTGGTGATGAACGAGGGGCGCGTGGAACAGATCGGCGTGCCGCTCGCCGTCTACGATCGGCCGGCGTCGCTGTTCACCGCCGATTTCATCGGAAGTCCCGGCATGAATCTGCTTCCGGGCGAGGTGGCCGCGGAGACCGGCCAAACCGTGTTCCGGCCTCACGACTCCGATGCGCGAATCCCGCTCGCGCACGGCGGCACACCCGGCGCGGCCGTCCTCGGCATCCGCGGCGAATTCGTGCGCCCGGATCCTGCCGGCCCGCTCGCCGGGACCGTCGTCCTCGACGAATATCTCGGCGCTTCCCGCAGCGTCCACCTCGAACTGGGCGGGGGCGCCCGCCTCGTCATGCGGGCCGATACCCGGCAGTCGTTCGCGCAAGGCGAACGCATTCGGGTGCAACTGCACCCGGACCATGTCCGCATCTTCGATCCGGAATCCGGCCGGCGCCGGGACAACGGAGACAGCACGTGAACGACCGGTTCCTCTCTATGGCGGGTGTGACGAAGCGTTTCGGCTCGACCCGGGCGCTCGACGATGTGAGTCTCGAGGTGGGGAAGGACGAGCTCTTTGTCGTGTTGGGACCGACCGGGGCCGGAAAGACGACGCTGCTTCGCACCATTGCCGGCCTCGAACGGCCCGACGCGGGACGCCTCGAACTGGGCGGCCAGTCGATTGCCGGGTTGCCCCCGGCTGAACGGGACGTGGCACTCGTGTTCCAGAATTTCTCTCTGTACCCGCAGTGGACCGTCCGGCAAAACCTCGAGTTCCCGCTCCGCGCCCCGTCCAGGAGACTCGGAGAGGATGAAATCCGGCGCCGTGTCGAATGGGCCGCCGGCCTGCTCCGGATCTCCGAACTGCTCGATCGCGACGTCAGCCGCCTCTCGGGCGGCGAGATGCAGCGCGTCACCATCGGCCGCGCCATCGTGCGGCGGCCCCGGATCTTTCTGATGGACGAACCCCTCAGCAATCTCGACGCCAAGCTGCGCGAGGTCTTGCGCGTCGAACTCGTCTGCCTCCGCCGCGAGCTGGGTGTGCCCATGATCTTCGTCACCCACGACCAGGCCGAGGCGCTGTCGATGGGCGACCGCATCGCCGTCCTCGCCGAAGGCCGAATCCTGCAGGTCGGTACTCCGGAAACCGTCTATCGGCGCCCCGCCACTCCGGCGGTGGCCCTGCAGCTCGGACAGCCTCGCATCAACCTGTTTCAGACGACTCGACGCGGCGGCCATTGGGTGCTCGAAAACGGAGCCACTCTGTTCCCCGCCGAGCCCGGCGGGCACAGCCGTTGTGTCTTTGGCATTCGGGCTGAGAACATAGCCGTGGCGGGCGGCGCGCAACCGGGCACCGTGAGCGTCGTCGAGGAGATGGGCCCGCACAAAATCCTGCTCCTGGACTGGCTCGGCCAACCCGTTCACGTCCTGGCGCCCGCCACCGCCGGCGTACGGGAAGGCGAGACCGTCTACCCGCTGCCCGAGCGTGACGCCGTCGTCGCTTGGCCAGGCGAGGGGGGAATGGTTGATGGTTGATGGTCAATGGTCGATGGTTGATGGTTGATGCAGGCGCCGTTCGTTCTCTGGTGTCCATCAACCCTGAACCGTTGAAATGCGCAAGTTGCGACTCGCACATTTCGGGCATTTGCCATGGACGGCGCCGCCCGGTGCGCTATACTTGTGTGGGGGAGGGGGGTATACCGAAGGAGGTTCATGCATGATGCGCAGGCTTGCCGGTTGCTTGTTGTCAGCCGCCCTCGCCGGGGCGGCCGCGTGTGCGGAACCCGGCACCGAACAGGCGAAGCCGGGCCGGGTCGAACTCACGTTCGAATTGCCGAAACCCATGTTCGTGGGGACGCCGAAGAACATCCGCACGCCCAATCTCGAGCCGCCCCGTAAGGGGGCACGCCCCCCGCTCATGGTGCCGGAGGGTACCCAGTTGCTTTCCGCCGGAAAGCCCGTCACCAGCAGCGATGACGAGCCCGTGGTCGGCGAGGTCGAGCAGGTCACCGACGGCGACAAGGAGGGCGCCGCCGGCAGCTACGTGGAGCTGGGCCCCGGCACGCAGCATGTGCAGATCGATCTCGAAGCCGTGTCGGCGGTCCATGCGATTCTCCTCTGGCACTTCCATGCGCAGGCGCGGGTCTACCGCGATGTGATCGTGCAGGTGGCCGACGACCCGGACTTCATCATGAACGTGCGCACTCTCTACAACAACGACCACGACAATTCCTCCGGCCATGGCATCGGCAAGGATCAAGAGTACATCGAGACCTACGAAGGCCGGTTGATCGACGCCAAGGGCGCCCGGGCACGCTATGTGCGCCTGTACAGCAACGGCAGCACGGCCGACGAAATGAACCACTACGTCGAAGTGGAGATCTACGGCAAGCCCGCCGAGTAGGCGCGTCGCCCTGTTGAATGAAGCGTTTCTTTCCGTGTTATACCCTCGCGTCTGTCTCTCTGCGCCCTGGACCTGTCGGGGAGTCCGGCGATGCCGAACCGTGCCGTCATATCTGGAGTCTGGCTTGCGCTTGCAGCCGTGGGTGCGTTGGCCCTGCGCCTCCCGGCGCTTGACCGGCGCCCCATGCACGTGGACGAGGCGAACCAGGCCGTGAAGTGCGGGATGCTCATGGAGTCGGGATACTACCGCTACGACCCGAACGAACACCACGGGCCGACCCTGTACTACCTGTCCCTGCCGTTCGCCTGGCTGACGGCCGGGCGCGATTTCGCGCAGACCACGGAAGTCTCGTTTCGAATCCTGCCCGTGCTCTTCGGGTGCGGCGTGATCCTGCTCCTGTTCGCCTTCCGCGACGCCGTCGGGCATGGCGCGGCCGTTGTGAGTGCGCTGTTCACCGCACTCTCGCCGGCGATGGTCTTTTACAGCCGGTTCTATATCCAGGAAACCTTGCTGGTCTTCTTCACCTTCGGGCTGATCGTCGCCGGGTGGCGCTACCTCCTCTCCCGCTCGACGGGCTGGGCGCTGCTTGCGGGCCTGTTTGCCGGCCTCATGCACGCCACGAAGGAGACCTGCGTCATCGCCTATGCCGCCATGGCCGGAGCCCTCATCCTCACGGTCCTCTGGGGGCGTTGGCGCGGCGAGCGCCTGCCTGCCGCGAAGCCGCTTCGCACAGGCCCTTTGCTCGCCGCGCTCGGCGTGGCCGCCGGCGTATCGGCCCTGTTCTTCTCTTCGTTCTTTTCCAATGCGCGCGGACCTCTGGACTCGCTGCTCACCTACGCCACGTACATGGCCCGCTCCGCGGGCCGCGACACGGTCCATGTGCACCCCTGGTTCTACTACCTGCAGATCCTGGGCTGGGCGAGGTTCGGCGCCGGCCCGGTGTGGACGGAGGGTATCATTCTCGTCCTTGCCGCCGGCGGGTGTGCGGCCGCATGCGTCGCCCGCTCCCCTGCGGATCCGCCGGCCGGCGGCGCCGTGTCCCCGCCGTGCGTCCGTCCCGCACTGCTCCGCTTCCTGGCCGTGTACGCGCTGCTCAGCGCCATTCTCTATTCGGCCATTCCCTACAAGACACCGTGGAGTGCGCTCTCCTTCCTGCACGGCATGATTCTCCTGGCGGGCGTCGGCGCCTGGTCGCTCCTCACCAGAGCGCCGGGCCGCTTCGCGAAGGTGGCGCTCGCCGCCCTGCTCGTTGCCGGGCTCGCGCATCTCGGCTTGCAGGCGCATCGTGCCAACGGCCGATATCGCGCCGATCCGCGAAACCCCTACGTCTATGCGCATACCAGTCCCGATTTCCTGAACCTGGTCGCGCGCGTGGCCCAGATCGCGGCCGTCGCCCCCGATTCGCAGGCGATGTTCATCGCCGTCGTTGCCGATCCGCACGACCAGTGGCCGCTGCCCTGGTACCTGCGTGCCTTCACCCATGTCGGCTACTGGACCGAGCCGGACGCCGTACCCCTGTCCGTCGAACCGGCCGTCGCCATCGTGGCGCCCGACAGGGAGGCGGCGTTGCGCCGGCGGCTGAACAGCGCGTACCAGACCGAGTATTACGGGCTTCGTCCCGAAGTCCTGCTTGCGCTCGATGTTCGCCGGGACCTGTGGGAGGCGTTTCTCAGGACGAAGGCCGGAACCGCGAATGAACGCGAATAGACGCGAATAGACGCGAACGAACCACGAACGAACCCCGATGAACACGAATGGAGGAACATGCATACACGTCGAGTAGTCGCGGGCCTGTGGCTCGGCACGGCCCTGTTCGCCAACGCCATGGCGGCGGAGCCTCAGAAGCAGGCGCCCGACACGAAGAAGGAACAAGCCGGTATCGCCTATACCGACCCCGCGGTGGCGGCGGCACAGGACCCCGACTTTCTCGTTCAGGGCGAGTACGCCGGCTCGCTGCTCGTCGGCGAATCGCGGCGCAAGACCGGCGTGCAGGTCATCGCGCTGGGCGACCACAGGTTTCGGGCCGTCTTCTATCCCGGCGGCCTGCCGGGCGACGGGTGGGAGAAGGCCAAGGGCAAGACCCGGATGGAAGGCCACACGCAACAGGACGGGATCACCCTGTTCCCCGGCAAACCGTGGACGGCCGGCATTCGCGCCGGCGTCATGAGCCTTTCCGATCCGGGCGGCACGGAGATGGGTGCGTTGACCCGGGTCGAGAGAATGAGCCCTACACTGGCCGCGAAACCGCCGCCTGACGCCCTCGTCCTGTTCGACGGCACGTCGGCCGCGAACTTCAAGCCGGGCAGCCTGACGGACGACGGCCTGCTGAAGGCCAACGCCACCAGCGTACGCGCGTTCCGCGATTTCGCGGTCCACCTCGAGTTCCGTGCGCCCTACAAACCGTTTGCGCGCGGGCAGGCACGCGGAAACAGCGGCGTCTACCTGCAGAAACGGTACGAAGTCCAGGTGCTCGATTCCTTCGGCCTTGAGGGCAAGGATAACGAGTGCGGCGGCATCTACAAGACGGCCGCGCCACTCGTGAACATGTGCTTCCCGCCACTCGCCTGGCAGACCTATGACATCGTTTTTTCCGCCGCGCGGTTCGATGAGGCCGGCAACAAGACCGCCAAGGCCCGTGCGACGGTCCGGCATAACGGCGTGCTCATCCACGACCAGGTCGAGATAGCGGGGCCGACCGGCGGCGGATGGAAGGAGGACCCCAAGCCCGGCCCCCTCTATCTGCAGGGGCATGGGAACCCTGTCGTGTTCCGCAATATCTGGGTTGTCGAGAAGAAGTGACGGAGAGGGAGAGTGACGGAGAGGGAGAGTGGAGGAATGGGAGAGTGGAAGAGTGGAAGAGTGGAAGGTGCGACGGCGACAGGCATGTGCGTCCGTGTTGCATTTCCCCAATCGTCCACTCTTCCATCCTTCCACGCTTCCGTTTTGCCTGGTGAGGAGGAATTGTGGCATCCGGCGACCATGAGATCGTGACCCGCGTTCTGGATTTGTCCGTCGTGATTCCCGCCTTGAACGAAGCGGCCAAGATCCGGGGCGATGTCGAGGCGGCCGCGGCGTTCCTGGCGGCGCAGGGGCTGAGCGGCGAGATCATCGTCGTCGACGACGGCAGTACCGACGGCACCGCCGAAGAGGCCGGCCGTGCCCGGGTGCCGGCGGGGATAGACAACATCGTCATCTGCTACGAGGGGAATCGCGGCAAGGGATACGCGGTTCGGACCGGGATGAAGGAAACGCGCGGCAAGTACACGATGTTTGCCGACAGCGGCCTGTGCATCCCGTTCGACAACGCCGTGCGCGGGCTGGATCTGCTCCGCGGCGGCGCCTGCCAGATCGCACACGGATCCCGCAACCTGCGCAACAGCGTCATCTGCCGGCCCAAGCCGCTCCGGCGCCGCATGCTCTCGGTCCTGTTCCGGCTCGCCGCTCGCGTCGTGTCCGGCATTCCGCGCCGGATTACCGACAGCCAGTGCGGGTTCAAGCTCTACGTCGGGCCCGTCGCACGCAAGCTGTACCGCCAGTGCGTGACGGACGGGTTCATGTTCGACGTGGAAATCCTGTGCCGCGCGCTGCGGGCCGGGTTCGCGGTGCGCGAATTTCCCGTCGAGTGGTCGTGCGACCCCGATACACGCCTCGACCCGCGCCGCGAGTGGCGGCCCGTTCTCAGAGACCTGGTCAAGATCAGAAGAATGCTGGCATAGGGTTCGCGCAGAAATGTGGAATTGTTCTTGCGCGGGCCCATAGGGAGGAGCGCCATGAAACGAGCTCTCAAACTGACGATCGCCGCGGGCATGCTGTTGCTCTGCCGCCAGGCGCCGAGCGCCGCCGCAGCGCCGAAACCGGCGTCGCCGCAGCAGATTGCGAAGATGGAGGCCGCCGCGCCGGCCAAACCGCGCGCGAAACCCGAGAAGCCGCGCAGACTGCTCGTCTTCAGTCTCTGCCAGGGCTTCGTGCACGGCTCGATACCCGTCGCGGCGAAAGCGGTCGAAATCCTCGGCCGCAAGAGCGGCGCCTACGAGACGGTCCTCAGCGAAGACATGGCTGTGTTCGACTCCGACACCCTCGCACAGTTCGACGCCGTCGCGTTCAACAATACCACGCGCTTGAAATTCGCGAACCCCGAGCACCGGAAAGCTTTGCTCGATTTCGTCAAGAGCGGCAAAGGCCTCGTGGGCCTCCACGCGGCAACAGACAACTTCTACGACTGGCCCGAGGCGGCGGCGATGATGGGCGGCTTGTTCTCCGGGCACCCCTGGAACGAAGCGGTCGCCGTGAAAGTGGAAGACCCGACCCACCCGCTGTGTTGGCGTTTCGAGGCGCCCGGTTTTCAGGTCAAAGACGAGATCTACCAGTTCAAGACACCCTACTCGCGCGAAAACCTGCGCGTGCTGCTGAGCCTGGACGCCGACAAGACGGACATGAGCAAGAAGAACATCGGGCGCAAGGACGGCGATTTCGCCGTCGCTTGGATCCGCGAGTACGAGAAGGGGCGCGTCTTCTATTGTTCGCTCGGGCACCGCAACGAGATCTTTTGGGACCCGGCCCTGCTCGCCTTCTACCTGGACGGGATCCAGTACGCGCTCGGCGACCTGCCGGCCGATGCCGCACCCAGTGTCAAGGCCGATGCCGTGTTGCAGCAAGGCCGATGGCGTCGCCTGCTCAACGGTCGCGACCTCGAGGGCTGGATCTGCCGAAAGGACGGCTGGTTCGTCGAGGACGAAACACTCACCTGGCGGCCGAAATCCGGGTACATATGGACCGAGGACCGGTTCGGCGATTTCGTCCTGGACCTCGATTTCAAGCTGGCCAAAGGGACCAACAGCGGCATCTTCATTCGGACCGGCAACAGGGGCAACCCCGTCCAGACCGGAATCGAGGTCCAGATCCTTGATTCCTCACGCAAGGCACAGGCGGGCAAACACGACTGCGGTGCTGTCTATGATTGCCTCGCGCCAACCGAGAATCGGGTCAGACCGCCCGGCCGCTGGAACCACATCACCGTCACGTGCCGAGCCAACAAGATCCACGTGGCCCTCAACGGCGCCCCCGTCATCGAGATGGACCTCGATCGGTGGACACAGCCGCACAAGAACCCGGACGGCACCAAGAACAAATTCAATACGGCGTACAAGGACATGCCCCGCGAAGGGCATATCGGCTTTCAGGACCATGGCCAGGCCGTCTGGTACCGCAATGTCCGGATCATGCCGTTGGCCGAAGAGGGCCGCCAACAGACCGGGCACAGGGACTCCGGCGGGAGCCCGAGCGCCTGGCGGCATCTGGTATTCCGATCGGGGCATTGACCCGCCGAGCGGGCGCCGCAGGACGGCCGTGCGCCCTGAACCGGACGCAGGCCGGGCGCGGATAGGGCCGCGCGGCCTGCTTCTCTGCGCGGACCAACTCGCCCGTCCGCGGGGATCAACCGCCGCTTTGCGCTTGATTCCACCGCGTGTTTGTGGTTCGATATGTCGCGCTCGACATATCACCAGGCGCGCAAGGAGAACCGGCATGAAGGACGAGCAACTCCGCAAGAGCGTGCTGGACGCCGCGTTTGACGAAAACGGCCGGCGAAAGCTGACCTGTGCGGAGGCTTTCCGCATTGCCGCCGAACACGGGGTGAAGAAGACGGCCGTCATGCGCGTCTGCAACGCCGAGGGCATTCGCATCTGCAGGTGCCAGTTGGGATGTTTCAAATGAGTGCGCCGCGAAAGACGGATTTCAGCCCCGGCATGAAGCTGTGGCTCTCGACCCCACGGGCCGAAGGCGTGTTCGGGGACGGGAAGTGGCGGTTGCTCGACGCCATCGAACGGAACGGCTCGCTGCGAGCGGCGGCCGAATCGCTCCAAATGAGCTATCGCAAAGCGTGGGGTGACCTCAAGAAGGCGGAGCGGTGTCTCGGCGAGGACCTCATTGCGAAGAGCCGCGGCGGCCCGAACCACGGCGGAACCTGCCTCACGCAGGCGGGGAAACGCTGGTTGCAGACCTACTCAAGATTCCGCACCGATGTGGAAAAGGCCGTCCACAGAGCCTATAGGCGCCATTTTCCCAAATGATCAGGCTTGCCCGCAAAGTGAAGCGCCGCTCGGCCATTTAGCGGCGAGACGTTTCAGTTGTTCATTTCGCTGATCCCAGCCCCGTCATTCCGTCTGAGAAAGAAAACAGAAGAAATGCGTTGCCATACCGCGCAATTGCGCGGCATAAACGCGCATATGGCCATGCTGGCTGAAATCCTTTCGTCCCGAGTGCGTGCGGAGATACTGCGGATTCTGTTCGGTCCGGACACCGTCGAATTGCATAACCGTGAAATCGTCCGACGTGCCAACTTGAGCGAAAGTGCCGTCCGTCAAGAGCTGAAGAACCTCGCGGGGCTGGGGCTCCTTGATCGGCGTCGCGAAAGCAATCGCACTTACTATACGGCGAACCGCAATCACCCGCTGTTCGCCGAAATCCGGGGACTCGTCCTCAAGACGTCCGGCCTGGCTGACGTGTTGCGCGGACGGTTGGCCTCCGAGGGTGTAGATCTGGCTTTCGTCTTCGGGTCAGTCGCGGCTGGCAGGGAGACGGCGTAGAGCGATGTCGACCTGATGGTGATCGGTTCTGTGACGTTAAGGGAGTTGTCTGCGCTCCTTTCCGGAGCGGCGGAAGTCATCGGGCGTGAGATTAACACCAATGTCATGAGAGCGGACGAATATCGCAACCGCGCACGAGAAGCCGACCACTTCGTAACCCACGTTTTGAGCGGCCCCAAGATCTTCATCATAGGGACTCAGGATGACCTTGAGTCAATGGGCAGCTAACGGCTGGCTGAAGATGGAGCCAACCAGCCCGAAAGAGATCGGGAACCTGCTTGCGATCGTGCTGCGCGATCTGAAAGACGCGGAGGGCACGATTTCGCCGGATTGGCGTTTTGGCATCGCCTACAACGCCGTGTTGAGACTATGCGCCGTGCTCGTTCGAGCTGAAGGGTTCCGTCTGGAGTGGATGCACGCGAACCACGCAGACTTGCTGCCGCCCTCTCCTGGAGCCCGCTAGGCGTCGTGTGGATGGCTCCGGCTATCGCCATCCCCTGTCGCAAATCTGCGCTATCTGTGCCGGCATATTGCAGTGTGCGACCCGGTATAGGCGGTTGCGTGGCGCGGCGAAGTCCCGAGCGCTTGCGCCTCCGGACGAAGACGGCTCACTCATACGCGCTCACGGCCGGTCTGGCACCCGGATCGTTTCCGTTTTTCGGGCTTGCCTGTTGGCCCGTTTCGTGGTTCGATATGTCGGCTTCGACATATCAACTGGCGGCGGTGGGGGTGATTCAGGTGCCGTTTCCCGGAATGATCACGCTGCCCAATATGCTCATGATCGGGTCCACCGGCCGGAACGTCGGCAAGACGGAGTTTGCCTGCAGCCTGTTGCGCCGGTTCGGAGCCGCGCATGGGGTGATCGGGCTGAAGGTGACGACGATTCGGGAGAAGGACGGGACCTGCCCGCGGGGCGGGAAGGGGTGCGGCGTGTGCTCGTCGCTCACCGGCGAGTACGGCATCACCGAAGAGAACGATCCGGGATCCGGGAAAGACACCTCCCGCCTGCTGGCCGCGGGTGCGGCGCGCGTGCTCTGGCTCAGAGTGATGCGGGACCACCTCGAGGAGGGAATGGCCGCGCTGCTCGCCGAGACAGGCCGTGACCGCCCGCTGATCTGTGAGTCCAACAGCCTGCGTGCCGCCGTGTGGCCCGGCCTCTTCCTCATGGCCCGCGATCCCGACGAGACGGCATGCAAGGCGTCCGCGGCAGCGGTGCGAAAATACGTTGACCGCATGCTGCTCTCCGATGGAAAGCGGTTCGACATCGACCTCGAAACCATCAATTGGGACGGTGCGCGATGGACGCTGCGCGAAGACGCCTCGGCCATCGTGCTGGCCGGCGGGGACAGCCGGCGCATGCGGCAGGACAAGAGTATGCTCCCGGTCTGCGGACGTCCCATGATCCAGTACGTTTGCGAACAGCTCCGCGGGCAGTTCCCGCGGATCCTGATCAGCGCCAACGATCCCGCCAAGTACGCCTTCCTCGGGTTGCCTGTCGTGCCCGACGGCGCTCCCGGGCAGGGCCCGCTGATGGGGATCGCCTCGGCACTGCATGCCTCTGGGCACGAGTTGAATCTGGTTCTCGGTTGCGATATGCCGGATCTCGATATTCCGTTCGCGCGGCAGATGCTGGCCGAAGCCGCCGGCTTCGACGCCGTCGTGCCAAGGACCGGGAATGACTTGCTCGAGCCGCTGTTTGCCGTGTATCGTAAGGAGCTGGCCGGCAAGATGACCGAACTGCTCCACGCGGGCATACGCAAGGTCCGCGCCGTGTTTGAGCATTGCCGCGTCAAGTATCTGGACGCCCCGAACCCGGACAGGCTCGCCAACTTGAACACCGAGGCCGACTACCAAACCTATGTGGCGCGCGACCGTCAACCATCAACTCCGCCCCCCGCGCGGCAGAGCCGCGCTGGCGGATCCGCCAGCCCCGACGAATGTCGGGGCGTGCGGTGGACATGAACCATCAACCATCAACCATCGACCATTGACCATCGACCATCGACCATGGGGCGCAGGGGCAGCATGATACCGTTCGAACAGGCGTATGAGACGGCAATGGCCAACGTTCACCGTTTGCCCGCCGAAGCGGTCGGACTCAGCGACGCGCTCGGCCGGATTTTGGCCGAGGACGTGACCTCCGACATGGACATGCCGCCGTTCGACAAGTCTGCGATGGACGGCTACGCGTGCCGGCGCGAAGATCTCGGCGCGGAACTGACTGTCCTGGAGACTGTTCCCGCCGGCCGCCCGCCGACCCGAGCGATCGGCAAGGGGGAATGCTCCAAGATCATGACCGGGGCCATGGTTCCGGAAGGCGCGGATTGCGTGGTGATGGTCGAATACACCGAGCGGCCCGCGCCACACACGATGCGCTTCACGGGCGGCCGGACGGCGGACAACATCTGCCTGAAGGGCGAGGATGTCCGGGCCGGCTCCGTCGTGCTCCGGCGCGGCGACCGGATCGAACCCCAGCATATCGCCGTGCTGGCCTCGGTCGGCTGCACGCGGCCAAGCGTCGCGAGACGGCCCCGGGTCGGCGTGATCGCCACGGGAAGCGAACTCGTCGAGCCCGACGCGCGTCCGGGCGCCTGCCAGATCCGGAACAGCAACGGCTACCAGCTCTGCGCGCAGGTCCGCGCCATGGGCGCCGTGCCCGACTATGGCGGCATTGCGGGGGATACCGAATCGGAAACCGACGCCGCCGTCAAGGCGGCGATGGCCGCCAACGACGTCATCCTGCTCTCCGGGGGCGTATCCGAGGGCGAGTTCGATCTCGTGCGCGCCATCCTGAAAGACAACGGGTTCGAGCTGCTCTTCGAGAAGGTCGCGGTTAAACCGGGAAAGCCGACGGTCTTCGGCTGGATGGCCGAGTCGTTCTGCTTTGGACTGCCTGGCAATCCCGTATCGACCTTTGTTCTGTTTGAGATCCTCGTGAAGCCGTTCCTGTTCGCCATGATGGGGCATGACTACCGGCCGATGACCGTCCGCCTGCCGCTCGCCGAGCCTGTCAGGCGCAAGAAGACGGAACGCGCCTCCTGGATTCCCGTGGTCGTCCGTGACTCACGCGTGAGCCCCGTCGGCTACCATGGCTCCGCGCACGTGCATGCGCTGTGCCGCGCCGACGGCCTCATCTGCATTCCACTCGGCGTTGCCGAACTGCCGGAAGGAAGCCCCGTCGATGTTCGACAGATTTAACCGAACAATCGATTATCTGCGCATATCGGTCACCGATCGCTGCAATCACCGGTGCGTGTACTGCATGCCGGCGGCCGGCGTGCCTCTGAAACGGCATGACCAGATCCTCTCCTACGAGCAGATTGAAGCGTTCACGCGTGAGGCCGTCGCGCTCGGCATCCGGAAAGTGCGGCTTACCGGCGGGGAACCCCTGATCAGGCGCGATATCGAAACGTTGGTCGGCCGACTGGCGCGGATCGACGGGCTGGACGAGCTGTGCATGACGACGAACGGGACCCTGCTCGCCGGCAAAGCGGCGGTCCTGAGGGCAAACGGGCTGGACCGGGTGAATATTTCCATCGATACGCTCGATCCGCGCCGGTATCGCGAGATCACGCGGGGTGGCGACCTGAACGAGGCGCTTGCCGGCCTCGAGGCGGCCCGCGCCGCCGGATTGACCCCGATCAAAATCAACATGGTGATCACCGCCGAGACCACCGAGGCAGACGTGGAAGCCATGCGCCGGTTCTGCGAGAACGAGGGCGTCGGGCTCCAGAAGATCATGCAGTTCTCTCTCTATGACCGGCACGACTTGAACGACCATTTCCACACGGAACGCCCGCCGAAATGCCCCGAATGCAACCGGCTGCGGCTGACCGCCGACGGCTTTCTCAAGCCGTGCCTGTTTTCGGAAGACGAGGTGAGCGTGGATTTCGGCCATATCCGGCAGTCCATACTGGATGCCGTCGCCTTGAAACCGGAAAGCGGCTCGAGTTGCCGCACGCGGCCTATGTACCAGATTGGCGGCTAGCTCGAAGCGTGGAAGCGTGGAAGAGTGGAAGCATGGAAGGCTGGAAGAGTGGGGGAGTGGAAGAGTGGGGGAGTGGATGGTTGGAGCAATGGGCCAATGCGGCACCGGTCACTCTGCCCCCATCCTTCCATTGTTCCACCCTTCCATGTCCGTCGTGCGGGAGGTGTTGAGTGAGCGAACTGTCTCACGTTGACGAGTCCGGTGCGGCGCGCATGGTGGACATCTCCGGCAAGCCCGAGGTGAAACGGACGGCGCGGGCGGAGGGCAAGATCTTCCTTCAGCCGGAAACCGTTCGGCTGATCCGAAACCAGCTCGTCCGGAAGGGCGACGTGTTGGCCGCCGCCCGGATAGCCGGCATCGCGGCCGCCAAGAAGACCTGGGACCTTATCCCGTTGTGTCACACGATCGAGATCGAGCAGGTATGCGTCGACTTCGATGTTCGGGACGACGTCGTCGCGATTCAGGCGACGGCCGTATGCACCGACAAGACGGGCATCGAAATGGAGGCGCTGACGGCCGTCGCGGTCGCCGCTCTGACGATCTACGACATGTGCAAGGCGGCGGACAAGACGATGCGGATCGGCGAGATACGGTTGGTGGAGAAGAAGAAGGAAGAGTCGACCGTCAGAGGAGGAAAGTAGCGCAGGCATTCCTGCCTGCGCGCCGAGGGGGCTCGACGGTGCCGTGAACGTTCGCTTGAGGGGAGGGCCAGGGAACGCCGGCAGGCATGCCTGCGCGGCCGAATTCTCGGGGAGGATGTTGATGACGGATGCCAGAACGCTCAAAGTCGTTTCAGTGAACCTGTCCGAGCAGACGGGCACCCGCAAGCATCCCGTGGCCGCGATCACGCTCGGCGAACGCGGCATCCAAGGCGATGCACACGCCGGGCACTGGCACCGACAGGTCAGTCTGCTGGCCCTGGAGAGCATCGAGCGGTTCGTCGCCGACACCGGCCGGCGAACGGCGCCCGGCGAATTCGCCGAGAACATCACCACGCAAGGCCTGGATTTGCGGGACGTGGCCGTTCTGGATACCTTCACGTGCCGGGACATCCTGCTGGAAGTGACGCAGATCGGGAAGGCCTGTCACGGCGACGCCTGCGCCATCTTCCGGGAGGTCGGCAAGTGCGCCATGCCGAAGGAAGGCCTCTTCTGCCGGGTGCTCAAGGGCGGAACGCTGAGGGCAGGGGACGAACTCGTCTACCGCGCCCGGCCGCTCCAGATCCGGATCGTGACGCTCAGCGACCGCGCGGCCAGGGGCGAGTACGAAGACCGGAGCGGCCCGGAGATCGAGGCGCGACTGCGGGACTTTTTCAAAGGCAAGCGGTGGCATCCGACGCTCCGTCGCGTGTTGCTGCCCGATGACGCCGAGGCCCTGCGCGCGGAGTTGCAGGGCGCCGTAGGGGATGGGGCTGCCGCCGTCTTTACCACCGGCGGAACCGGGGTCGGGCCGCGCGACACCACGCCGGAGGTGGTCACGGCCTTTTGCGAGAAAACGATCCCGGGCATCATGGAAGCCATCCGGCTCAAATTCGGCGCGGAAAAGCCGAACGCGCTGCTCAGCCGCAGCGTGGCCGGGGTGAAAGGCCAAACCCTCGTCTACGCACTGCCCGGCAGCGTAAAAGCCGTGCGTGAGTATGTCGGCGAGATCGTCAAGACCTTCGAGCACCTCATTCTGACCGTGCACGGAATAGACGCGCATCCACAGTAGAAGCGGCGTCCCGCCGCTTCCTCCGGGCCGCGGGCCCGGGCGGTACGCCGTTCGGCCATGCCGTCGCGGCGATTGCCGCGCCCCGAAAATGCAGGAGGCCACGCCGCGCGGCGTGGCCTCCTGCATTTCATACGCCGCCGGTCGGGCGCACCGCCCGGCGGACACGAGCTGCCCCGGCTCAGAACTTGTGCATCACACCGACGGCGACGCCGTAGGGATCGTCGCCCGCCGCGGCCGGCGATATCTTGTCGCCGTGCCCGCCGCCGGTCACGCGCAGCCGGGAGTTTTCGTCGTTGGCCGCCGCGGCATAGATCGCGTAGACCGTGGTCTTGGCCGCAATCTGATAGTCGACCCCGAGCGAAACCATGCTGGCGCCGGCGTCGTCCAGGGTGTCCAGCCCGTCGGTCGAGTAGTACTGGCCCTTGACCGTGGCTTTGCCCATCGTGTAGGCAAGCCCGGCGCCCCAACTGTCGCGGTCCGCGCCGTCCATGCCGCCGGAGTCTCTGACCATCTCGTACAACCCGGCGACCTTCAGGTTCTGGACCTTGTAGGCGGCCACGAGGCGGACGGCGTTCTCGCCCTTCGTCGTGTCGATCACGTCGTCGCCGTCCAGATCGGTGCCGGCCATCGCTTCGCCGTGCTCCTCATAGCCGGCGCCGACGGTCAAACCGGCGACATCGGCGATCACCGTCCCGCTGACGAGGCTGCTGTCCTCGGCGCCGTCCTCAGTGGTGTAGGCCACTTTGGCCTGCACCTTGGCGGTGTCTGTGCCGAGCGTGGGCGAGGTGTACATCAGGACATTGGCAGCGCGCAGATCGCAGCCGCAATCGGTGATCCCGATGATGTTGCGCGAGTCGCCGACATGATTGCTGAACTGGTCCGCCTTGCGGCCCAGGCTCTTGAACGGCGTGTCATGGTAACCGACCGCCAGCGTCCCGCCCGCGCAGGCCAGGCCGAGGTAGGTGTTGCGGCTGGCAAACTCCGCGCCCGTCTCGTCCAGGTTCGCCTGGCACTCCACCTGCCAGACCCCCTTCAGACCTTCGGTCAGCTCTGCCGAGCCCTTGAACCCGATGTGTGAGGAGTTGCTGGAGAGGTACAGACTCCCGTCCTCCCCGTCGTCCTCGTATTCCACCGAAACATCCAAGGTGCCGTACAGCTTGGCTTCCGGCGCCTCAGCCTCATCCGCGGCGAACACCCGTGTCTGCAGCATCGCCGCCGCCGCCAGCACAAATCCGATCAACATGAGCTTCTGTTTCAACGTCTGGTCTCCCGATAGTCTGCTCCGAGCAGAGTTGTTGTCATGGCGCCCCGTACGCCGCCACGTCCGCCCCGTGACATCGTGCGCAAAGGACTTGCAATCGGCGGACAGTCGTTCAGGTCCCGGCCACCACCCCCCCCCTTCAAAGAGTATTCCGCCCCTTTTACCCGCTTAACCGCCCCCTGTCCAGAAGAAATACGCCCGGCCGCCGGCACGCGCCCCTTGATGTGCCGCCATCTTTGCGCCCTCGCGACGACGTTCATGAATAGACCAGGCTAGTGTCGAATGGCGCTCTTCGGACGAGCAGAACAGCCCTTTCGGCCGGAGGCCGATCAGCCTGCGGCTGAACGGGCTTGACTACGAACGGCTTGTCG